>CAZSYU010000015.1:0-62668 GCA_964611345.1 uncultured Pseudomonadales bacterium
CCTCTGCACCTAAAAATTGCTTTAGTTTTTCGTGGTCATTGCCAAGCACCTCGATCAATCTGGCGCGATAGGCGTGGCTATAGATTTGTAAGCCTTCGGCAGGAGAGGCATCGCTTATTATTGCTTCCAGATTTTCCAGATGCCCCGCGCTTATTGCTGGGGTGCCGCTGGCTTCGTCGAGCAAAAAACCCATCATGTGGTGTTGCAGATCGGGCAAGCTCATGGGGCAACACCTGCCTGTTGTTGTGCGACTACAGCTTCTGCGTGGTGGCGCAATTCGGTTAACTCAGTCAAGAGCACGTCGAATTCCGGGATGTGATCGTCGCGTTCGATCATGCTGTTGACCGGTCCGAAGCGCTGACACGCCCGTCGGTACAACTCAAATACCTCCGGGCGCACCGGAGCGTCATGAGTATCAATAACGTAGCTGCCGTAGTCTGAATGTCCTGCCACGTGAATCTGCTGGATGTGTTGTGGGGAAATGTGGTCGAGAAACTGTGTTGCGGATTGGCCGAGATTGCGCTCATTTACGTAGATGTTGTTCACATCCAGCAACAGCCCACAGCCAGTAGCATCTGTAATGGCGTTAAGAAATTCCCACTCTGCAAGCGTTGAGTGCTCGAAAGTCACGTAAGCTGAAACGTTCTCAAGGACAAGCTGGCGTGCAAGAATGTCTTGCACCTGGTTTACCCGGCTCGAGATGTGTTGTACGGCCTCTTCAGTGTATGGCAAGGGCAGCAGGTCGTGGCTGTTGGTGCCACCTGAGCTGGTCCAGCACAGGTGATCAGACACAATCATGGGTTGCACCTGTTCGATCAGGGCTTTGAGTTGTTGCAAATAATCCTGGTCGAGTGGGTCGGTAGTGCCAATCGACATGGAGACGCCGTGGAGCGCGACCGGGTAACGCTCGCGAACACGGTCGAGGTAGTACCGTGGCTTGCCCCCCGGCACAAAGAAGTTCTCTGAAATAACCTCAAACCAATCCACGGTGTGGGTGGTTTCTAGCGCAGCGTGGAAATGACAGGGGCGCAGGCCAAGCCCGAACCCCACGAACTCTGGTTTGCCCGTGGTCATTTCCACGTTGCTGGGCGAGTTAGGCGCCTACTGTGCCGCCTACGTCACCACATGCCTTGGTGGTCAGGGCAACAAAGCCACCCTGGCCTTTGCACTCACCCTGCCCGGCACAGGCGTTGTTGGCGGTTTTGCAGTCGTTGTGACCTTTGCAAATGTTCACACCATAGCAGTGCACCAGGTCGGCGCTGGCCACTTCACCGCGCCAGTCGTCACGCACTTCGCCGCCAATATCTGCACAGGCCTTGGTAGGAGTCGCAACGAAGCCACCCTGGCCCTTGCACTCACCTTGGCCGGCGCATGCGTTGTTGGCGGTTTTACAGTCATTGTGGCCCTTGCAGATGTTGGCTCCGTAGCAGTGGGCGAGGTCTGCGCTGCTTGCCGAGCTCGCACTCGCAGTGCTGGCTGCCGGTGCGCTGCTGGCCGCTTGGGCGCTGGTGGCGTCTGTGGATGTGGTTGAGTCACCGCAGCCTACAAGGCTGGCAACAGCTAGCGCTACCGTGGCACCCTTTAACGGTTGTACGATTTTATTTGTCATGAAGCTCTCCGAGCGATTATTAATTTGTGACTCTGCTTGCAGGCGAGAGCTCACGCGGGGTCTATTCTAGCACCGCTTTGCTGCTGGGATACCCTGCTAAGGGGTGTCTGATGAGCGGCAAGTCCTGCTGTTCCGCATTCCTGCTGC
The DNA here is from genome assembly GCA_964611345.1 of uncultured Pseudomonadales bacterium. Lineage (GTDB taxonomy): Bacteria > Pseudomonadota > Gammaproteobacteria > Pseudomonadales > Azotimanducaceae > JALZVT01. The sequence goes on from CAZSYU010000015.1 coordinate 1,757, forward strand.
AGGCAACATTGAGACCTCCCCGTTTCGGTTTAACATAGCCAGTCGTAAATCGTTCTTAAGACAGGGGGCCCCGAGTTGAAAGCTGCTGTGTGCCGTGAGTTTGGCGCGCCTCTTACCATTGAAGAGGTTGATCTTGCCGCGCCTGGCGAGGGTGAAATTGAGGTCACGATGAAGGCGGTTGCAGTGTGCCACTCTGATCTTGCCTATGTCTCAGGTATTTGGGGTGGGGAATTGCCTGCAGTTTATGGGCACGAGGCCGCCGGTTTGGTTACTCGAGTGGGCACAGGCGTAGTAGCGTTCGAGCCAGGTGACGCTGTTTGCGTCACGCTGATCCGCTCTTGCGGTACGTGTCGAGCCTGTTCGCGAGGTCAGGTCTCGGAGTGTGCACAACCCTGGGACAAGAATCGTTCGCCTATCAGCGGGCCGCGCGGCGAGAAAATCATCCGGGCCATGAACTGTGGTGCCTTTGCGGAAAAAGTAGTCGTTGATCAAAGTCAGTGCGTTGCGCTACCGGATGGGGTGTCGTTCGAGGCAGCCTCGCTGGTCTCTTGCGGCGTGCTTACCGGCGCCGGTGCGGTGGTGAATACCGCAAAAGTGCAAACGGGTGATCGGGTGGCGGTCATCGGTGCTGGCGGGGTTGGCCTCAATACGATTCAAGTGGCGACGTTGACCGGTGCCGCTACCGTCATAGCGATCGACCTGCTGGCGGAAAAGCGTGAGGCAGCGAAAGAATTTGGCGCAACGCACGTGCTCGATGGTGCTGCGAATGATTTACCAGAGCAAGTCCAGGCGCTCACCGATGGGTTGGGTGTTGAGTTTGTGTTTGTCACAGTGGGTGCAGCGCAGGCTTATGCGTTCGCGCCTGATCTGCTAACGCGGGGTGGGGCAGTGGTTGCAGTAGGCATGCCCGCCGTTGGTACCGAGGTGCCCTACAGCCCAGTTGACATGGCTGATCGCTCGATACGCTTTTTGGGTTCATCAATGGGGCAGTCGCACGTGCAACGAGATGTCCCATGGTTGATTGAACTTTACGGACAGGGGCGGCTGAAACTTGATGAACTCATTTCAGGGCGCTGGTCACTCGCCGAAATCAATGATGCATTTGCAGATACACGATCGGGTCTCGCGCGCCGTAACGTGATTTTGTTTGATTAATCAGCGTCGCTAAAGCGGATGGACCTGCACTGGCATGTACTTGTAGCCATGCACAAAGTTGGATTTGACTCGTTCCGGCTCTGCCATCACTTCAATGTGCTTAAAGCGCTTGAGAATTTCTTCCCACACGATGCGTAATTGCATCTCGCCCAGCCGATTACCCATACAGCGATGAATACCGAAGCCAAAGGATACATGCTGGCGCGCGTTCTTGCGGTCAATCTGTAGCTGATCCGCGTTCTCGAATACGGCAGCGTCGCGGTTTCCGGAAATGTACCACATCACTACCTTGTCGCCTGCCCGAATGGTTTTACCGCCAAGCACAGTATCTTCGGTGGCTATTCTGCGCATATGCGGCAGAGGCGTTTGCCAGCGAATGGTTTCCGAAACCATATTGGGGATTAGCGCTGGGTTGGCGATGAGTTTGTCGAACTGTTCCGGAAATTTGTTCATTGCGTACAGACCACCACTAATAGAATTGCGGGTGGTGTCGTTGCCGCCAACGATCAGCAGAATGATGTTCCCCAGATACTCCAAGGGTTCCATGCCCTGGAAGGCTGGGCTGCGCGCCATCATGGAAACAAAGTCGATGCCGTCTCCGCCTTCGCGCTCTTTCCATAATCGATTGAAATACTCGAGACAATCCATGAGCTCTGCCATACGTTGTTCATCGGTTTGGTCTGACGAACCCGTTAGGGCTGGCGAAGCGGTTGCTGCGTCTGACCAGCGAGTGAGTAGACGACGATCTTCGAAGGGGAAATCGAAGAGAGTTGCGAGCATTTGAGTAGTAAGCTCGATGGATACGGTGTCTACCCAGTCAAAGGTTTCTCCGATGGGCAGTGCGTCCAGTAAACCTTGCACTCTCTGACGAATTAGTGGCTCTAGTGTTGCCAGTGTGTGGGGTGAAACCGCGCCAGCAACGTCTTTGCGTTGTTGATCGTGCCGCGGTGGGTCCATCGCAATGAACTGGGCGAGTGTTTGTTCGGGCGGTAAATCGCCGATGACAATGGCGGGCTCAGAGGAGAATATTTGATGATTGGTATCAACGTGCTTTATGTCGTTGAAACGGGTGATGCTCCAGTACGGACCAAATGGACTCTCGGCGGTGAAGTGCACTGGATCTTCGTTCCGCAAGGTCTCAAAAATCTCCCAGTGGTCGCCGGCAGGGTATAGAGAACTATCAGAGGGATCGAGCGGATCGGGATGGTTAAACACGATTGCTTCGGCCATGAGTTTTATTGCCCCTACTGGTCTGGTTTGGGCAATACTTTAGCTCTTATTCGCAGTTTTTGCTCACAAGCCTGTTCAGGCTCCCGTGAATCGAGCGATCTCATCAAGGTGATCCGGCAGTCTGTAGCGGCTTCGATTGCCGAATACCCATTCTGTGCAATGCCCGATAGAGCGGAACCCCATAGGCTCGACGCTATGGCGAAATGCCCGGTTATTCCATTCTGTGAGGGTGACTAGTCGGCGGTAGCCGCGCCGTTGCAGTTCATCGCCTAGTGCTTCGCACATCAACACGTTAATGCTCTCGCCGCGATGTGCCGGATGCACAAATACTTTAAATAGATATTGCGTGTCGGCGGCAAGCTCCATGGCGCAGCCGCTGAATGGCGGACCCGCCGTGTTTAGCTCGGCGCTGATGGTGCCATCTGCATACCAGGCATAGCCCACTAGCGACTCGTCTTTAAAAGCAGCGATGCATTCACAAGAGGACCAAAGACGATTCAACTCGCCCTGTGAAAAATCCATGTCTGGGTGGTTGAGTTGTATCAGATCAGCTTCTGTAAGTGCCCGGATTTTGACGTCATCCCGGCCAGCGTCTATTGCCGCGGTGCTGCTTGGTGAGATCTCCAGAAGATAGACAACCGCGATATCAAATGGCAGTAGATGGTTCGACCACCTGTAGAGACGATCAGTAAGGTTATTTAACAGCTGTTTCAATTTCTTGTCGCAAGTGTGAAATAGGTCTCATCACGCTAGCATGCTTTATTCTTGTGTCTGTTACGAGCACACGACGGGTATGTAATGAGAATTTAATCTGGGGTGAGTTTTTACGTTTTGTGATTGTTCCCCAATAGAAGTGTTATAGAACTGTGAGGGCTTAGAGAGATCGATTTGGCGAGTATCGATACTCTGAGCTCTGCGAGGTGGGATAACTAGAACTTCAGCGAGATATGTGGAGCACGGTCGAATATAGCGCGGCAGATGCGCAAGCGGCTCTTGAGGGCGACTGGAGTGAATTGTTTGAAGCAAATCACAGTCAGCCCCTGTCGAAGAGCTTTGTCTGGTTCCAAGCCTGGAATCAGAGCTTTGGCGCGTCCTACAATATCACCGTTATCTGTGTGCGCAAAGATGATCAACTGGTACTCGTTGCACCAATACTGCATGAGCAGCAGAACTTTCAGGTTGTCAGCCTAAATAGCGCTCGCTTGGCCTGCAATGGCTACTCCCCTTCCTGCAGCATGCTGATTAGTGACTCCCTCGTTGGTGGCGACCTTTTTCGAGCCTTGAAAAGCCTGATTGATTTTGTTGACGTCCCCCTGTTTCGCGTGCCGCTGATTTCTCAATCAGAACTCAAGCGTCTAGAGGCGCTTGATCGGCTTGGTGAAAACTACCTTCAGGGGGTGGAGCGTGTGCGTGTAACGCCAATGATTGATGTCAGTGGTGATTGGGATGGGTATCTAGCTGGTCGGTCAAAGTCTTTTCGTAAAGGTCTAAGGCGAAAGCTCAAACGTATTGAAGCAACCGCAGATGTGAGCGTTTCTAAGACTATTCTTGAGAGCAGTGATGATCCGCTACTTGATGAGATATTTCGCACCTCTGGTCGTAGCTGGAAGGCAGAGTCAGGGGCTGATCTATCGATGGCATCCCAAGACCGAAAATTTCTGCTAACGCTTACTGATCTGTTAGCAGCCGGTCGTCAGGTGGTGATTTGGGAAATGCGCGTCGGTTCCGATCTTGTGGCGTTCGAATTTCAAATTCAGTTTCACGGTGTGGCCTATCCTCTGCGGGCCGACTACGACGCTGCTTTCGCCGACATTTCTCCGGGTATAGTTCTCCTCTATCATACGATAAAGGACCTGTTCGACGACCAAACCATAGTTATGTATGACAGCTGTGCTGATGACTACCATTACTTAACAAGCTGGTCGCAGTCGATAAAGGAATACTCGATGCTGGATCTGTTTGCGCGCTACCCCAAGCCACGGTTGGTGCATAGTATCAAATATAAACTGCTGCCCCAGTTGCGCCTATTCAAGAAAAATCAGGCCTGACGCGAATACTCTTTGATGTTTGAGTGGCTCAACTCCACCTTTGATCGGTTTCCTCCGGTTGTTCTCTATGCAGTCAGCACGATTGTCGAGAAGAGTTTTTCGCTAATTACCATACCATTGGTAGCGCTATACCTGACTCCTGCGGCTTATGGAGCCTTTGATGTCGCGGTAGTCGCAGCCGATCTGGTGGTATTGCTGGTTGGGATGGGTATGACCGAACAGCTCATCCGGTTTGCTTCTGTTGAAAAAAGTGTACTGGTGCAACAGCGTGTTGCGGGCGAAATAATTGGTGTCGCGTTGCTTACGGCGGCTGTCTTTATCGTAGTCGTAATGGCGCTTAGCCGTAATTATGCGAACTTGATTGGCCTAACCCTGGATCTCAATGCGTTTCGTGTCGTGTTGATCGGGTCGTGTTTAACAGGGTTGATCGAACTACCGCTGGCCTGGATTCGTTTGCAAGATGACGCAAAGCATTTTGCTGTATTGGTGTTCATTCGTACTCTGGTTCAGGTGTTGGCTATATTTGTAGTGCTAGGCTCCGGGTTTGGTGCTGAGGGCTTGCTAGTGGCTAACGGCATTGTCCTGTCGCTCTATTCGCTTTACCTCTTGATTTGGCAGCTAAAACGAACGCCAGCGCTTTGGTCGTGGAGTCGCTGCCGCCAACTGTTTCACTATGGTGTCCCGGTACTAGGGGCCATGATCAGCATGTATGTGCTGGGCAATGCCAGTAGGCTGTTTTTGGCCCAGGAGGTCGATCCAACTGTGGTGGGGCACTTTGGTCTTGCCAGCCGGCTGGCCATGATTCTCTCGGTTGCACTGTATCCCCTTGAGCTGTGGTGGTTACCCAAACGGATTGTGGTGTTAAGGGAGCCGGGTGGTCTCAACCGTAGTGCCGAGGTGTTCGGTGTAGGGATGAGCTTGTTGCTGATCTTCGGCTTGGGAGTGAACCTACTGGTGCCGATGTTTATTGTGCTGGGCTTGCCTGCTGCTTATGCGGGCGCGTTGCCATTGGTGTCATTGTTAACTCTGGCGATGGGTTTGCACGCCATGGCCGGAATGCTCGAGGTAGGCAGTTATGCTCGCGAAAGCGGCTACCGGGTTTTGTTGATCGATTTTGCTGGAGCAAGTGTAGCGATAGTGGGGTTCATTGTTCTTATTCCGCAGTGGGGCGCCCCAGGTGCTGTGGGTGCTATGGCTGCCGGCCAGCTTATTCGAATTGCGGGTTACCTGATTGATGGTGAAGCGCTGGCGCCCATTCGCTACCCGTGGGTAGCGCTTGGAGCTTGCTTTGCGCTTACTTTTGCGTTGGTCTATTTTGCGCCGCCGCCAGCGGAGCTGCTCGCAAGGCTGGTCTGGTCTCTGGTTGCGGCAGTAGCACTGCTCGCAGCGCTGTGGAGTACGCGGCTCGCGCGTAAACTCGAAGTCTAACCGCCCCAAATCTGTTCCAGCGAAGCGCAGATGGTGGCCAGTACATGGCGGATCGGTCGGGTCCATCTGCTGTATGATTAACCGTTCGACTGAATCCTAGGAGAGGGGTATGGATGACAGAGCGGCTAGTAAAAGAGCGGCTAATAAGGTTGTAATCGTGACAGGCGCGGCTTCAAATCCCGGGCTTGGACGAGCGGCAGCACAGTTACTGGCAGCCGCAGGCGCCAAGGTAGTGGTCACTGACATCGATGCAGCGGGTGCGGAAGACTGTGCTGCGACAATCAAGGCCGCAGGCGGTACGGCGCTAGCGCTGCAGCACGACGTTACCCAGGAGTCGCGCTGGCAAGAGGTGATAGGCGCAACTGTTGAGACCTACGGGTCGCTCGACGTGCTGGTGAACAATGCGGGCATCGCTATTCTCAAACTCATTTCAAAAATGACACTTGAAGATTTCAATCGCCAGCAAGAGGTCAACCTCTCCAGCGTGTTCCTGGGTTGTAAGTACGGGATGGCACAGATGGTTGCGCAGGGCAAAGGTGGATCGCTAATTAACCTGTCATCGGTAGCCGGATTGGTGGGTATGCCAACCTGTGTTGCCTATGGTGCATCGAAGGGTGGCGTGCGATTAATGACTAAATCGGTTGCCATGGAAGGTGCTCCGGATAACATCCGCTGCAATTCGGTTCACCCCGGTGTGATATGGACCAACATGCAGGAGGGTGCCCAGGCGAGTGAAGATGCCCCGGGGCTAACACAGCAGGGGTTACCCACATCGATGGTGCCACTTGGACGCATGGGACAGGCGGACGACATTGCAAACTGCATCTTGTATCTGGCGTCGGATGAGTCGTCGTACGTGACCGGTGCCGAGTTTACGATTGATGCGGGTATGACCGCCCAGTAAGTGTGGGAGAGCGTGAACCCATCGGGTTAGATGCGCACTTAATCTGCCTATTTGCTCGTGCTCAGCGATTCACAGAGCCTGCAGTGCACGCTTAAACTGCTACATTTACTGCTACCACGCTAACTAAACCGCGTATCAACCTGGTGGCAAGAAGGCCGAGCGCATGACGAAGTTAAAACTCTACGGTCGAGGGGTGTTGCTGTTCTGGCTGTCAGTGGTCGTTGTGCCCACCTTTGCTGGTGATGAGATCGAAGATGATGCGGTTCGACTCCGCACGGTGCTCGGCGACATTTTTGTCACGTTTACACCCGATGCCGCGCCGCAAACGGTCGCCAACTTCATCGCGTACCTTGAAAGTGGCGACTATGAGGAGACGTTCTTCCATCGGAGTCTGCCGGGGGGTGACGGCGCTGGGCAATTCATTGTCGCTGGCAGATACCGATTTTCGTCGGGTCCCGCGGGAGCGATCGAAGCGATTCCTGAGCGAGCGCCTGTCGCCAACGAGTTTAACCAGAGTAATCGCCGCGGCACCATTGCTATGGTTGTGCCGGAGGGTGAGCCAGATGGTGCAACCAACGCCTGGTTAATTAACGTTGCCGACAACGGTGGATCGAGCCCTACCGGGCTTGATTTCGCTGATGGCGGTGCAACGGTGTTTGGCACCATCAATGCGGCAGGTATGGAAGTTGTGGATGAGATTAACGCCCAGTGCACCGATGATCGTGGGGGTAATTTTTCACTGCTGCCTACCTTGTCGGAGCTGGGTCCCACAGGCAGCCGGGAAGAACTGATTCGTGTTACCGAAACCATACCGTTCGAGCGCGTTAGCGCGCCGGTATCGGCGATACTGCCTGGCAGTCGGTCCATCGGTTTTGATGGTGTGGCGTCGGCGTTCGCCACAATCCTGAATACCTCTGACGACATAGCGGCCAGTTGTCGTATTCAACCCATCACTGACGTTCCCGCGGTGTTTGAGTACTTCCAGACTGATCCATCAACCAATCAAGTCATAAGCTCCGCGAATCCGCCGTTGGATATTGAACCGAATGGCTTTGCAACAGTGTTCTTTACCTTTCGGCCTATTAACGGATTTCCGAGCACAGAGATTGAGTTCGACTTTAGCTGTGGTAATTCACTATCAGACACGCCAGCCATTAGTGGAGTTAACACCTTTCAGCTGGCAGCCATTGGCATGCCAGGTGCCGACATCGTTGCGGTTACCTTAACAGCAGATGGCAATGGAATTACTGATATTGCTGCAGGCGTAAACTCGGGAGCGTTTGTTGCCGCTATCACCAACGTCGGAGTGAGTGAAACGCTCGAGGTCAGCGCCGACACAGGTGAGGTCGATTTGCCCGTGGCGGTGTTTGTCTGTGAAACGAACCCAACGACGGGCGCCTGTTTAGCGCCGCCAGCAAGTGTTGTAACCGTAACCCAAGCCGCCAGCTCCACAGCGACCTTTGCAGTCTTTGTCCAGCTCCTGCAGAGCGGTGCCGTTATTCCTTTTGATCCAGCGCGCAACAGGACCTTTTTACGCTTTCGCAGCCAGGCCGGTGAGTTACGCGGCAGCACCAGTGTGGCTATACGCACGGTGCCCTAGCGCCAGTTTGCACCAAGACCACAACTGGTAGCATGATGGAGTGACTTACAGCTAAGCGCTAGAGGCAGGGAAAAGCTATGGCGGGACGTCTTTATAGTGGGTGGATTGTTTGGTTAGGTGCAAGCCTCTGCCTAACGGTTGGTTTTGCGGCGGGCTGGCTGGTGACGGAGCGAGCGGCTTCTTTTCCGCCTTCTTCGCCGATAACCCATGACAGCTCACTCCCAAGAGCACAAGATTCCACGGCTCGCGTCGCTCCCAACGACGACTCTGGGTATAGAGATTTTGCGCAGACTCAGCAGCCCACCGCGGCGCCTTTTTCAGACCCGATTCCGCGGATTCAGACGCTGGCCGAGACTGCGGAGATAACTAGCGAGTTTTTGCAGTCGGCGGCGCTCTACACCTTTGCGGCACCGCTTGATGCAGAAGCAATTCGCGGGCTGCTTGATAGCGCGGATCAATCGTGGGTTGGTGGCGATTATTCTGGTGGTACTTATTTGTTGATTGGTCGTTATGCGGAGCTCGATTTTGCGGCTGCGTTAGACTATGCGTTAAATAATGCCGGGCCATCTGCAACGCGCTGGCTGCAGTCCATTTTTCACGCCCGGGCACGGCTTGATCTGGAGGAAGCGGTCGCGGCTGCAGCGGAGCTGAGTAAAAACCAACAGCGCATCGCTGGCGCCGCCATTCTGCGCTCGAAAGACTCTCTGTCGGTTAGTGACCGGCAGTGGGTTATTGACACCCTGAACCTAACTGGCGAGTTGCTGGCATCGACGCGTCACAACAGTCAGGACGCCTGGGCGGAACTGCGGAATATCAGTAACCCAATGCAACGGTTAGGCGCGCAAGCCCAGGTGTTAAGAAGTTGGGCGCAGAGGGATCCGTGGGCTGCGCTCGCAGCGAGCGGCGAGATTGAGAACACGCAATACCGGATGAGCATGCAAGGAGGGATACTGGGATTAGCTGCTGCTGATGATCCCGAGCGGGCCATTGACTGGCTCAACGCCCAACCCGCAACTGGGCGTCGGTCCGACCTGGTCAACGCGCTCGTCGCGCAATTAGGGACCATGGAGCTGGCGACTGCGGAACGCATGATTGCATCGTTACCCGAAGAGGATCGCGGTAACGCCGGTTTGAGCCTCTGGTCTGCACGTGCCGCTACCGACCCTGAAGGCGCGGCTGCCTGGCTGGAGTCGCTGGAGTCCAGTTCAGACAACTTCGGCTCTGCCAATTACCAGGTCGCGCCTATACAGATTCTCTCAGTATTGGGCATGACGTCAAACGCTGCTGCTGAACGGTTTATGGCGGCGCTGTCTGACGAGCAGCGGACCAGACTGGAACCCACTTATATAAAAACATTAGCGCGTAACGATCCGCAACTGGCAGCCCGACGGCTGGCTGAGGTTACGGATCCGCAGCAATACAGTTCCGCCGCGCGGAGTTTGGTGCAGACCTGGGCGCGTGATGATCCCAAGGCTGCCAGTCGCTGGATTGAGTCACAACCCAGCCAGTCCGGCGCAGATGTGAACGCCCTCTACAACACACTAGGGCGAGCCTGGACGCGGAACGACCCAGACGGAGCAACCAGCTTTGCGCGACGAATGCTCTCTGGCACTGATCGTGACCATCTACTGGGCGGTATGTTGGGAACTGGACGCGTGAACGGGAAGGATGCCCGATCACTACTCAATCTCATCGATGACCCTACTCTTCGGGCGCAATCTGAAAAGTTGATTGAAAGACACGAGCAAGCAAGGTCACAGGCTGCCCGCTTGCAGTCGCTCAATACCAACTGAGCACGTTGACTGGGTGCCCAGACGCTAGATCAGACGCTAGATCAGGGCCCTGTCGTTTGTGGCCTGCGCGCTCGCTTCGGTAAGCGTTTTTGCCTCTGCGGCCAGTCGCTCCCGCCACTTGCTGCGAAACACGGTGAGCCCCTTGTCGCCACCGATACCGCGCGGCACAAACTCGGGACTTTGTTCGAGCAACAACTGCTGTTCTTCAATGAACACCTTGTCTTCCATAAAGCCTTCAAGCAGAGAAGCTTCGAGCGATGAGGTTGTTGCCGTGTTGTCCAGATCAAAGTTATGCAGGTAGTTCCAAAAGAAGTGGGTGGTGTTCCAGGTTTCCGGTGTCATGTATTGGCAGTTGCGGTATTCACGGTGAAGAGCCGCCGAGTCCTCCTGCGCTGGCTCGAAGGTGGTTTTCATCAGAAATATACCGGGCAGGTGCATTTCGATATCGTTCAACCGGTTGAGCATTAACCCGTGCTCGGCTTGCGGAATGACGCGTCGGTGAAACGGCGGTGGTGGGCTGTTGTTGTGCCAGCGTTTGATCGCGAGACCCGTGGGCAGTGGTTCGACTTCGTCTGGCACAGACTCGTAGGCATAAGACTCCGAACCACCCAACGTGTTGGTGTGAACAAAAGCCACATGGGTAAAGTCGGCCAGATTATCCACAATGAGCATCCAGTTGGCCTGGTAGTGCAGATAGGATTCTTTGGCGAACCCCCGCCAGTTGGCCTGATCTGAAAGCGGCGGAAAATCGTGGATATGGTCCGGGTTGGCCAGCTCAGGGTTACCCATCCATATCCAGATCATGCCGCCCTTGGCGCAAACCGGATAGGAGCGCACCTTCATGTTCTTCGAGATGTTGGTCTGGCCGGGGATCTCTACAACTTTTCCGGCGGTGTCGTAGAGCATGCCGTGGTACATGCAGCGCAAGCAGTTGGCTTCGACCCGGCCCATGGACAAGGGTGCTGCGCGATGGCAGCAGCGGTTATCTAGGGCAGCGTATCCTGCGTCCTGCGTTTTGTAGAACACCAGCGGTACAGCGCAGATTTTTCTCGCGAGCAGCGACTTCTCGTTGTCGAGCTCGTGTTCCCAGGCGGCGGCGTACCAGGTGTTGAGTATAAAGGCGGGTTGTGGCGCACTCATGGTCATTCCTCAAGTCTTGCATAGCGATAGTAAACCCATCAGCATGAATCGAGAATCGTTTCTTCAGGAGAGGCCAAATGACGTTTTATACACAGGCGCAGCGCAAGCTGCAGGACGAGTTTGAGTCCCGCCAGCTGGCTGACGCGCTGGAAGGCGCGATTATTGAAGACAGCATCAACGAAAGTCACGCCGCGTTCATTACCAGCCGGGATTTCTTTTTCCTCTCGAGTGTAACTGCTGCGGGTGAGCCAACGGTTTCGTACAAGGGTGGCGATGTTGGCACCGTACGAGTGGTCGATAGCCAGACTCTCGCGTTTCCGGCCTACGATGGCAATGGCATGTTTTTGTCTTTGGGCAACATCGCCGAAACAGCAAAGATTGGGCTGTTGTTTATAGACTTTGAAACGCCCAATCGGCTGCGCGTACAAGCGACTGCCCGGTTACACACTGATGATGAGCTGCTTGCACATTATCCTGGTGCGCTGGCGGTTGTGCGTGCGCGCGTTGATAAGGTGTTTGTTAACTGCGCACGCTACATACACAAGCACACGCGGACAGAAACTTCGCGCTATGTACCCGATGCGAAGGGTCAGCAACCCTATGCGACCTGGAAGCGCATCGATGGAATGCAGGAACACCTACGTCCGGCTGACCAGGGCAGGGCCGCCGAGAGTGGTGGTGTCATAACGCAAGAGCAATACACTGAGGCGCTTGCCCAAGGCGAATCTTAGCGAAAGAGCCTTAGAGAGTGAGTCTTTGAGAGGTTGAGTTTTAGAAGTGGCGAGTCATTCTCACGCTAAATAACCAGCCGGCCCTTGATTGGCGAGACGCTGATGGTGGCCACGGTCCCCGCGTTAAAGGTCAGGAAATCCTGCTCCATGCCATCAGAGAATATAACGCCGCGTTCGGGCATACGAGACTCGATCGTCAGTTGGTCATTTTTCTGCACCGTACCAAACACCAGTTGGGTGCCGGTGGTCAGGCTAGGGAAGGGTTCGCGTACGGCGAACTGTAGCTGCTCGGCGTTCCAATCGAAGCCATTGCTTAAAACGTGAGTTTCGCTATCAGGGTAAACGCCTCGTGCGCCCGCCAGAATAGACTGCAGCCATCCGGTGGAGCCAAAGCCGGTCGAGACGATGATGCCCGAGGAGCTTTGTTCTTCCCGTTGTGTGCCATGCACGAGGGTGTACCGCGCTGAGGTGTGGCTTTGGGGGCCAATAAAGAGATCGTTCACCGCCTGTAACGTCTGCCCGTCGTTGGTTTGCGCCTGGGCGAACGTAATCTGTTGACTGTCGGCGGTGTTGTTTGTGACGTTTTTGATTACGTCAGCGACTTGTGCGGCCTCGAAGCGCAGTAATGGACCATCCCAGCGGGCAGGGTCAGGGTTTATGCCGACGACAGGTTGCCCTTGTAGATACTTGAGCGTGTTGGCCACCAGACCGTCCTGGCCAATTACGACCACCAGATCGTTGTCACCAAATTGATAGCTTGGCAGGTATGAACGCTCCAGGAGCTGGAAGCGACCTTGCTTCTGCAACACCGTCTGTACCTTAAGCACCTCGGCTTTGTACTGGTCATGCTCGGCGACATAGTCTGCAGGGTTGGTGTTGTTGTGTTCCAGATAGAACTTGGCTTGTGGCCAGGTGTTAAATCGCTCCACCAACTCTTCGAGCCGAGTTTTTCGAGTAACCAGAATGAAGCGACCGTTCTTGGCATCGAACTTCTTTGTCATGGCGTTGCTCCTTTAATGTACAGATGTATGCGCTGGTAGCGGTGGGTCAGTGGTCGCTGACCGCGCGTTTGAAGCTGTGTAACAAATCTGGTGAGATATTCAGCTCGCCAATTTTGTGTGCGTTCTGGGCGAAGCTCTCCATCGCCACGGCAATCAGCTGATCCGGCGCCATTTGGGCGAGTGCCATTGCCTTCATGTGCTCTACCGGCAGAGTCTGCAGAGCAGCCATTTTTGTTCGAATCGCGAAGGCATCGGCTTCTGCTTCCTGGTTGCGATTGCCAACCCGGGTTGCGACGAGTGCCTGACGCTCTTCTTCGGCTTCGATCTCTGCCTGTAAGCGTTCTTTCTCAGTGCGTAGCCTGCCACGGAAGATTTCGCGCTCGTTTTCGATTCGCTGGGCTTCGATCTCTTGCTCCTTTTCTTGTACGGAGCGGTCGGTATCGAGCTCGGCCTCCTTGATGGTGCGTTCTTGCTCCACGGCAGACTTGCGTCGTATGTAGGTGGCATCGTCGGCGTCCTGCAAGATCGCTTCTCGCGTTTGCGCTTCGAGCGCGCGTGCTGTCTCAGGCGTGGGCGCAATCTTCAACACTGTGACATCGAGAATAGCTAGACCGATGGCGTCGAGCGCGTCGTGGTTTGCTAGCCCCTCTCTGATTGCGGCCGTGAGGGTGTTGGTCATGGTGAGGGCATCGCGCAGTGTTTCGCCTTCAACCCGGTTCTGCACCAGCGCCTGCGCCGCCCGAATGACACGTTCAGACAGGCGGGTAGGGTCTTCACTGACGTAGTGCTGACCCCCTTTGCCAGGCGCGACGGTGAAGTTCAAAACGTTAGTCGCCAGCAACGGATCGATAATCTGAAAGGTGATTTGCCCCTGTACGGCTATTTCCTGGAAATCTCCCGTTTGCAGTTTAAAAATGAAGGGAGCGTCCTGCGCGTTCAGCGGGACGGCCGCGATAGAGCTGGTACGTGTGTTGTGAAAAAAGCTCAGGCCTTTGCCTTGCTGCCTGATCTCGCCGGCTGTGCTGCGAATGACATAGGTGGAGGCATCTGCCTTGTAGTACTGGATTCCAAACATCGCGGTTCTCCTGTTGGTCAGCGATTGTGCGGGCCCCTAAATGGGGTTTTCCGCTTTAAGTGACATAAGGACACAAATAATGAACTAATAGTGACCAAAAGACCCTTAAAGGTCAAGTCGATATTTGAAAAAAGTGTCATAAAGTCACAAAATGACCACCATGAGCGATAGCAATGACCTTTCAGAAGCGGATTTTCTGGCCACCTATGACCCTGCGAGCTTCGCCGGACCCCTTTTAACGGTAGATGCAGCGCTATTTACCTATCACGAAGGTTGCCTGAAGGCGCTGGTGGTTAAGCGCACTCAGCACCCGGAGCAGGGCAAGTGGAGCCTGCCGGGAGGATTTGTCGATCTGGCAAGCGATCGCACCCTCGAAGACACCGTGCGGCGCGTGGTGAATCAGAAGACCGGCGTAGCGCCACCTTACCTCGAGCAGTTGGCGAGTTATGGCAATGCTCGCCGCGACAAGCGGGGGTGGGCCGTAACCGTTTGCTACACGGCTCTTATGGCCTATCAGGACTGTCGTGCGTATTTGGAGAACGCGATGGATGCGTGCTGGAGTGATGTCGCAACTCTGGCGAAGCGGCCGCTTGCTTTTGATCATAAGCAATTACTCAAAGAGGCACGCGAGCGGATGCGACAAAAAGCCCTTTACTCAATTGTGCCAGCCTATGCGTTACCTGAACTCTTTACATTGCCGGAACTGCAAGAGTTGCATGAAGTGCTTATTGGTAAGCCATTGCAGAAGAAATCATTTCGACGCCGTATTGAACAAGCTAACTTGATTGAAGACTCGGGTGAGAAGCGCACAGATATCGGCCGTCCGGCTACGCTCTATCGTGTTAAATCCTCTGCGCGAGATTTTCGTTTCGTGAGAAATCTGGAAGCCTAACGAATCGACGCACTACATTAACTCCAAGAAGGAACTCGGCATTGAGTAAAGAGAAACTCCGCTACGACGGACAGGTTGCCCTGGTTACTGGCGCTGGCCGCGGGCTTGGTCGCGAGCATGCACTGCTGCTTGCAGCGCGCGGTTGCAAGATAATTGTTAACGACCCAGGTATTGCCTACGACGGCTCAGGGGATACCCAGCGGCACGTGGCGGATGAGGTGGTGGACGAAATCGTCAAGGCAGGGGGTGAGGCGGTCGCAAACTACGATTCCGTGGAAAACGGTGACGCGGTGGTTGCTGCCGCTCTGGCGGCCTTCGGTCGCATTGATATCGTGATTAACAACGCCGGCATCATTACGCCCGAGACCTGGAGCGAACTCACGCTCGAATCGTGGCAGCGCACCATTAACGTTAACCTCACAGGGGTATTCAGCATAATGCAGGCGGTTTGGTCGGTGTTAGTGGCGCAGGGTTATGGGCGCTGCGTGTTTACCGCATCACCCGCCATATACGGTGCTGGCGTTGCTGCCTATGCGGCCAGCAAGGCCGGTGTGATTGGGCTGGCGAACTCGCTGCAGTTTGAAGCCAGAAAACTGAAGCTCGATATTAAGTGCAATGTACTGGTGCCCCAGGCGAATACCCGCATGGTACAAGACTTAAACTCAAACGTTTCTGCAGACCGTGTTGCGAAGGGCAAGACGGAACTGAAGAGTGCACCGGCAGAAGTGCTGGCGCGGCTAGGGCCGGAAAAAGTCTCAGCGATGGTTGCCTGGCTTGCCCACGCGCAGTGCCAATCAGAAGCGAAAGTGTTCGAGGCGGGTGCGGGCTACTTCGCGCAAATCAACTGGACCCGCTCCGCTCCTTTGTTTGCAACAGAGAAAGAGCATGTTGCAGGCGCACCGTTGCCAGAACATGTGCGCGACGGCCAGGACACATTGCACGATTACGCGAATGGCGATATGCCACGCTCAGGCGATGGCGCAATGGGGGCGCCCAACGCACTCGAGAGAGTTTTTGGGCATTTGCGGAGCTAGGTGCGGCCTCTTTTGAGCTGTTGTTAGTTTGAGCTGTTCTTAAAACGGAATATCGTCGTCAAAGTCATCATTCGACTGCAGCGGCGCGCTGCTCGCTGCGGGCGCTTCGGTGCTTGACACTTCGTTACTCTGACCGCCGCTGCTACTTTGCCCATCGGCCTTGCCGATGCGCCAGGCAGTCAGGTTAGTGAAGTATTTGTCATTCCACTCGCGACCACGCAGATCGAACTCTACGCTGATCTCATCGCCTTCTGAGTAGTCGTCAATGAGTGCGCATTTATCCTGCACCAACTGAAACTTGATCATTTGCGGGAACTTTCCGTCAGCAACTTCAACGACAAAATCGCGCGCAGCGAAGGAAGCGGATTTCTGTTCGGTGTCGAATACCTTATGCAGTCGACCGGTTGCTTGATATGCCATTGTTGTCCTGAAAACCTCGTTTGTAGCTAAAGTGGATGGAGTGCAGGCACCCAGGTTCACTGTTTGCCCGCGTTTGCCCGCTGTATACCATCATGACTGTTAATTCGGTGCAGAATACCGACAGCGCGCACTTTCGCATCGCTCAAGCGTTGGTGCAATGGGATTGTTATGCCCAATCACCGCTATGAATGTGGAGTAAGAATTGGTTTAGTTATGGTCGTCAGTTATTCGAGAACACTAATGATGAAATGGGTCAATACTCCGGTGCAGGTTGCGATTTGCCTGCTGAGGTTTGCGCTTGTGATTGGGTCGGTCGCTGCACAGGCTGTGGATAACGACTGCGAGCGGCCCTTTACGCTGGATGAGGCGATGGCTATCGCCCAATCCTTTGCAGGACCGGTAGATCTGCCTCAGTGCAAGAGTGATCTGGGCGGTCGGGTGGTGGATACCACAGAAGTTGCTGCTGCTGAGATTATGGGCATGCTGGGTATCTATACAGTTGCCTGTGGCCGCCCTGAGGGCGCTCGTAGTGTGACAGAGATGATCGCAAACATTGTGCGCGATGCGGTGGCAGACGGCGGTGATCCGCAACAGACCAGCCTCAGAGAGGTGATTGCCGTCCGGGTTTATGAGTGCGTAGAAAAGGATAAGTAGGGTTTAAGATGACATTGTTTGTCACTTTGATCATTGGCTTTTCGGTGGTTGCCTGTGCCTTGCTCTACGCAACCTACGTCTTCTTTCTACACAACCTGAACAAATCGCCGCGGGCACTGCTTACTAGCTTGTTACTGCTTGTGGGATTGTCCATGTTGCAACTCGGACATCTCGGGTACCTTACCGGGGAGATGGACCCGCTGAACTCCTGGAATTACCGTTTCTGGTTGTTTCTGGCGCCCTCTATGTTCTATCTCTTCAGTCGCTCAATACTGTTTGACGAGACTCGCTTCACGCCATCAATGCTCATTCACGTAGCGCCGGTGTTGCTGGTTTTTTTACCGCAACAGGCGGTGGCGATTTCTGTGTTGTTTTGCATTGGGACGGGCTACAGCATCTGGCTTACGACAGTGATCTATAACCTTCGCGAGAGCCGGCAGCGGGGCAAATTTGAGCTGTTCTTTCTGGTGCTGTTTACCGCCATGGCGGTGGGCGTACTGATTCTTGGGTTTTCGCTGCCCTACATGGATGTTGGCTACTTCTATGTGCCTTACGCGCTGGGTATTGGACTCGCCTTGTTGCTGGTGGTGGCGACCCTGCTGGGTTTTCCTGAACTGTTGGGTGAGCTTGCTGAGGTCGCCCGGCTGCGCTACGAGTCCTCCACGTTAACGGAGCTTGATGTCGCCGGCACAAAACAACACCTGGAGCGGCTCATGTCGGAGGACAAGCTGTTTCAGAACGAGCACCTGACTCTGGCGACCGTGGCGGAGGCGTTGCAAATCAGTGCCCACCAACTGTCCGAGCTGATCAACACTGAATATCGGGTCAGTTTTTCGCGATTTGTCCGTGAGCATCGCATTCAGGCAGCCCGAGTGCTGCTAAAGGAGCAGCCCAGGGCGTCTATTTTGTCGATCAGCATGGAGGTGGGGTTTAAGTCCCAATCCAACTTCTATGCGGCCTTCAAGGAGATCACCGGGCAGTCGCCGGGCAACTATCGGAAGTCCGTGCTGGCCTGATCCAGCTCCTGTTCTATCATTCAGGAAACTTCTAACTTATTGATATATAACAATATATAAATTATGTGCTGAGAAATTATCAGTCAGGAAGCGGTCTCGTCGTGGGTTCCCTTTAATTCGTCGCCTAACCACAACAAACCTTAGAGGTGACCCATGACAACAGCACTAGCGCAACTACCAACCCAGTCTTCTCCGGCCTCCCAACAGCATATTCTCATCGGTGGCGGCAGCGGCTTCATCGGCACGCAGCTAGCGGCCGTTCTGCGCGCTCGCGGTGACAGGGTGACCCTCATTTCCCGGACACCCGGGGTCGACCGAATCACCTGGGATGCGGTGAAGGCCAACGGCATCCCCGATTGCGATCTGGTTATAAATCTCGCTGGTAAGCACATTCTGGATATGCGCAGGCGGTGGACATCGAACTACCGGGAGGAGGTTATCCGGTCGCGAATTGATACCACTGAAGCGCTGGTGCAAGCGATCAATGCCAGCGCCAATCCACCAGGCACCTTTATCTCGACGGCCGGTAAGTGTTTTTACGGTTCCCAGGCCTACGAGCGCACTGAGGAATATTTCGATCTGGACGAGCACTCGGATCCAGTGGGCATCGATTTTCCTGCTGAGCTGGTAAGCCGCTGGGAAGCGGCAGCTGATGGGATAGACAGCGACAAGGTCCGCCATGTCAAACTGCGGTTTGGCATTGTGTTGGGAAGTCTTGGGCAGGCAGGCGCAGGGGGAACTGCCGAGCAGCGCCGCAGCCTGGGCGCGCGAGGCATATTCCCAATGCTGCACGCGGCGTTTAAGTGGGGTCTGTGCTTCCGGATGGGCTCTGGCGTGCAACCCTTTCCCTGGATACACATCGACGATGTGGTCGGTATTGTGTTGCGTGCTATAGACCATGACGCTATGCACGGCGTGTTCAATGCCGTTGCCCCAGGCATTGTTTCTAATACAGCGTTTACAGCGCTACTGGCGGCCAAGTTGAACCGCTGGGTGCTTGGGCGTATCCCGGCCTGGCTCATAAAGGGCGTTGTCGGCAAAGAACGCTCCACTATTTTGTTGCTTGGGCAGCGGGTGAAGCCCAGTCGAACGCTA
Organism: uncultured Pseudomonadales bacterium; assembly: GCA_964611345.1. Classification (GTDB taxonomy): domain Bacteria; phylum Pseudomonadota; class Gammaproteobacteria; order Pseudomonadales; family Azotimanducaceae; genus JALZVT01. The sequence goes on from CAZSYU010000015.1 coordinate 20,973, forward strand.
GAGTACGGTTATCGTTTTCAGTTTGCAGAACTCTCGGATTGCCTTGATGACCTGCTGAGTGAAACGGAGCAGGTTCCGGCAGTGCAGGCCAGATCAGTGCAGAAAATGGAGCTAAGCGCATGAATAACTATGTATCGCCGCCGCCTTCCTCCAGGGTTAACCTGCCGGCAACGCGTCTTGGCCAACTATTTTTTTCTCTGATGAGTCACTTCCTGTATGACCTGGGGCTCTATCGGTTTGTTTCACCCTTTATCTGGCGCTGCTCAACGCAACGGTTGCTCGATAACTACGTAGAGAACGTTTCTCAGAATCATCTCGAAATAGGGGTTGGGAGTGGCTACTTTCTACAGCGCACTTTGTGTGCAGATTTTTTGCAGCGACTGGTGTTGCTGGATTTAAACCCGCGTTGCCTGAAGAAGTCAGCGCGGCGGTTACTAGAATTTGGGCCGGAAAACTATCAGCATAATATTTTGTTACCCATGAAAGACGATGGGGAGAAGTACGCATCTGTGGGTATGAACTATGTTCTGCACTGTATTCCCGGTGATTTCCTGACTAATCGTCGTATATTTATGCATATACGTTCGGTTCTGGAAGAAGATGGTGTGTTCTTTGGTGCCACTTTGCTAAATCACCCTGTTCGCGCGAATTTTTGGTCCTGGCTGATGATGAAGTTGCTAAACGCAGTAGGCATTTTCCACAATTCCGACCATAGGCTTGCCGATCTTACAACGGCACTCGAATCAGCCTTTCATGAAGTGGAAATCACTAGGGTTGGCAGCGCCGCAGTCTTCAGGGCGGTAAAGTGAGCCGGCCCCTGCGAGTTGTTTACGACAAGGAGTGCCCGGTATGCAGTGCGTATTGTGAGATGGCTCAACGTTACGCAGAACCGGGGCAGCTGGAGTTAGTGGATGCGCGGGAAGCATCCACATTGATGGATGACATTACCCAGCGTGGTCTCGATATTGATGACGGCATGGTGACCGAGATAGATGGCGAGCTGCACTATGGCGCGGCAGGCATTCGTGAGTTGGCTCTCGCATCCAGACGGAAGAACCTGTTTAACCGTGTGAGTCGCCTGCTGTTCGGTAATGCGCGGGTTGCCCGGGTGCTCTACAACGGCTTAAAAGCGCTGCGCAGGGTCTTGTTGAACAGGTTGGGTGTGCGCCCGATTAATAATCTGCAGCAACCTGACAGGGAGCGATTTTAATCCTGGGCAATGGGACGGTTGCTTGAACGCTAGGCACGGAGCTTACCGGCCAATGCATTTTCGATAGCCTTTTGCCCCAGCTGTAACCCGGTTTCGTAACGCCCAAACGTGAAGTTGGTGTTCACACCCGCTGCAAAACCTTGTTGGATACCTTCACCGATAGCGAAGTCTTCATCAAACACGGTTCGTACCACATTGTAGTTGGCTTCCCAATACTTTATGGCCTTTTCAGTTTTGGCGGCCTCGGGGATCAACATCATGCATTTGAAAACGCAAGTACCCGGGCCCGTGGGAATTATAGTGTGGATATAAACGTGATCGGTCATCGCCTGCACAAAGTTGCACGGGAACAGATAGTTTTGCGTCATGAAGTTGGCGCGGTAGTCCCAGGCATCCTCAGTCTGGTCTTTGAGCCTGGTGATGTGGGTAAGTGGCACAGCATGGCGCACATGCGGATATTGGTCGATGAAGACCGACTGATTGTCCAGATAGGTTGAGCACGCGGTATTCTTGTGGGCATAGCAGAAGTGATACGACTCTTGAAAACCTTCCAGCGCAATACGCCAGTTCATATCACGGTGAATGGACCATTCGCGAAAGAGGCTGTGGGAGTCGAGGTGCAGCGACTTGAGCTGGTCCGCCATAGGGGCAACCCATGCATCGATGTCTATGCTGTGTTCACTCGGTGAGGGCCGCAGCCAAATCAGCCCGAATCGTTCGAATGCGGGTAACTCCACAAGACCGTGTGTCTGCTTATCCAGGGCGTCAAATCCAATGGGTTCTGGCATGCCACGCAGAGCCCCGTCGAGGCCGTAGGTCCAATTGTGGTAGGGACAAGAAAAGGTGTTGGCCTTGCCGCAGGGTTCGTTGACAACGCGAGCGCCGCGATGGCGACAGACGTTTATGAAAGCCTTGAGTTCACCGGTTTTTGTGCGCGTAACCAGAATGGGTACGCCAGTGTCGTTGTGGGTGAAATATTGGCCGGGCTCTGCCAGTTGGCTGATATGCCCCACAATAATCGGAAATTTTCTGAACAGAGTGTCTATTTCGAGTTGCAGGCGTGCGGGGTCGGTGTAGTGGGAGACGGGGTTCAACATGACCTCCGGCTCCATATGAGTTTCGCCCGTCTCGCAGTAGCCTAGGACCGTTCTAATGATGTCTAGTTCTTCGGCGCTGTTTGCCATGTCTTCGAACTGCCTGCTAACTTGTAAATCGAGAGATCTTGCCTGTACTGATCCTACCATGATCAACCACAGCGCCAATGTAGGCATCAACGTAGGCATCAACGCCGAACGCAACCAGGATGTCATGTGAATGAGTAGAAGGGAGAAGGTTATGGATGTGCTGGAGGCGATGAGCACCTGTACGGCAATGCGCTATTTCAAGGACCAACCGGTCCCGCGCCCGGTGTTGGAAAAACTGCTGTTTGCCGCAACGCGGGCTTCGAATCCGGGCAACAGCCAGGGTTGGGAGTTTTTGGTTATAGAAGATACCGCTACCAAATCGGTTGTTGGGGCGAAGGTACTCGAAGGCATGGGCCCCTTCTTTGCGAATCGGGCTGCCGGCGCAGACGGGGTTGAAGAACGGATGCTGCAGGGCGCCGAGCACCTGGCTCGAAATTTTGCGAAGGTTCCGGCCTGGATTGTGGGCATGGCGCGGAAGGTTTATCCACCGCACGACCCGCAAGACAGTTTTATGGCCTCTACCGTATACCCGGCCGCACAAAACATGATTGTGGCTGCGCGATCACTGGGTATTGGTACTTGCTTTACTACCTTTCCAGGCCAGGCTGAACCGGAAATTCGCAAACTCTGTAATGTGCCCGACGATCTGCACATGCTCGTTTATGTTGCCGTGGGCTACCCAGAGAGAACATTTCAGCCGGTGCGCCGCAAACCGCTCGAAGAGGTGGTGGTTTGGAATCGATACGAGGCTGAGACGAGTCAACAATGACCATTCTGGTTGCCGGGGGTGGCATTGCGGGATTGACCTTTGCATTGACCTGTCACGAGATAGGCCTCGCGGTGAAGGTGTTTGAAGCGGCACCCGATATCAGGCCGCTCGGGGTTGGAATCAACCTGCAACCGAATGCGGTGCGTGAGCTCTACCAGTTGGGGCTTGCCGATGATCTCAAACAGATTGGTATCGAAGCAGAAGAGTGGGCGCTGTACTTTTACGGTGCCCATCCTGTGTGGAAAGAAGCCAGGGGTACGCTGGCGGGCTATAACTGGCCACAGTTTTCGGTACATCGCGGACAGTTCCATCTGCGCTTGCTGGCCGCCGTACGAGATCGGCTTGGTGCAGATTGTGTTGTGAGTGATGCACGGTTTTGCCGCTATGAAAGTCAATCGGGTGGCGTGAGGGCCTGGTTTGAGAACGCTCGCGGCGAGTCTTTTTCTTGCTCTGGTGACCTGCTTGTTGGTGCAGACGGCATACACTCGGGGGTACGGGCGCAAATGCACGCGAGTCAGGCACCGGTGAACTGGAGTGGCGCCGTGATGTGGCGCGGCGTGTCTCGCGTTGCACCGCCACGCAATAAAAACTCGTTTGTGTTTGTTGGTGGCATTGCCCAGCGCTTTATCTGCTATCCGGTAGAGCCGCTTGACGCCAACGGCGAAACTCAGCTCAACTGGATTGCCGAGTTACACCCCGAAGACGCGAGTGCGGTAGATCAAAGCGACTGGAATAAGCCGGCCAGTGCAGATGCCTTCATGGCGCAATTTGAAGACTGGGATTTTGGCTGGCTAAGCGTGCCGGATATTGTGAGTAAAGCGTCGGGTATTTGGGAGTTTCCCATGGTTGACCGGGATCCGGTTGAGCGTTGGGTAGACGGTAAAGTTGGCCTCATCGGTGATGCAGCTCATGCGATGTTTCCCCATGGGTCTGGTGGCGCAACCCAGGCCATCGTGGACACCCGAGTGCTTGGTGCGGCCCTGCTGGAACACGGAGTGACAAACGCGGCTCTCCAGGCGTTTGAGAACCGATTGCTGGAGCCGGTGAATGATGTGGTAGTGCGCAATCGTGGGCAGGGTCCGGTGGGCGTTCTACTCGATATCGAGGCGCGAATTGCCGATGGGCAGTCGATAGAAGAAGCTATCGACAAACAGGAAATTGCTAACTTTATGGCACGCTACAAAGAGGCTGCGGGTACGGCGCGCGATTCGCTTAACTCATCGGCGCCTATTGTGCAGCTTGCCTAATCCGTGCGAGTCGTTCAGGGGTGGACGGATGGGTTGACAGGTAGTCGAGCAGACTGGTCCCTGTAGCCGAGCTGGTTGATTCTTCTGGCTTTCCTTCTTCAGTATCGGATTGGTCTTCCGTGTCTGGCGTATGCAAAGAGTAGCTGTTCATCCTTTCGAGTATGGCGGCCAATAAGTTCGGGTCTAAGGAATGCTCCTTCAGCTTCTCGATTGAATAGTCGTCGGCCTCGCTTTCAAGCTCTCTCGAAAAAGCGAGTTGTCCCAGCACGACCGGTAGAGCGAATATTGTTTCGGTCATGCCACTGATGTCGCCGGTAAACAACGTTAGAACCACCAGCCACCCAGAATTTGCGAGCACACCGGTTTCGGCGTGGTAGTTTCGCGCATGGCCAACCTCGTGCAGATACACCGCAAGAATTTCTTCATCACTTTCGGCCAGTGCGATAAGTTCATCAGTAATGACGACATAGCCCCCGGGCAAAGCAAAAGCGTTGGGACCGAGTTTTTTACCTGCGTAACGGAATTCTATTCGCGGCGGAAAACTGTCGTATGCGATCAGGTAGGAGCGTAGCTGTGTTGTTCGATCGTCTGAGAGCTTGCTGGGCTCAAGATAGAGTTCGTCCAATGATTGCAAAACTTCATCGCCAGCGTGTCTTGCTACTGATTCCGGTATTTTGGCAGCCAGATAGCGGGCGCCTGCAGGGACGCCCCAGATCATAACGGCGAAAAGGAGTGTCGTAACTAATACCAAAGCGCCAATGGCGAGCGTGAGGTTGTTCTCGAGCCTGAAGGCCATGCGGCCCAAGTTTCCTCCGGGTAGAAGACGTTGTAGTTGATCTGCAGCCTCGTTGTCGTCGGTAACAAAGACCGCGCCGCTATTCCACTCGATGCGGCGGGGGGTATCCCCAATGCGGTCGCTGATCGATATAGAATCAGGGTGTAAATGGAGTGAGATTTCCCCGGTAACCAGCTGTGCACCCCTAGAGTTCACGAACAGTTTGGCGGGTTTGCTGCGCGATGTTATGCCATCTTGGAACTGACCCAGAAGTGTGAAGGCGACAAACTTCGCAGCGTCGTCCTGATCAATCTCATCGTTGTTCATTCACACGCCAATTCCCAGGTCGAAGGCCTCGCCAAATTCTTCGCCAAATGCGCTCTGCTGCGTAGTTGCTTCGTTAACAAACTCATCCACGTTAACCGCGTGTAGTCGCAGAGACTCTATAAGGTAGTTGGTGATGCGAATTTTTGCCCATGGGTAGTACAACCCAAGTGTTAGTGCCATGAAAAAACCGTTCGTGATTGCGATTATTAGATAACTGCCTACGTTCAGTTTGTTGTTGATGACATTCTCGCCGAGCTGAAGATTGTTGTAGATCAATTGAAAACGTAGTGCGCTAAACAGCGAAAAGCCCATAAAGTAAGCAAGTAATAACAACGGTATAAGGACCAAGGATTCCTCACCAAGTGTGCTGGTAAGCATGGCAAACAAAGTCATGACAGCAATAGCATAGACAAACAATATGAGCGCCAATATATAGAAGTCTTTTGGTGCAGCACTCAGCTTGAAAGGCGTGCTGCCGAGTTGATGGTTATCGACACCAAATTCTGCTTGCTTGAACCATGCAAAAGGTAAGGCAAAACCTAGACTGAACATACCCAGTATTGGCCAGCCAATGTAGGCACCGAAGGCGCCACCGGCCTCACCAACAAAATTGAAGCGAACGTTGCGCCAACTGGACATATTGGCGTTAAACCTTAGTGCACGAACCACAACAAAAGGGATGGCGATAAACATCATAAGCGCCAGTAGGAGACCCAGGATCGGCAGCAACTCGATGGCGACGGTATAGATCAATAACAGTACAACCGCGATGATTCGTCCGCGTAAAATAGTCAGTGGTTTAGCGTGGTAGTTGAAGGTCCCGTCGGCTACGTGAGTATTGCCGTACAGGTAACGATTGGTACGAACTTTTGCCCATGCCGAGTAGATGCCGAGTGTGACGAATGACAACAGGATATTGACGATCCAGATTCGAAAGTATTCGCTGCCGCTGCCATTGAAGTGAAATGGCAGGTTGCTCGATTCGGCAGGGGTGTTTGCTAGTTCGCCCCTGGCGTCGTTGAGGTTTTCGTCCATGTTTTCTTCCCTGTTCCAAAAAAGTTCCAGGAAACTCAGTCAGGCCCATTCAGTTAGTTCTTAAGCCCTGCAAATGTTGGGTTTCGTTTAGGCTTTTGAGGTTGCGTTGGCCGGTGCTTGCACAAAGATACCGCGATATGCCGCAGTAGTGTACATCGGCAAACAGCTTCGGTTCCAACCCGAGGCAGTGGGTGCTCCAAACGTTAATAACTCCACCGTGGCAAAACACGACCGCCCGCTTGCCGCGATTGCGCTCAATAATACCTTCGATACCCCTTGCCACGGTGTCGCGAAAACCGGCCATGTCGGTTTGTTTGCCGTAGTCGCCGCTGCTCATGCGTTGCCAGGCGGCATAGTTTTCTTTCTTTAATTCTTCTGCCGGAATATAACTTCGGCTGTCGCGATCAAATTCTGCAACTTCGTCGACAAGGTTGATCGTCTTGTCGGCCAGTTTGGCGTACGGCATGGCAGTTTGATGGGCGCGATTCATCGGGCTTGCGTAGACGGAATCTATGCTTTCATTTGCGGCCAGCCAGTTGCCGACAGCCTCGGCCTGTGTGTGACCCGTTGCTGACAGGTCAGGATCTGCCTTACCTTCATCGCGCACTACTCGTTCAGGCAAGCCGTGTCGTACCAGAATCAATTCCATAAGTTACAAGTCTCCAGAAGTTGTTGTGTGCTGTTATTGCGTTGGCTTTTCGAACGCGATTTCTAATGTAGCGGCTTCACCGGGTGCCAGCAGCGCGTTGAGCACGGTGAGGGTGAGTGTTGCAGTTGACTTGTCGGTGGCAACGTCCACCTGGGTTAAGCTCTTTGGTTGCAGTGCGAACTGGCCTGCCGCTCGGGTGGTTGCTGGCCCGTCTGTATGTGCTACTCGAAATTCTGCGCCTGTGTGATTGCGCAGCCACAACTGGGTTCTGCCTGAGGAACTCAAGCTGACTTTTTCAAGCGTAATGCTTGCCTCGAGCAATGGCTGCAATTCTGCCTTGCGGCCGATTAAGGTGTGGTTCCACCATACTATTGTGCGGCGGGCGAACAGGGCATCCTTGATCGCCTCTGCATTGCGCTCGGCAGCGAGCACCAGTGTCACCGGCCGGTGTTGGTTCTTCTCTCGGTCGTAGTCCCAGGCGATAAGCTGATGCACATCAGACGTACCGATCAACGCCAGATTGTGTTTTAGCGCGAGCCGGTGAGCGTTAGGGTAGTAGTGATCGCCGTTGGCAATCTCTATGCCTTGCAATACATTGTTCTTAATCGCGGCACGATGAAACTTTGGCAGGTTCCAGTCCGGTTTTTCGAACAAGGGGTGATTCCAAAAGCTGAACGCACCCTGTGCGGCAGCGGCGTCGAGAACCTCTCGTGGATCACGCTCGGCAGCTACCCCAAAATTCACCAATGTCATGTAAACCTCGCGGCTCGAAAATGGCGCCCACTTCGTTTCCTCGTCGCGTTCAACTTTGTGTGCACTCGCAAAGGCTTCGCTTTGGGCGCGAGCCGCAGCTTCCGCTTCAGCACGGGTGGTGAACAGGTGATCGGGCACGTAGTCTTTGATGCCACTCGCCTGCACGAGTGGATTGGCGTCTTTGATGAATACAGAATTGATGTGGCCTGTTTCGTCGATACGAGTGATCTCAACACCTGGAATAATCAGCACGTCGAGCGCTTTGGCTGAGCGTACGGTTTCTTCATAGGAGCGATTGCGGTCGGTGTTGGGGATATCTGCAATGTGTGGTTGCCACTCGAGATGTTCAGTAATGGCGATTGCGTCAATCACATCTCGGGCCGCTTCTTCCGCGCGAATGCTCGGCCATACATGCCCATCGGAAAATACCGAGTGCGTGTGCAAGTCAACGGCCAGGACCTTGAGATTGCCAACATCTGGGAAATCTGCGATTGGTCGGGCGTCGTCACGGGGGCGCGCATTGTCGTGAGCGAGCGTCTGCGCAGGCCAGATGCTGATGCTAAGCGCGATCATCGACAGGGTTAACCTCATGGGCAGTGACACGCGAGCGGACACAGCTATCTCCTTCTATCTCTTTCTGCAGTAGCCCAGTATAGCGCGGTACTCTGTGTAAGCCCGTATACTGGTAGGTTCCCCAGCACTTTTTGTCATCCGAATTTGCGGGTGGTAGACACGGAGTTGCAGTTTTGCCGCGTTATTTTCTGGTTTTTGTTTCCGCCATGGTGGCCATCGCTCCATTTGCGATAGACACCTATCTGCCGGCTTTGCCGGCGATGGCTGAGGCGTTCAACACCGATATTGTCCAGCTCAACTTCACCATTAGTACCTATCTGCTTGGGTTTGGCGCCGGTCAGTTGCTGGGTGGGCCCATATCCGACCAACTTGGTCGCCGTCCGATTGGCCTGCTTGGGTTAGTAATATTCATTGGCGGCGCAATTGCGATTTCATTCGCGCAAACGGTTGAACAGGTGCAATGGCTGCGCCCCGTGCAGGCCATTGGTGGAGGCTTCGTGGCTTCTATCTGCAATGCCATGGTGCGCGACAGTTACTCAGCCACCGAGGCGGCCAAGCGGTTTCCTATGGTGATGCTGGTAATGCTGGCAGCACCGCTCCTGGCCCCGGTGGTTGGTACGTTACTGTTGCCGCTAGGTTGGGAGAGCATTTTTCTGTTTCTCGCGATTTATGGACTCGTGATTCTCGTGGTCTTTAATACCCTGGGTGAAACAAACACGAACAAAACTGGCACCCTCAAGCTGGGTCATCTCATCCCACAATATTTGGAAGTTCTTGGGCGCCGGGTAGAGGGTGTACTTGTGCCCCTACGCTATGTGTTGGTGCAGGGTTTTGTCAGCTCGGCATTGATGGTGTTTCTGACCAATGCCGCCTTTATTTACCTTGAGTACTTCGACGTCGGTAGCCGCGCGTTCCCCTTGTATTTCGGCGCCAACGTGTTTGCCATGATGTGTTTCACACTGGTTGCTGCACGACTTGTGCGTCGCATAGAGCCCTATCGAATTTTCCGGATGGGCATGTATTCCCAATTGTTTTGGGTGCTGATACTTGCGCTGCTGGTTTTTAGTGGTGAACCGCAAAGCCTGTTATTTACGCCAATTATGGCACTGGTGATTGGTTCATCAGGCCTGATTAACTCAACAATGAGCGGGTTGCATCTCGCCAACTTTCAGAAGTTAGCGGGTAGTGCAGGTGCACTCATGAGCATGGCAGTGTTCTCGTTTGGAGCTGTGCTGGGTGCGCTAAGTGGTTTGTTGTACGACGGTACACTGCGGCCGATTGTAGGGGTCATGCTGGTGTCTGTGATTATTGCCAACCTGATCGCCATCACTATTCCCAAACCATCGAGTTGGGACGACGCAGCTATCGCTGGTGCGCAATCGAAGTCACGGTTTGATTAGCCGCGGTTAATTGCAAAGACCCAATTTGATAACTCCTGTAGTGGTCTGCGCGATAGATGATACTGACCAATGCGCAAATTTCTGGTCTGGGGTGTGCGCTGGGCTGGTGGTACTATCCGCTCGATTTTGGAAGTTTTCTGGAAACCACGATGTTCGAGCGCCTTGAGCCAAAACCTGCTGACCCTCTGCTGGCGATTATTGGCATGTTTGCCGCTGATGATCGAGCTGAAAAGATGGACCTTGGTGTTGGTGTATTCCGGGATGAAGTTGGTGCCACGCCAGTGATGGAAGTGGTCAAGGCGGCAGAGCGGCGACTAGTCGATAGTCAACAAAGCAAGGCTTATGTGGGCCTGTCGGGGGATCCAGAGTTTGTCGACTGTATTTTTGAGTTGTCGTTTGGTAACAACAGTGCGTTGCGAGCTCGCTGTGCGGGTTTGCAGACGCCGGGCGGTTCAGGGGCGTTGCGGTTGGCGGCAGAGCTGATTCGCCACAGTAAGCCCGATGCAACAGTCTGGGTTGGCCTGCCTACCTGGGATAACCATGGCCCAATACTTGAAGCAGCCGGTCTCGCGAGCCAAGGCTATGAGTATTTTAATGTGGCCGATCAGGTACTCGATTTTGATTCGATGGTAAGCGCGTTGTCAGGGGCTGCTGCGGGTGATGTCGTGTTGTTGCAAGGCTGCTGCCACAACCCAACGGGTGCAGACTTGTCTCTGGAGCAGTGGCAGCGAGTCGCCGAAATTTGTAGCGAGCGAAAACTGTTGCCGTTCATCGATGTGGCCTATCACGGTCTGGGCAGTTCGCTGGATACCGATCTGGCAGGAGTGAACGCCATGCTCACCAAGGTACCAGAAGCGATCGTTACCGTTTCCTGTTCAAAGAACTTTGGCCTGTACAGAGAGCGAACAGGGGCGTTGTACTTTTTTTGCGCAACTCCCGAGCTTGCCCAGATCACCCAGTCGAACGTGTTGTCGATTGCCCGGGCAGCCTATTCTATGCCGCCAGACCACGGCGCGGTTATTGTTCGAACCATACTGCAAGATCCAGAGCTCACCCGGCAGTGGCGGGCTGAACTGGCGGCTATGCAAAAAAGAATGCAGACCATTCGTGAGCAGCTGGCAGCTGCGCTGGGTAACAATCAGGGCAGTATTACGAGCCAAAGCGGCATGTTCTCTACACTTAATCTGGCGCCTGAAACGATCACTATGCTGCGCGAAAAGCATGCTATTTACATGGCGACTAGTGGTCGCATAAATATCGCGGGTTTTCGAGACGCTGACGTTGAACGCTTTTCGCGCACAGTTGGCCCGCTGCTCTAGGGGGGCTCGCCCAGCCACTAGACGCGCTCCGGCTAGTGTGGGAACGTGCACGCAGTGAAGCAAGAATTCCGCTGCCAGAGAACTATAAAAGCACAAGAAGGGAGACAACATGAAGGTAGGCCTAGCATTTGCCAGCAGCATTGGCATCAATGGGGAAGAGTCGCTCGAGATTTGTCGCCGCGCGGAAGCGGCGGGATTCGAATCCGTATGGGGTGGTGAGCACGTCATTTTGCCCGATTCCATTGCCTCCAAATATCCGTATTCACCTGATGGCAAGATTCCCGCTGAGCCTGACACGCCTATTCCTGATCCGTTGATCTGGCTGGCTTTTGCTGCGGCGGCGGCGCCCAGCCTCAAGCTTGGTACCTGTATTTTGATCGTGCCCCAGCGCAACCCGCTGATTCTGGCCAAAGAGCTCGCAACGCTTGATCAGCTCTCTGGCGGACGCGTTGAGCTTGGTCTGGGTGTTGGCTGGATGAAGGAAGAATTTGATGCGCTTGGTGTCGACTGGGCGCGCCGTGGTGCCCGTAACGATGAGTACATTGCGGCAATGCGCGCTCTCTGGTCTGGGCCGCATGCTGAGTTCCATGGGGACTTTGTTGATTTTGACCCCGCCACCTGCAGTCCACGTCCTGTAAATGGTGACATTCCGATGCTGGTTGGTGGTGACTCAGAAGCAGCACTCAAGCGCGCGGTGCGTATTGCTGACGGTTATTTCCCTGGTGAAGGCGATGCTGCCCGGTTGGGTGAACTACTTGGGCGTTTGCGGCGTACGGCGCAAGAGGCTAACCGTGATCCTGACAGTATCGAGATTAACGCGATGTTTGGTGCCCAGTTTGCTGATCCGGCAGCGGGCGTAGAAGAAATGGCCGGGCTGGGCGTTGGCCGGATCATGGTGCCCGCATTCTTCTTTGCTGGACCGGGTGGTCTCGACAGAATGGAAGCCTTTGCCGAAACCGTGATGCCCCTGACCAAGAGCTAGCAGGAGCCGGGCGATAACCGATGCGCGACGGCGACGATGCCGTCGCGCAGTTTGAACACAGACTACTTACGCAGATCAAAGCGATCGAGCGACATCACCTTGCTCCAGGCATCAACAAAGTCGCTGACGAACTGTGCTTCGCCATCGTCAGCCGCGTACACCTCTGCTACCGCGCGTAACTCAGAGCTGGACCCAAATGCCAGATCGACGGGTGTCGCTGTATGCACAACCTTGTCGGTTGCGCGATCTCGGCCTTCGTAAACACCTTCAGTGCTTGCTGATTTCGACCACAGGATTCCCATATCGAGCAGGTTCACGAAGAAGTCGTTGCTTAGAGTGCCCGGCCGATCGGTAAACACGCCATGGGGAACTTCACCCGTATTGGAGTTGAGTACACGCAATCCGCCGACCAGCGCTGTCATCTCCGGAACTGTAAGTGTCAGCATGTCTGCACGATCGACCAGCATATCTGCTGGAGAGCGCGTGTTGTTCGCTGCATAGTAGTTGCGGAAACCGTCAGCAGTGGGCTCCAGAACTGCAAAGGAGCTCACATCGGTTTGCTCTTGGGTGGCGTCGGTACGTCCAGGTGTGAATGGAACCTCCACACTGTGACCGCCATCTTTGGCGGCTTTCTCTATCGCTGCGGCGCCGCCAAGTACGATGAGATCAGCAAGTGATACTTTTTTACCGCCCTTTTTCTTGTCGTTGAATTTGTCTTGCACCTTTTTAAGTTCGGCTATTACCGCTGCAAGTTCCGTAGGGTTATTCGCGGCCCAGCCGTTCTGGGGCGCAAGCGCAACGCGTGCGCCATTGGCACCACCACGGTTATCGGTGCCACGAAAGCTTGCTGCAGCGGCCCAGGCGGTTCTAATGAGCTGTGATGGCGTTGCGGATGATTTCAAAATACTCGCTTTCAGTGATCTTGCATCACGGTCGTTGATGAGTGCGTGATCAACCGCGGGTACTGGGTCTTGCCACAGCAACACATCAGTCGGTGCATCAGGACCGACATAGCGCGAACTTGGGCCCATATCGCGGTGCGTTAGTTTGAACCAGGCTTTTGCAAACGCCTCCTCGAACGCCTCGGGGTTCGCCTTGAACCGCAGTGCTATCTCGCGGTATGCCGGGTCTACTTTAAGGGCAAGATCAGAGGTCAGCATTATCGGGGCGTGACGCTTTGTGGCGTCATGGGCATCGGGCACCAGGTTGGAGGCTTGATCGTTTGCGGGAATCCACTGGGTGGCCCCAGCCGGGCTCTTGGTTTGCACCCATTCGAATGCAAACAGGTTGTCCAGAAACTGGCTAGTCCACGCGGTAGGGTTGACCGACCATGCGCCCTCAAGTCCACTGGTAACGGTGTCTGCGCCCTTGCCAGTGCCACACTTGTTCTTCCAGCCAAAACCCTGTTCTTCCATGGCTGCGCCTGCAGGTGGAGGACCAACACACTTGTCGGCGTTGTGCGCACCATGGGCCTTGCCAAACGTGTGACCTCCAGCAATCAGCGCCAACGTTTCTTCGTCGTTCATAGCCATACGGCCAAAGGTTTCACGAATGTCCGCGGCGGAAGAGAGAGGGTCATTGTTGCCGTCGGGTCCTTGCGGATTAACGTAGATGAGCCCCATTTCTACCGCAGCCAACGGACGCTCCAGTTCGCGATCACCGGTGTAACGCTTGGCGTCGAGCCACTTGATCTCTGGTCCCCAGTACACCCGGTCGGCCTCCCAGTCGTCCGAGCGACCGCCAGCAAAGCCGTAGGTTTTGAAGCCCATGGACTCAAGCGCAATGTTGCCGGTAAGTACCATAAGGTCTGCCCAGGAGACGTTTCTGCCGTATTTCTTCTTTACCGGCCAAAGCAGCCGGCGCGCTTTATCAAGATTGGCGTTGTCTGGCCAGCTATTCAGCGGCTCCATGCGTTGCTGGCCGCCGCCTGCGCCACCGCGGCCATCCAGTACCCGGTAAGTACCGGTGCTGTGCCATGCCATGCGTACAAAGAACGGGCCATAGTGGCCATAGTCCGCAGGCCACCAGGGCTGCGAGCTGGTCATCAGCTCTGTTATGTCTTTCTTTAGTTCCTCAAGATCGACTTCCGCGAAGGCCGCCGGGTAGTCAAAGTCACTGCCAAGCGGATTGGACTCCGCAGCGTGATCGCGCAGCGGGCTGAGATCGAGGCGCTCAGGCCACCAGAATTGCGGGTCTTTGGCAGCACCGTCAGCGGCAACTGGGCTTGCGACCAGTAGCGGTGTCGCAAGCAGTGCCGCGAGTGCAAGCGGGTAGAGTTTGTAGGTGAACATCAAAAGTCTCCGTTTGTATGATGTGGGGAGAATAGCCCGACAATTACACCGTATTATTGCTGTCTCTGTGATCGATTATTTTTATAGTAACGATTGACTCTGACTATCTATCCCATAGGCAGGCGGTAGTAGGTGGTCATTGGCGGTCGAGCAGATCGAAGATGCCTTCTTCTTTTAGCACCCGCATACCGAGGCGCTGGCTGGATACGCCCGGTTGGAGTACAAAATCGAACCGCAGACGGTTCTCGGCTTCCTGAGCCTCGAAGTACTGGTAGTTCACAGGCAGCGAGGTATCGAGTCGTTCACTTACCTCGATAAGGTGTGAGGTGACCATAAACAGGCAATCTGGTTTGGTGGCAAAGCGTGCGAGGATGGCCACCGAAGCATCAAACGCATCCTTTACGTTAGTACCCTTAAACGGTTCGTCCATAATGGCGATTACTTTTCGGCCTGCGGCTATTGCTTCGGCGACTGCCTTCACTCTTAGCGCTTCGGCGCGGAAAAAGCTCACACCCTCATTTATATCGTCGTATAACGATATGGCTGTAAGCAGACAGTCTACCGGCACAAACAGGAAGCGTTGTGCGGGTAC
This sequence comes from uncultured Pseudomonadales bacterium, assembly GCA_964611345.1. GTDB lineage: Bacteria > Pseudomonadota > Gammaproteobacteria > Pseudomonadales > Azotimanducaceae > JALZVT01. Next base: position 36,079 of record CAZSYU010000015.1, read on the forward strand.
ACCCATACCGAGATGGGCAAAATAGGTAGCAGTTGCGACGGCACGAAGATAAGTAGTCTTCCCCGCCATGTTAGGGCCAGTAAGAAACAGAACGCGTCTACTTTGATCAAGCTCAACCGGATTGGCGACTGCATCAGGTAAGAACGGGTGAGAGAGTCCGTTTGCGATAATGCGCACTGGGCCGCTTTCGACATCCGGGAAAACGAAGCCATTTTTACTGCTGACATCCGCGAGAGCAACCAGCGCATCGAGCTCATAAACCAGACGCAATAGCTGATCTATTACCGGCTTTTCGTGCCAGCGAAATATCTGATCCAGACGCAAGGTGTGCCAGAACTTACGGTCGTCTTTCTCATCTGGAATGGTGCGCAGAGCGGGATTCTCAAGCAGGCTCTGCAGCCCGAGAAGTATGGGGGTCAGCTCGCCGCCAGGTCTGTCATGATCTAGCTGACTTAGAAACTCACGCAACGTTCTGATGAGCCGGCAGGTGAGCTCAACACCGCGCGTTATGCGGATATAAAACCGGTCTTCGTTGGCCCATAGAGAAAACGCGCTCATGGCAAACTCGATGCGGTTTTTGTCTTTGATAATTGGGAGGCTATCGCGGGTGTAACGCTCTGCGTTTGGTGCAACGTAAGCGGCGGGTAGGGTAGCGAAGGCATCGCGTTGGGCTTGAATGAACTTAAGCGCTTGTTGGGTGCCGAGGATGCGCTCGGCGGTTGCCCAGGGTGCCTGCATGCGGCTTCTTAGTATTTGCTCACCGCCCGCAGAGCGTGTGTAGTTGCAAAAGTCGAACAGGCTATCAGTACTGGGGGCGGTACTGGGGGCGCGGTCTTCCGTAGCCTCGGCGCCATCAGTCGCAAACAGACTTAAGTCTTCCTGGGTTGCGGTATCGAGCTGCATGGTCTCGATATCCGACCAATCTGAGTCACTGGCATGGCGAGGGTTCTGCATGAGCCCTACCATAGCACTCTGTATGCGCTGCTATAACCGCCAGGGTTTTTCTGCCCGGCTGGGGTAGGCGAAGTCCATGTTCACGCCATCAAGAGTTAAGTTCTTGTTGTAGAACGGATCATTGAGCAGCTCCGATGCCCAGCGCTCTTGCATATAGTTCACTTCTTTTTCAAAGCGTGGAGCTTTGGCTGGTGTGAGATCAGAGCCGCGGCTGGCCGATTCCAAATGATAGAGAGTGGCGCGCGGTGTCCACAGATTGCGATAGCCAGCCTCGCGCAGGCGCAGACAGAAATCGACGTCGTTGAAGGCAACAGCCAGTTGTTGCTCATTGAGACCGCCGACTTCCTCGTAAGCTGAACGTTTTACGACGAGACAGGCGGCCGTGACTGCAGACAGCTCCTGAGTGAGTTGGAGTCGACCAAAGTAGCCGGGGGATTCGACCGGCAGGTCTTTGTGCAGGTGATTTGCGACGCCCATAACGCCCAACATAATGCCGCCATGCTGCACAGTGTTGTCTGCGTACAACAATCGAGCGCCAACGGCACCAACTTTGTCGCGCATGGCCAATGCCACCATTTGCGCAAGCCAGTCGCTGTCGATGACTTCGATGTCGTCGTTCAGCAGACAGACAAAATCGGAACTGACATTGTTTACCGCAAAGTTGTTAATCGCCGAATAGTTGAACTCATGGTCATAGCGCAACACCCGCACTTTAGGCTCACTATCCAGTGAGGTGAGCAGTTGCAGGGTTGTCGGGTCTTTGCTGCCGTTGTCGACGACTACAATTTCTGCGTTGTCGTAATTGGTGTTTGTTAACAGACCTTGCACGCAATTGTTGAGTAGCTCTGCGTTGTCTCGAGTGGGCACGATTATGCTCACGCTCGGCAGCTTTGCGGGGAGTGGCCAATCGACCTGCAAAAAACCGCCGAATCCGGAAGGTGAGACGCTGGCTCCTGGTGTGGACGCGAGGTGTTGTTCAACAGCCTTTACGGCGGCGCTGATGGCTTTGTCGAGATTGTCGGTAGAAAAAGAGCCCGAATCCTGGAACACCCGCCAGTGGTAGAGGATGTGGGGGATGTGTCGAATGCGTTCGGGGATGGTCTTCGTGACCATGCGCAGTGCGAGATCGTGATCCTGACTGCCATCGAAGCCTTTGCGAATGCCGCCTAGTTCCTGCATGAGTGTGGCGCGATAAACGCCCAGATGGCTGAAGCAATTTTGTCCCAGCAGCAGTTCCAGGTTGAAATCAGACTTGAAGTGGGGGTCATGGCGTACGCCATGCTCGTCAATCTTGTCCTCGTCGCTGTAAAGAATATCAAGGTCGGGGTTTAGATTGAGTTCGTGCGCCACCATATACAGTGCGTGTGGCGTTAGAAGATCGTCATGGTCGAGCAAGGCAATAAATTCACCTGTGCTCGACTCTAATGCTGTGTTTGTGCAGCTAGCAATTCCGCCTTGAGTCTCGCGAAAAATGCATATAATTCTTTGATCTTTGGCTTGATAGTGGTTGAGCAGCTGGCGTGTTTTAGCGTTTGACGATGCGTCATCGGCGATACACAGCTGCCAATTGTCATAAGTTTGATTGAGTACCGAATCGATGCAGGCCGACAGAAAGTCGGGCTCAGTGTTGTACACCGGCATCACGACCGAGATCAGCGGCTCGTAGTCGAAAGAATTTGTATGTTCCTTTATCGCTCCAAGATCTTCAGCAGACAGGGTGTCGTTGTGTTTGATCCATTGAGGATAGTCGTCGCCACTGTCCAGTTGTTGTTGCAGCGACTTGGCTGCTGCTACCTGGTTGCGCAACCGTTGCAGGCTGCCATGTAGTCCTCGTTTTTTAACGGCCTGCACCGCCTTGCCGATGCCGCCGGGGGCGCGCAAGGTTCTGTAGATCGACCCGGCCGGGCTGGTTGAGTTGGTGAGCTGGTGGCGCTGGCCGCCGACCCAGCGTAGTGGTGCGGTTAGGCGCCAGGAGGAGCTGCGGGTTATTTCAGTGATGTCATGAGCTAACTGGTCGCCGCGACTATTCGCAGCGTTTAACTCGTTTTTAGTTCCCTGTAGTTCTGCTCTTGTTGTCTCAAGCTCTGCTCCTGTCGATTCCAGTTCTGCTCTTGTTGTCTGCAGTTCTGCCCTTGTTGTCTCCAGTTCGACTCCGGTTGTCTCCAGTTCGGCTCCTATTATCTGCAGTTCTGTATCCCGCGTTCGAGCGTTGAACTCCAGCTCCTGCATCTTCAGATTGAGTTCGTGCACGGTTGATTCTGTTTGGCGTAGTCGTTCGGTGAGTGTGTCTGTTGTGGTTTGTAACTCGATACGCGACTGGTGCCATTCGGTTGACGATTGTGCGAGTTCCTGAGTCGCGGCATGCCGCGCAGCATCGATGCTTTGCACCTCTGATTGTAAGTTTGCTGTGCGGCTTTGTAGTTCAGCCTGCTGTTGCAGCGGTGCTGCCATAGTGCTGAAGCGCTCACGAACGAGGCGTGCATTTTTATCGGTCAGCGAAGTTAACCAGGCGATTTGTGCACTTTGCTGCTCGCCAGTGGCGAGCACTCCCAGGCCGTGGCCATGATGAAACGTAAAACTGGGGTACTGATCGCTCAGCTCGCGCCAGAGCTCCTGCACACCGAAGTCTCGCTCGTACACATTTACATCGTGAAACAAGATAACGCCGCGATCGCTAACTTTGGGCAGCCAGGTCTCGTAGTCGTGGCGTACGGCATCCAGAGTGTGCAAACCGTCGATGTGCAGTAAGTCGATGCTGCCATCAGCGAACTTGTCGACCGCGTTGTCGAAGGTGGTGCGGACGAGTTCAGAAAATGCGGCGAAGCGCTCGTCGTGCCAGGCCTTTAACTCTACGTAGGTGTCGCTCGGGTAGTCGCCGGTATGGGAGTCGCCTTGCCAGGTATCGATGGCGTGCGCAGTGGTGTTCAGGCTCAGATAGTCGATTGCCTGACAGAAGGCACAGTAAGACACGCCGCCATGGGTGCCGAGCTCTACCAGGTGCTCTGGTTTGACCGCGTCGATAACCCAAAAGGCGAAGGGTAAGTGGCCTATCCAGGCGCTACCGATATCGAGTCGTTCGGGGTGGAGCGTGAGCACCGGGCGGTAGAGTCTCTTCATAGAGAGGTCCCTAGATGGAGCAGAAGAAAGGGAATTATAGTGCATATATGCCTTGAGGCTCGCCTACCTGCATTGCACAATCGAGGGAGTTTTCATCTGCACGTCAGAACTTGGGTTAAATGTTGGGCAAAAGTCATGAGTGATACCACTGTTGAGAAGAAAACGTTCTGTCGTGTTTGCGAACCGGCCTGTGGCCTGGTTGCCTCGGTCGAGGGAGATTCCCTGGTCAAGCTGCGGGCCGATCAAGACCATCCGGTATCGAAGGGCTTTGTGTGCAACAAAGGGATCTATGGTCTCGACATTCACAACGACCCAGACCGGCTGCGCGTGCCGTTGAGGCGCACCCCGGGTGGCGACTTTGAGGAAGTGTCCTGGGATGTTGCACTGACGGAGATTGCTGATCGGCTGCAGAGCATTCGTGAGCGCAATGGTTCCACAGCAATTGCCGGCTACGCGGGTAACCCGGGCGCATTCAATACGCTGCTTGGTCCGAGCTACGGTAACTTTATGCTACAAACCGGTGCGCGTAAGTTCTTTAGCTCGGGCACGCAAGACTGTGCGAACAAGTTTGCCGGCAGCCATGCGGTTTTTGGCACCCGCACCTTGCACCCCGTGCCAGATATTGAACACTCTGACTTTGTGCTGCTTATCGGCGAAAACCCGTCCGTCAGCCACATGTCGTTTGTGTCCATCCCACACCCGATGAAGCACTTAAAGAATGCGGAAGATCGAGGCGCTACTGTGCTTTATGTTAATCCCCGCACCATCGAGTCAGCCAGCGCAGCCGGCGATGTTTTGCACATCAAGCCGGACACCGACGTGTATCTGCTGGCGGCGTTGATACATGAAATCGATATAACCACTGGCTTTCATGTGCAAGCACAGCAGCGCGGCAACCACGTTGCCAAGCTGCGTAGCTTTGCGGCGCATTACCCCGCAGATCGAGTAGCGAGCATTACGGGTATTGCTGCCGATTCAATTCGCGCGCTTGCGCGTGACTTTGTTGCGGCACCCAGTGCCTGCGTGCACATGTCTACTGGGGTGAACATGGGCCGCCAAGGTACCTTGGCCTACTGGCTGGTTCACATGCTTGCTCTGGTTACGGGCAACCTCGGTGAGCGCGGTGGTAACTTTTATTCGCTCGGTTTCTACGAGCGCGCCGCTGCCTCTGGCCGTGGTGCCGCGGGTGAAGTGGTTGAGTCGCCGGTGGGTGGTCTTATGCGTGAACCCGGTGCCGGTATCGCTCTCCCAGGCAACCTGATGGCTGACTACATTGCCAACCCCGCCGATCCTGTAAAGGCGCTGTTTGTGAGTAGCGGTAATCCTGTGCTGTCTATTGGTGGCGAGGCTAAAATGCGCGCAGCACTCGAAGGTCTTGAACTACTGGTGTGTGTTGATATTTATCGCAATGCCACAGGCGAATACGCCGACTATGTGTTGCCGGCGGCGGGTGCCTTTGAACGCGAAGACATCAATATTGTGGGGCTGGGCATGCAGTATCAGCCGAGTGTCCAGTTCACGGAGGCTGTGGTGCCTCCTGCGTATGAACGCAAGCCTGACTGGTGGATCTGGGAGCAGCTAGCTTCTCGCATGGGTGGCCGTTCGGCGTTCGATGAATCTGATGAACCTAATATGTGGTCGCGGGTAGACGCTATGTTGCGCTCACGCAACCATTCGCTGGCTGATTTGCGCCGTGATCAGGTTATCGCTCTGGAACGATCTGATCCGGATGAGTTGTTTTCCCGCGTGCAGCACGACGATGAACTCATCGACTGTTGCCCGCCGGTTTTTGCTGAAGCTATTGAGCGCATGGGCGCGATTTTCACAGAGCTCGACGCAGAGCCCGCGGATCAGCTCAAGTTGATCAGCAAACGAGACAACTACACGTTCAATAGTTGGTACGCCAATGTCGATAAGCTGAAGGCACGAGGACGGGACGAAAACTACCTCTATATGCACCCGGAAGATGCGCAGCTGCGCCAGATTGCTGATGGCGAACGGGTTCGCGTTAGCAACACCCATGGTGCCATCGAAACCCCGGTGAAGTTGAGTGACACACTGATGCGTGGTGTAGTGGCGATGACCCATGGTGGCGGACAGGGCAAGACCAGTGGCATGCAGACTGCGCAGGCGCGCCCCGGTGCGAATTGCAATGCGCTGCTGCCGAGCGGACCCGACAGCTTTGAGCCATTATCGAACCAGGCGCATATGACCGGTGTAGCGGTAGAAGTCGCCAGGGCCTAGCGCGTCTGTTACTGCGCCGGCATAAGGGCGTTGAGGGCATGTATCGTAGCCTCTACGCCAGCCGTTACCGATGGCTCTGGTGATATCTTGAATTGTGGGCTGTGATGACTGCCCACGGCGGGACCACCCGCTTTCGCGCGTTCGAAATCTGCTGCTGGAGTGCCGCCCACAGAGAAGTACACGCTGGGTATATAAGGGTTGGTGGTGAAGAATCCGAAATCTTCGGCGCCCATGCCTGTCTCGTTAGGTTCAATCAGAGCGTCAGCGCCCATTTTTTCTGTGAGCACGGTTTTTAGTCGGCGCGCCAGTGGTGCGTCATTGAACGTGGGTGGAAAAGAGAATTCACTGACCGTTACCTCAGGCAACATGTCTTCCTTGATGCCCGCTGTTCGCGCCGTGCCGTGTGCCACTCGCTCGATGGCGGTAAGCAATTGCTCACGCACCTCTGGGTTAAGGCTGCGCACGGTCAATTGGAGATGCGCGCGTGCGGAGATGATGTTGTGTTTGCTGCCAGCATGAAAGGCACCTACGGTGATAACCCCTGGTGAACGTGGTGCGAGTTCGCGGCTGATGATGGTCTGCAGGTTGTTGACGATTTGCGCGCCAATCACTATTGGATCTTTGCCTTGATGTGGCGATGCCCCATGGGCCCCTACACCGTGCACAATAATGTCAACGCTGTCAGCGCCCGCGTAGGGTGAGCCTTCGTCCATAGTGATTTTGCCCGCCACCGAATCTGCGTCGACGTGAAAAGCGAGCGCAAAGTCGGGTTGACCAAAACGCTGCCAGAGGTTGTCTGCCATCATGGCAGAGGCGCCAGGACCGCGTTCTTCAGCCGGTTGCCCGATGAGCATGAGGGTGCCAGACCATTGATCTTTACGCTGGGCCATGTAACGCGCGGTGCCAACCAGGCTGGTGATATGCACGTCGTGGCCACACGCGTGCATCACCGACACTTCATTGCCGTCCCAGTCTATGCTGGTGGCTTGCGAGGCGTTGGGTAAACCCGATAACTCTTTAACAGGTAACCCGTCCATATCGGCGCGTACCATGACGGTGGGTCCTGGGCCGTTCTTCATGGTGGCTACAATACCGGTGCCGCCGACTTTTTCTGTGACTTTAAAGCCCGCCGAACGCAGCTCTTTGGCCAACCGCTCGGCCGTCTTGAATTCCATGAGTGACAGTTCGGGATTACGATGAAAGTGATCCCAGAGTGGTGCCAGATGCTGTTTGTAGTCTTTGGCAACTGCCGTGCTTATTGAGTCGTTTGCCAGGGTGGGATGGACGAGCGTGAGTAGTAGTGTGCCTGCGATGGCTGTGCTGAAGCTGCGAATTTTGCGGTTCATGGGCTTAACGGATTCCTGAAGTTGTTAGTTGCTGGTTGGCACTTGCTGATTTGGGGAGCGCTCAGAAAGCTGGCTGAGAATCTGGGCGTGCCGCTGCCGATTGAGTTTATAGCGTGTAATGACAAACAAGCTCGGTACAGCGAGCACAATCGCCATTGGCCCCCAAACCAGACCGAGATTTACGATCGTCTCTGCGGGTACGTCAGCGGCACTACGCACGGTTGATCCGGTTGGCCAGGCCAGTAAATCAAGAGCGACACCCCCAATAAGTGACCCGACGGCGGCAGTGCACTTATTGGTGAAAGAAAACGCGCCGAAGAAAATACCTTCGTTGCGTTCTCCGTGTTGCAACTCGTGTTCGTCAGCAATATCCGCCAGCATCGTGCCCAGACCGACCAACAGCAGAGCAATGCCTACAGAGGCTATTGCACCCAACAAAGATATAAAAATCAGCAAACCAGTGGAACCAGGCGATGGCAGAATACCCGCCAGGTACAGGGGCACGCTAATACCGTGACCGATGAACCATATGGTGATGCCCAGTATCACACCGCGCTTTTTGTCGAGCGCGGCGAAGACAGGTTTTGCAAACACATAACCGAACATCGAACCGAACGGACCGGACAGCAGCGCAATAAAGATACCTGAGGGACCCATCTGCCAGAAGAATGTCAGCATATACAGGTTGAGTGCGCCTGCAGCGCCGAAGGCGATGATAATAATCGCAAAGCCGATGATGATGGATCGAAACGACGGGTTTTTGGTTGCCTGTAAGGTATTGCTGATAACGTTGACGAAAGAAAATTTCTGATTTTCGCCAGCCTTTGGCAAATACGGGATGCGACTGCGGGTGCCGAAGGCGGAATACCAGATGGTCAACACCATGGCGAGCGACAACCAGCCAGTTAATGGCCCATAGGCGGCGGGGTTGAGTTGACCGTTGGGGTACTCGGGTGTGGGCACAAAGTAGACAAGAAAGGCGAGCGCAAACACACCGATAAAGGCGACCGCGCCAAAGAAATGTCGTGTCGCGACCAGCAGAGTGCGCTCGTGGTAATCGTCGGACAGTTCTGCGCCGAGAGCGGAGTGTGGCACGTGGTAGAAGGTCATCGCGCCGCGACAACCTACCGTCATACCGAGCAACCAGAAAAACAGCGGCCATTGCCCGGTAACCAGGGGGTTGAACAGCAACCAGAAGAAGATACCCAGTGGCAGGGCGGCGGCGTACATGAACGGATGTCGACGCCCCCACCGGGAATGCCAGGAGTCAGACAGGTTGCCAAGCACCGGGTCGGTGACGGCATCAAACAGCAAGGAGATGGCAAGTGCGAGGCTGCACAGCGTGCCGGATAGGCCGAGTACCTGATTGTAGAAAAACAGCAGAAACATCAGAAACACGGCGGCCTGGATACCTTCTGCAATTTGCCCCACGCCAAATGCCGTTCGGACGCCGAGACCCAAAGGTGGGACAGCGCTTGTAGCCTGGTCAGAATCTGGGTTGCTGGTGTTCAAGAGCTGTTCTTCAAAGCTGCCGTTTTTTCACGAATGGGCTGGTAATCACAAATTGACTGGCTGCTCTGCGCAAGAGGCAGGCTTCCGAGACGTTCCAGTATAGACTATGCCTTCGCCACAAAGGCCTTCCAAGGGTCACAAGAGGTTTAGTAAGTTTCATGGGTGAGTTGGGTGTTTTAACACTTATTGGGGCGTTAACCCTTGGGGCGCAGTGGCTTGCATGGCTTACCCGAGCGCCGTCGATCGTATTCCTGTTGATTGCGGGTATATGCGCGGGTCCGGTGTTTGGGTTGGTTCATGCGGATGCATTGCTGGGGGATCTGTTGTTCCCTGTTGTGTCCTTATCGGTTGCCATTATTTTGTTCGAAGGCAGCCTGACTCTGCGGTTCCACGAGCTTAAGGACACCGGGAGCACTCTGTGGCGGATGCTTACGGTTGGTGTGGTGGTCACCTGGTTGGTCATTGCCTGTGCAGTCAAATTTTTATTGCCGGTTGACTGGCCGTTGGCCGTACTGTTTGGCGCGATCATGGTGGTGACCGGTCCGACGGTCATTGGCCCCATGCTGCAATCGGTTCGGCCCAACAAGACAATAAGTCGACTATTGCGCTGGGAAGGCATTGTCATTGATCCCCTGGGCGCCGTACTCGCAATCCTGGTGTTTAATACTATGGTGGCACCGCCCGCCGGGCAGCTAGTGAGCACCACGCTCTTGCATCTAGGCGAAATTTTGCTGGTTGGCGGAATTGGCGGCGCGCTTGCCGGCTGCGGTCTTGGCATCGTTCTGCGGAACTACTGGTTGCCCGAATATCTGCACAACGTCGGCACTCTGCTGTTTGTACTTATTGTGTTTGCGGTGACTGATTCGTTGGCTCACGAATCAGGTCTGCTCGCAGTGACCATCATGGGTGTCTGGCTGGCCAATATGCCGGGTGTTCGGGTTGATGAAATTCTCGACTTCAAGGAATCGCTTAGCGTATTGCTCATTTCGGCACTGTTTATCCTGCTGGCATCGCGGCTCGATCTCTCGGCCCTTGGAGATATAGCGCTCCCGGCGCTTGGCGTTTTTCTGATAGTCCAGTTTGTGGCGCGGCCCTTGAAAATACTTGCGTCTACGTTTACCAGCGACCTTTCCTGGAGAGAGCGTGGCTTGCTTGCGTGGATTGCACCGCGCGGAATTGTAGCCGCTGCGATTTCTGCCTTGTTCGCCTTGCGACTTGAGGAAGTGAGCTATCCTGGTTCAGACATCATTGTGCCTCTTGCGTTTGCCTTAATCATTGGCACGGTGGTTTGGCAGGGATTAACCGCTCCCTTCATCGCTCGCCGTCTTGGTGTCGCTCAACCCGAGGCCACTGGCGTGCTGTTTGTGGGGGGCAACGTTGTTGCTCTCGCGCTTGCCAAACGACTGAAAGAAGCAGATTTTTCAGTAGTGGTTGCTGACAGTTCGTGGGAGAACATTAGCCGCGCCCGCATGGCCGGCGTGCCGACCTATTTTGGTAACCCGGTATCGGAGCATGCCGAGCGACGACTTGATCTTACCGGAATTGGGCAGCTATTTGCCGTTTCTCAACGAGGTGAGCTGAACGCTCTGGCGTGTTTGCGTTACGCCCACGACTTTGGCCGCAATGCGGTCTACTCGCTAGCAACGACGGTCGCCGATGGCGCTGATGATAAACATACGCTTGCATCTGATCAGCGGGGTCAGCAGCTGTTTGGCACGCAGTACAGTTACGCCAAACTTGCGAGCTTGATTAGCCAGGGCGCTGACTTTCGGCAAACCGGGTTGACCGATGAGTACACTTTGCAAACCTTGTTAGCCGCCGAGCCAGGCGCTATTCCCTTGTTTGCGTGGGACGCCAACAAGGTGCTGACAGTTGCAACGGATGCGGAAGAGTTTAAGCCCGGGCCTGGCTGGACCTTGCTTACTCTGGTGCCCCTTGCCGAAGAATAGCCACACTCTGGGCATGCGGTCTAACACCCTGAGCAGGCGGCCTGACTTGGCGTTGCACTGGTTTATCGCGGTTCTCGCTTGGTGTCTCGTCAGTTTTAGCGCCGCGGCTGATAGCGCCGCGGCTGATAGCGCCGCGGCTGATAATGTTGAAGCCGCTTCCGATGAAGTGGCAGAAGATGAAACGCAGGACATTGAAGTCAGTGTAAAGGTGCGCGGCATCAAAGACGAACTGCGTGACAACGCCAAAGCCTTTTTAACTATCCGCCAAAAAACCCGCAAGCAGGATACTGCGCAAGTTACTGCCAGCGACGTCGAGAAGTGGCATTCCCTTGCCGACGCTGAAATACGGCAAGCGTTGCAGCCGTTTGGTTACTACAACGTGTTGATTGACGCGCAGCTAGAGCAGGAGTCTGAGTACAAATGGAAGGCGCGTTATGAGGTTACCAAAGGCATAAGAAGCCGTTGGCGCAGCATTGAGGTTGAGGTGCCTGGGTTGCCTGAAGAACTCGACGAATTGAGGTCGCAGGCGCTCCCGTCACTCGATTCCTATGTAGATCACCAGAAATACGCAGGGTACAAGAGCGCCTGGCTTGCGCGGTTGCTGGATGCTGGTTATCTGGATGCCCGTTTTACCACATCTCGTTTTGTGGTGGACGTGGCGAACAATGCAGTGGATCTTGACTGGCAAATCGACACCGGCCCGCGCTATCTGTTTGGTGAAATCCGTATCGAACAGGATATTCTCAAGGATGCTCTGGTAAGTCGTTATCACACGATTACGCCTGGTACGCCATTCAGTACCAATGAACTTATCGATTTGCAGCTTAGTCTGAACAACTCCAACTTTTTTGATTCAGTGGCGCTCGATATCCGCAAGGATGAGGCGGTGGATTTGCGTGTACCTATAGTAGTGCGCACAACACCGAAAAAGCGCAAACGCTTTAATGTTGGCGTTGGTTTCGGTACCGATACGGGGCCAAGGGTATCCGGTGGAATAGATTCGCGTCGGGTTAACAAGCGCGGCCATCATTATCAGCTTAACACGCGCGTATCAACGGTCGCTTCATCGCTGCAAGTTGAATACGACATACCTATAAAGGATGTCGCGAAAGACCAGTGGCGCTTATATGTTGAGGTAGAGAGAAGCGACATTGGTGATGCAGACGTCACGCAGTTCTCGATTGGTGGCGCGCGCGAAGATGATTGGAGGCGTTTTCGGCGACGTGTGTTCTTTAACGCAGAACGTACAAACTTTGAGTTTGGCGATGAAGGGTCACAAAACGCGACTATCGCTTATCCGGGTATTACACTTTCTTACGATCGACTGGATGATCCGCAATTTGTTCGTAAGGGTTTCAGCCTTGCGGCTACTGTGCAAGGCGGGCTTGAGGCTCTGGGTTCGAGCACCAGTTTTGGTCGTGCCCAGTTTACCGGCCGGGGAATATTGCCTTTGGGTAAACGTGGGCGGTTGTTGGGCGCGGTAAACGTCGGTTTTGTTGAAGCCGAGGAGTTCTTGGCGCTACCCCCATCACAACGGTTGTTTCTTGGGGGTGATCGCAGTGTGCGGGGCTATGGCTTTCAAACTATTTCACCAGAGAATGCGGCTGGCGACGACATTGGTGGCTCTCGATCACTCGCTTTGAGTCTGGAAACGGACTACCAGATCTCCAAGTCCTGGGGCATTGCAGCCTTCGTTGACATTGGTGATGTCAGCGATGGTGCACCAACGGATTTCAGAACGGGCTTGGGGATAGGCGCTCGCTATCGGTCACCCGTTGGCATTATTCGTCTGGATCTCGCACATCCGTTTGATGATCCCGACAGCGCCGTGCGGGTGCACCTATCTATAGGGTCTGATCTGTGAGCCTGCTCTGGCGTTTTTACAGGCGCGTGCTGATCGGGCTTGCGGTATTGATTGTTGTGGTGGCTTTGCTTCTGTACTGGCTATTGCTCACCAACTCCGGGTTGCAGGCGGGTGTGGAATTTAGTCGAAGTTATTTACCCGATACGGTGAGTTTCGACTCAGTAGATGGGGAATTGGCGCGGCGCCTGCGTGTGCAGGGAGTTTCGATCAAGACGGAAGCCGCAACGTTTGAGTTACCTGAGTTGATAGTTGAGTGGAGCCCTAAACTTCTCCGAAACGGCGTTCTCAAGCTCGATACCGTGCATATTGCTGATGTGATCCTCCATCTGCATGAATCTCCAACCTCCGATGTGACACAAATTGAGGTTGAGCCTGTAGCGCTGCCAACGCAGTTGGCATTGCCAGTTGATTTGTTTGCCGATGATATCCGCATCGAAAATGTGCAGATCAATCAGGGTGAGAGTAGTTACGTAGTCGACCACGTGCTCGCTCGGGCCGAGTGGATTGATACCGTATTTACGTTGACTTCGCTAACAATGCAGTCTGAGTTTATCGATGCGAAAATTTTCGGCAGCGTAACCACTGCCGAGAACTACCCATTGCAGTTAACTTTGGACAGTACGCTAAAACAAGAGTTTGTGGTGCCAGTAACTGGTGAGCTAACCCTTGTTGCAAGTGGTGCGATTAATGATCTTACCGTTACCGGCGGCGTTGCGGTTGTGGGCGCCAAGGTTCCGGCGGTTAGCGCAACCTACACCGCTCAGGTGCAAGCAGATCCACAAGATCTGTTGGATTACGAGATCACAGGTCAGGCGCAGCTGAAAGGTGCAGATATTGCGATTGCCGACTATGTCGAACAGCTATCGGGCCGCGTATCGATAGATGCCGCGGTAGAGCTAAGTCAGAGTGGCGGTCAAACTCCTGCCATTACCGTACCCAGGTTCAAGCTTGATGGTGAGCTACTGGATGAGAACATTGCATTGAGTGGCAGTGGTAGTTGGGACGGCAAGACCGGACAAGTGCAAGAACTTCGTGCGCTGTGGGGGGAGTACCGTGCGTCGGTTAGTGGCCGGATGGGTAACGACTCTACACTGCAGTGGTCTGCAGAGTTGCCCGATCTGGCCCAGGCTGGAAACCTGTTGCAGCAGGATTGGCGCGGTCGCGTTACTGGTAGTGGTCAGTTGTTGGGGTCACTCACCGCACCCCGGTTGATAGCGCAACTAGAGGCAGAACAGGTGTCGATGCAAGACGCGAGCATTAGAGCTGCGTCAGTTGATATTGATTTATCAGCCACCGCAGACCTGCAGATGGACGTTTTGCTGAATGATGTTGAGCTTGCTGGAGAACCGATTAACGAAGTAGAGCTCAAGCTTCGGGGAGTTGCTGATGATCATCTGCTGTCGCTGTCGCTTGACTCTTCGCGCGCTGAGATCTTGCTCGGGGCAAAAGGGGCGCTGAGCAATACCGCGGTTATTGAAGAGGCCATCTGGTCGTTTCAGTTAGCGCAGTTTGATGTGGTTCATGCCGATTTCGACAGTAACCGGCCCGATCATGCCTGGCAGCTTGCACAACCTGCCGTTGGCGAGGCTGTGCTGTCAGCTGTTGTGCTCGAGCCGTTGTGCCTGTCGCATGTGTTGCCCGCAGAGGGCGGAGAACTTTGTGTCGATCTGCGGTACTCACCAGATGGCCTGACAACCAACGTAGGTGCGCAAGGATTAGGGCTTGCGAATCTAAATTCATTGCTCCCGTCAGACATTCGTTTAGCCGGCGAGTTGTCTGGCAGCGCACACTGGACGGGCGAGCTTCGTACCGCCCAGGCGAATATGGTGCTTGCGGACGTGGAGGTCGCGCTGCGCAAGAACAAAAAGTGGCTAGAACTCGCGCAGTTTGCTTCGGGTACGCTGGACGTTGTGCCAACAAAAGGCCTGCTCGGTGATGAACTGGCACTCAGAGTAGATCTGCCCTTGCGGAGCGACAGTGACAAAGGCGTGTTCGCTGATGTGAACTACGGTGTTGCCGCTTCAGACCTGGGCGAATTGTCCGGATCCGTTCGAGCCGAGTTGCCTGAACTTGGGTGGCTTGCTGCGTTCAGTGACCAGGTTGCTTCTCTTAATGGCAGTCTTGTCAGTGATGTGACTGTTGCTGGCACCTCCGCAAAACCGGAGTTCTTTGGGCTTACGGTTTTGGAGTTTCCGCAGATTGCTATTGTCGATCCCGACATTGAACTACGTAATACAAAGCTCACGCTTACGGGTGCCCCTCAAGGTTTGCAACTTGCAGGCTCGAGTGAGTCTGGTGAGGGTTCGATTACGCTCAGCAGCAAAGTGAATCTACAAGATAGTGTGGCCGTTACTGGCACCGTCAAGGGCGAGAACTTTGAGGTCAGTAATTCTCCGGAGGTGAGCATTGCCGTATCACCAGACCTGACTGCAACCTTTGCCAACGACAAACTCACCTTGCGTGGTGATGTGGTGGTGCCTCACGCTTATATAACGCTGGATAAAGTGCCTAGCGGGGCCGTTACGGCCAGTAGAGATCAGCAGTTTCTGGAGCAGGAAGTGGGTGCAGCTCCGCTTGCCACTGATGTCGAAGTGCGATTGCGCCTGGGTGACGATGTGAGTTTTGAAGGCCTTGGGCTAAATGCCAGCTTTGGTGGCGCGGTGACTATTCAGGATCGCTCTAATCACGTGACGACAGCTACTGGTGAGATCGAAGTCATCGAAGGTATCTACCAGGCGTATGGCCAAGACCTCAGTGTAAAAAACGGCAAGCTGGTGTTTGCTGGAGGACCTGTCAGCGAGCCCGGTTTGAACTTCCGTGCAGTACGTCAGGCCACACCTGAAATCGAAGTGGGTGTGCATGTGCTGGGATCATTGCGTGAGCCGGCGCTCGAGGTGTTCTCCACACCCACGTTGCCGGAATCAGACCAGCTGGCTTATCTGGTATTAGGGCGACCGTTGTCGAACAGTTCGGCCGAAGAAAATTCATTGTTTCAGCAAGCCGCCATGGCGATTGGTGTTCAGGGCGGACAATTGTTAACCGACCGACTGGGTTCGTCGCTTGGCGTAGACAGCATTGGTATCGAGTCTGCGCCGGGCACGTCAAACGCGCAGGCAGCTCTGGTCGTCGGCAAGTATCTCTCGCCGCGACTGTATGTGAGCTATGGCTACGGTCTATTCGAACCGATTTCCACGTTGCGCCTGGAGTACCAGCTCAACCGCCTCTGGCGAATTGTCACTGAAAGCACAAACATTGCGACTGGCGGCGATTTTCTGTGGGTGTATGAGCGCTAGGCCTGAGATTGCGCAGTAGACAATATTCGAATGTCGCGCTGAGGGTAGGGGATGTTGATGTCGTGGGCATCGAACTTGAGCTTTACGGCTTCGAGCAATGCAAAGCGTACGCTCGACATATCTCCAGAGTTGGTCCAGACGCGAACCATGAGATTGACAGCGTTGTCAGCCAGATCAGACACGACAATCAGTGGTTGCGGATCGGCATGAATGCGCGGCTCGGCCTCCACAAGCTCGTTGATTAGCGACTTTGCTTGCGTGACATCGTTGTCGTAGCCAATACCAAAGTGTAGCTCAATGCGGCGCTTAGACTCATGTGAGTAGTTGGTGATAACGTCATTTGACAGCTTGCCATTGGGTACAATGACGACCTTGTTGTCTGAGGTGTGCACGAGTGTGCTGAAGATCTGAATCTGCTTCACAGTGCCAGATACACCTTGTGCTGCAATAAAGTCGCCAACCCTAAAAGGCTTAAACAGCAATATGAGTACGCCTCCGGCGAAATTTGCCAGGCTGCCTTGTAGCGCCAGACCGATAGCGAGACCGGCGGCGCCAAGTACAGCAACAAAGGAAGTGGTAGCGATGCCCACCATCGACGCCACACTGATTAGTAACAGGACTTTCAATGCCACGGAGGCGAGGCTGCGCAAAAACTGCGCAAGGGATTCATCAACTCCGGCAGTGTCGAGTGCAGTTGCCATCACGTTGACGATGCGACGTATTAGCCACAGGCCAAAAACAAGTACTACGAGTGCCAGTAGCAGTTTTGGCACATAGGTCATGGTCAGATCAACCGCCATGTTCCAGTAGGCTTGCAACTGTTGTTGCGTGAAATCAGGCATGCGCAGTTATTGCTCGCTCCACCAGCTAACAAATTCGTCAAAACTGATAACACCGTCTCTATCAGTGTCAACGACGTCGAAGCCGATGCGAGCCTCTTCGGCGGAGGTCTGGGCGCCGATGTTTCGCAACAGTTCCTTGAATTCGTCAAACTGAATTTGACCATCATTGTTGGTATCACATTTTGAGAAATGTTCGCGCCATTCTTCGAGTCGTTCATTCATCAGAGGTGTATTCTCCGCGATCAAATTTGTGAATGTCAGGGTTGTTTTTTCGGCGCGAAGGATAGCATGGGAGTATTGAGGTGGCCGGTTTTGATCCAAACTCGCACGCCGCTAGAGCCTGCGCTTGCGCGTAATTCGCTGTCTGGTGGCAAGCGTAGCCACGAGTGTAGTCGCAGGGTATCGGCGTTCACTGTGAATTCACCCGCCAACACCAGTATCTCGGCACCCCCAGGTACCTGACGCTCTACGTGACAACCGGGTGACCAGTATTCGAGTTGAACCGTTTCGTGGGTATCCTGATACAACGGAGTTACTTGCACACCGGGTTGCTCGATGTCGGCTATGCTACCCATTTTGTCGATTTGCAGACGCACGTGGGTTCGGTCGGTCTGGTCAAACTGCCAAAGCTTCACGAAGATCACACAACCTGGCTCAGAACCTGGCGTGTGCCGGGAGGTGGGTGGGTTGCGGATGTAGGAGCCGGCCGGAAAATCGCCGTGTTCATCTGAAAAGACGCCTTCGAGAACGAGAAATTCCTCGCCACCGGTGTGCACATGAGGGCTGAACTGGCTGTTCGGCTCGTATTTAACAATGCTTGTGGCACGCGCTACCTCGTCACCGATGCGGTCGAGCATGCGCCGCTGCACACCTTTAATCGGCGAGTCTACCCATGCGATCTCGTCCGTGTGGAGCATAACGGGGGCTGCAAAGTCTGCGTTGAGTTCGATGTTAACTCCGAGTGTGCGGTTAGTCGTAGGCGCAAAACTAAGCGTTATACTGCCGAAGCTCAAGGAATTTTGATCGACTATTGATGGACACCTTTTAATGGAAGATGGGTACCCCCCAAAAACCACGTTTGCCCGAAAGCGCGAGGCACATCTGCAGGCGGAGGCACGCACCTGGGATACCGCTGAGGTCGAGCCTGCCCAACCCGGAGATATTCCGATTATCGATATCTCTAATCTGGGTGGTGAGAATGAAGCAGAGGTTGTCGAGCAACTTGGCGCAGCTTGTCGCAATGTCGGTTTTTATTCCCTGATTGGACATGGCATTGCGCCGGTTGCCTTCGAAGATGTGTTTACGAACGCGCGTCGGTTTCATGCGTTGCCACTAAGTAAGAAAATGGCGCTCGCCATGGATCGGGGAGAGAACCAGGGAGAGAATCGGGGAGAGAATCAGCAAGGCGCGCCTGCTGGTACGGGTTATCTGCCAGTGCTGCACAAAAAACTTCCGCGGCGGAACAAGGGTAACTCTAATGAAGCGTTTATTGTGAAGCGCGACAAGGGGTTGTCGTTTGCAGACAACCCGTGGCCTGAAGCTAGCGACTTGCCGGGTTTTCAGGCGAGTGTGCTGCAGTACGCGGCGCGCATAGAAGCACTCGCCTTACGCTTGTTGCCCTTGTATGCGCAGGCATTGGGTATGCCTCGAGACTTTTTTGCCCCAGGTTTTCGCAACCCGCTACTGCGCTTGCGGTTGACCCACTACCCGGGTGGTTTGCCTGAATCTTCGCCGTTTGGAATTGCGCCGCATGTCGATACGACGTTTTTTACTTTGCTGGCGCAAGATAAGCCTGGACTCGCTGTGTTTAGCGAAAAGCGCAAGTGCTGGATTGCTGTGCCAATGATAGCTAACGCACTGGTGGTGAATACCGGAGAATTGTTGAAGCAGTGGAGCAACGATGAGTTTATTAGTGTTAAACACTTCGCGAATCACGCACCGGTAGCTAAAGAAGGTAACACTAACTCTGCAGCCGTGAGCCATTCGCGCTATTCGGTACCCTTGTTTTTTAACGCAACCTCAGACTATCCCATGGAGTGTCTGCCAAGCTGTTGCGGGCCTGATCGGCCGCCGCGTTATCCCACTATTTCGTATAACCAGAGCCAGGGTGTGGTGCAGGGCGAGTAGGGAGCCGCTCGTGTATTCTGTGGGCAGGAAGAGATTCAGCTTTGGGGGGCAGAACCAACAATGGACGCAGGATTTAGCAACGATCAGGCGCAATTTCGCGAGGTCGTGCAGCGCTTTCTTAAGGATAAATCACCGCCCTCAGCCGTACGTGAGCAGATGGCCACAGCGCAGGGATTCGACACCGGCGTGTGGCGGCAACTGTGCGGCGAAGTCGGATTGGCGGGCACGCATCTGCCAGAGCGGTATGGCGGGTTTGGCTTTGGGCCGGTAGAACTTGGCATTGTCGCGGAGGAGATGGGTAGGCACCTGTATTGCGGACCGTTTTTTGCGTCAGCCGTGATGGCGGCCTACGCCATTTTAAACAGCGGTGACGAGTCGCAAAAAGAAGCCTTGTTACCCGGCATTGCTGATGGCACCGCCATTGCAACCTTGGTGCTCGATGACTTGAATGACGTTGATCGTGTTGGCCATGCCATCAAGAACACGGGGTCTATGAGCACTCCGGTGTTGTCCGGCTGTGCGCGCATGGTGGTTGATGCGCAGGTAGCCAACACACTGGTGGTTGCTGCCGGGGCAGGCGCCGGAAGTGCCGATGGCAGAGCTACAGACGACACGGCGGTGTCCCTCTATGTAGTAGATGCCTCCCACGCTTGTGTCAGTGTTGCTGGGCTTGAAGTTATGGACCCGACGCGCAAGTTATCGAGCGTGACTCTAACTGATGCACCTGCCGAGTTATTGGGTGATGGCGCGGCCCATCTGGAACATTTGTGGGACCAGCTTAATACGATACTGGCGAACGAAATGATCGGCGGCGCAACACAATTGTTTGAAACCACCATCGACTACATGAAACTGCGGGTGCAATTTGGCCGCACGATCGGTTCGTTTCAGGCGTTAAAGCATCGTTGTGCTGATCTGCTGATGGAACTTGAGCTTGCGCGTGCGGCAGCCTACGACGCTGCGCGAGCACTGGCGAGTGGTACTGGCGAGCCTTACGCCGCCAATATGGCCAAGGCGCTGGCTGGTGATGCCTACATGGCTGTTGCCAAAGCGGCTATTCAGTTGCGTGGTGGTATAGGTTTCACCTGGGAAGAAGACACTCACCTGTGGTTTAAACGGGCAAAAAGTTCGGAAGTGTTTCTTGGCACCCCCGTTTGGCACCGCGAACGTATGATCCAAAAAATGGAGGTGGCTAATGTCTGAGTTAAAAGAAAACCCTCGCGATATTCCCCTCGAGAGCATTAAGGCAGAGGTCGCACAGTGGCTGGATACAAACTGGCGCATCGATAGACCGCTGGCAGAATGGCGCGAGCTGTTGGTTGATGCCGGTTGGGGAGCCCCCGAGTGGCCGGTGGAGTATTTTGGCCGCGGCTATTCGGCGGCGCAGGCAGAAGCGGTTGCGCAGGTGTTTAGTGACAAGGGCGCAGTGGGTGTGGCGCAGGGTGGCCCCGGTAAGCTGGCCTCGCATACCATATTGGCGCACGGTTCGGAGGCGCAGAAGCAAAAGTACTTGCGCCCCATACTGACCGGTGAGCATTCCTGGTGTCAGCTGTTTAGTGAACCTGGCAGCGGCTCTGATCTGGCTGGTCTGTCCACCAAAGCCGAGCGTGAAGGTGATCGCTGGCGCATGAACGGGCAGAAGGTGTGGAATACCAGTGCTCATCACGCAGACTTTGGTTTATTGCTCGCGCGCACCGATTGGGATCAGCCCAAACACCAGGGCCTGAGCTACTTTCTGATTGATATGCGTCAGCCTGGCATGGAGGTGCGACCGCTTAAGCAGATGAACGGACACGCATCATTCAACGAAGTGTTTATGGCAGATGCGTTTGTAGAGCACTCTGATTTGCTGGGTAGCGAAGGTGAAGGCTGGCGCATTGCGGCCACCACCCTGTCTATCGAACGACAGGGTTTTGGTTTGGATCGCAGTGGTGGGCGGGCGCGGAATCTGGAAGGTCCGATTTACGCGGAGTATCGCGCCGAGCTCGAGATCGCACTGGCGCCCTACACCTGGTACCCGCAGCGAGCGGGGCGGGTAGATCTGGCGCTGCCGCGTGCACTTCAGTCAGGCGCTATCAAAGACCCGCAAACGCGTCAGGAGCTAGCGAGGCTTATGTGCCTGAACAAAGCCGCTGGTCTTGCCGCTGCGGGTGCTGCCGCCAAGCGCAAGTCGGGTGGTAACGAGGTGATCCCGGAAGGCTCGATTGGCAAGCTGGCGGCTAGCGTAATCGCGCGTCAGGCTTCGCACGTGCATACCCTTATCTCGGGAGCCAATGCCATGTTGAGTGGGCCAGAATCAGAGCTCGATGGGGTGGTGGCAGAAGTGCTGGTGTCGGTGCCGGCTATCTCCATTGCGGGCGGTACCGACGAGATTCAGAAGAACATTATTTCTGAACGTGTACTTGGGCTGCCGAAAGAGCCACGCTTTGACACGGGCCCTTTTCGCGATGTGCCGCGTAATCTGAGCGATGGCTAGCGTTTGTTAAACGCAGCAATGCGTTCTTGCATATCAGGTCCTGTGCCGGCGGATTCCATAACCTCCCACTGCAGGCCGGCATCGAGCCCGCGTGCATCGGTAGCTTCGAGCAATTGTTTGTTAGCGGCGTGAGTAAAGCCCGAGTTGGCGCTGATGGTGGTTGCCAGTTGCCGAATCTCTGCCTCAAAGGCGTCATCTGGCACAACTAATTCGCACAGCCCCATGGTGAGTGCGGCGTCTGCCTTTACGGTCTCGGCAGTGAACATCAGGCGCTTGGCTGTGGCGATACCTACCCGACGCGGCAAGCGTTGGCTCATTCCCCATACGGGTGTCAGCGCCCATTTAGAATGGGTATCGCCAAACTTCGCACTCTCCGCGGCGATTATAAAATCGGCGGCGAGTGCCACTTCCAGCGCACCCGTATAGCAGTGGCCATGTACCGCGGCGATAACGGGCTTGGGAAGTTTTTCGAGCAATCGCAAGGTTTCAGAATGCCAGCCCCGCGAGGGCACAACTTCGCCAGCACCGATATCAGCCAGATCGTGGCCGGCGGAAAAGCACTTGCCGGCACCGCGCAGTACCACACAGTGCACCGAGTCGTCGCGGCGGATATCGATTACGTGCGCACGTAGCTCTTGAAACATGCCGACGGTCAGCGCGTTCAGTTTGTCTGGGCGGTTTAAGGTCAGCAGGGCAAGGCCTGCAGCGTCTTCGCGTAGTACCAGTTCAGTCATTGTTGTCCCCGTGTCCTTAGTCTTGAACCCCACTATACAAAGTGAACTGACCCGCTGGACAGTACCATTGGTAGTTTTCGGGTAAACTGGCGTGTGAGAAAAATTCCTGATTCAGCGACGTCCGATTCCATAACAATGACACGCCGGCACACAATGACGCGCCGGCACGCATTGCGGCTGGCGTCTGCGTCCCTCGCTTTACCTGCGGTATCTGCGTGTCAGACAACGCTGGAGCCTGGTCCAGCAACCCCACCGACAGCAGTCACAAAGCCCAGCGAATCGGCGCCCGCAGCTGCACCACCGGCTGGCCCGGCTGACCCGGCTGAAGCTGCTGCCATGGTGGGCGCGTTGTTGGTGCTAGGTTTGCCGGCCAGATCTGCGACGGATACGTCTGCCCGGTTGCTGGCTGAGCAGATTCGGCAGGGCAAGGCAGGAGGCACGGTGTTGCTGCGGCATAACGTAAGTGACAGAGAATCTCTGCTGAGCCTTTCTGAGCTCTTTGTTCGAGCCAATCCGGAGGTAATCAACGCCATCGACCAGGAAGGTGGTCTGGTGCAACGACTATCTACGGACGTGGGGTTCGAGAAAATTCCTCGAGCCCACTGGGTGGCCAATAACCTGAGCGCTGAAGAAGCGCGCGAGCTGTACTTTGCCGCTGGACAAGAACTGCGGGAGGCCGGCTTTAACCTGAATCTTGCGCCATCGATCGACTGGCACGACCCGAATAATCCGGTGATTGGCAAACATGGGCGCAGCTTTGGCTCGCATCCAGAGCAGGTTGCAAATTACGCGGGGAGTTTTATTGCTGGCATGGAGTCGGCGGGCGTGGCCACAACACTTAAGCACTTTCCTGGTCACGGCACTTCCCGTGGCGACAGTCACAACGGCTTTGTCGACATTACGAGCACCTGGACGATTGCAGAGTTACAACCATTTCAGTTGTTGGCGAACAAGGCGCAGGTCATTATGGGTGGGCATCTGTTTCATCCAAATTTCAGTGATGGAGAACTGCCGGTTACCTTTTCGGAGAAAGCACTCCGCGGTGTATTGCGCCAAAAACTGGGTTTTGCGGGCGTAGTGATTACGGACGACCTGGACATGGGTGCCATTCGAAACAACTTTTCACTGCAAGAGGCGGTGATTTTTGCGCTGCAAGCGGGTAACGATTTACTGTTGATGTCGAATTCACTCGACTACGATCCTGATCTGCCTGACCGGGTTGCCGGGTGGGTGGTAGAGGCGCTTGAGCGAGGCACTCTTAGCCCCGCAACGCTTGCCAGCGCGTATTCTCGCGTGATGAACCTGAAACAGAGCACGAGATTTACTGCCTCGATTGTCTAGTACGATTGTCTAGTACGAGTGTCTAGTAAAAGTGATTCGCGCTAGCTCGCCACCCCCAGGGGTGACAAAAAGACGTACAGCCCAATAACACAGAGACTTAAGAACCCTACCATGGGCCAACGATAGCGCCACGGCGTTAAGTCGATGTCATCTTTATTTGATACAGCACCCGATGCCGTAGTCTCTGCGCCTGAGTAAACAGGCCCCCGCACTGCCCACAGAATTGTCATCTCGATCACAAACAAAATGGCGTACCAGTGTATGAAGTGTATGCCGGTGTCCCACCAGAACGTAATCACCGCATAGGCAGGCACGTGGAACAGAACCACTGCAACTGCAGCCTTGGCTGAAGCGCGTGGTAAAAACATCGCGCCAAGTACCAGCGCAATAATGGGTATGTTGTAGAAGCCGGTGAACTTGCGAATGAGTTGCCACAGGCCTTCCGGTGCGAGCTGCAAGCTTGGCGCCACGAGCAAACCGGAGAGAGTGATCACCACACAGGCGATACGACCGATGCGAATGCGGGTGGCGTCATCGACGGTTTGTCCGCCTCGGGTTGCTAGCCAGGGTTCGTACACATCATAGGTGATCAGGGTGGCGGAGCTTTGCAATAGTGAGTTAAAGGAGCTGAATACCGCCCCAAGTAGCACCGCCAGAAAAATACCCGTGAGAAAGCTCGGCAACACATCGCTTACCAGGCGAGGGTATGCGTGGTCCATACTGTTAAGTGAGTCGCCGTACAGGTGATACGCAATCACACCCGGCAGCATAATAAAAACAGGGATCAGTAGTTTGAAGAACCCAGCCAGCATCACACCCTTTTGTCCGGCAGCAAGGCTCTTTGCGGCCAGTGAACGCTGAATCACGTACTGGTTAGTGCCCCAGTACGCCAGATTCGCAAACAACATGCCGGTGAAAAGGGTCACAAACGGCGTAGGGTCGGTGTCGGAACCAATGGCGTTGAGTTTTTCGGGATGTACGGTGGTTACGCTCTGCCAACCGCTCCACACACTGCCATCGCCAAGTTGCTGTAGCGCCAGAAATGGAATCAGGAAGCCAAAGAAAACCAGTCCGGCGCCGTTTAAGGTGTCTGAGATGGCAATCGCGCGCAGACCGCCCGACACGGAGTACGCCATGCCAATCAAACCAATCACGATCATAACGATGGTGAAGCTGTGGGCACCATCGAGTTCGGTGCCAAAGGTTTGCAGTACGGCGATGGTGCCCGAGTAGAGCACTGAGGGAATGGTAACCAGACTATAGCCGAGCAAAAACAAGGTAACCGTAGCCTGCCGAACCAGAGGGCTAAAGCGCTCTCCCAGATACTGTGGCAGAGTGGTGAAACCGTTAGCGAGGTATCTGGGTAAAAACACCATGGCCATGATCATGATGGCAAGCACAGAGAGCACTTCCCATGCCATCGAGCTCATGTTGAAGGCGTAGGCCGAGCCTGCCAGACCGATGATCTGCTCGGCTGATATGTTGGTTAGCAGTAGCGAGCCTGCAATGAAGGTACCACTTAGTGACCGACCCGCCATGAAGTAACCTTCGCTATCATTGACCGTTCCGCGAGTAAGCAGGTACGAGGCGAGCGCTACTCCTGCCATAAACAGGGCGCAGGTTATCCAGACCATCATCTTCTTGTTATCAAGCCGTGTGGTGTGCGAGTGTACAAGTGATGCGGGTGAGTCGCATCATCCTGAGCGACACCTGATGTGTATCTGACGCAGTGAGTTTGATAAAAATTCTCAACAGTTAAAGGGCATGACAATGCAGCAACGTAAACTTGGCCAGCTTGGCACTCCTATATCGGCACTTGGCTATGGCGCCATGTCGTTGAGTGACTTTTATGGTGCAACGAATGACGAGATGTCTCACGCGATCCTCAAGCGTTGTCTTGATGCCGGTATCAGTCATATAGATACCTCCAATGTATACGGCGGGGGAATGTCTGAAACGCGCATTGGCGCTTTTCTGGCAAAGCAAGGCAAGCAGGCGCAAGACCTGTTTGTTATTGCCACCAAGGCGGGGATAACTACCAACGCCGATGGAAAGCGCGTGTTTGATAATTCAAAGGCACATCTTGAGGCCCAGATCGACAAATCGCTCAAGCGCCTGGGTGTTGAGCAGGTTGAGCTGCTGTACGTCCATCGCCGTGATCAGAGTGTACCTGTCGAAGAGGTCACAGAATCGCTTGCCGGCATTGTTCGTGCGGGTAAAGCGCGGCAGATTGGCTATTCAGAAATTGCTCCTGCTGCGCTGGGTGTTGCGCACGAAGTTCATGCGGTTGGCGCCGTACAGTCAGAGTATTCACTTTCTACCCGTGCGCCGGAATTGGGTTTGTTGCAGAAAACGGCGGAGCTCAATAGCAGCCTGGTGGCGTTTAGTCCGGTAGGGCGGTCGCTACTTACCGATCACCCGCTGGATTATGCAGCCTGTCAGGGGCTTGCGTTTCTAAAGGTGAACCCGCGATTTCAGGCGGATAACTTGCAACGTAACATGGCACTCACCGATCGCTATCGGCAGCTCGCCGCCGAGCTGGGCATCCCTGCCGGCGGACTGGCGATTGCCTGGCTATTGGCCCAGGGTGATCACGTTATTCCTATTCCAGGTACCCGGTCGGTGGAACATCTTGATGAACTGATAGCGGGCGTGGAGGTCAGCCTCTCTGCGAGTGATCTGGCGCGCATTGAGGAGGTCTTGCCGGTTGGCTGGTGTCACGGAGATCGCTATACGACGGCTCAATGGGCTGGACCAGAGCGCTTCTCCTAAGATTTAGTGGGGATTTAGT
>CAZSYU010000016.1:0-60816 GCA_964611345.1 uncultured Pseudomonadales bacterium
GATGAATGTCCTTACCGGTGCTCAGGTACTCGACAGCGGTCAGCGCTGGGCCCGCGATGGACTAAGCATTGCCAAACTGGAACAAGAAGTTCCAGACGGCCATGACGCCAGCCTGTTCGAAACTGTTGCCCGTGGGCTTGGCGATCACGGCGACCTGTTGCAACGCTATCACGACGCCTCGGCACGACTCGACAACGCAACAGATGCCGACCTGAGCCGATTTGCTCGCCTGCAGGATGAGATCGAAGCCGCGGGCGCCTGGGAGGGTACGCAAAAAATTGACGCTATTCTGCAGCGCCTGCAGCTCGACGCAGACAAGCTGATGAGCGAGTGTTCGGGCGGCGTCAGACGCCGGGCAATGCTCGCCCAGGCCATGGTCAGCGAACCAGATGTTCTGCTGCTCGATGAACCCACTAACCATCTCGACATCAAATCCATCACAGCCCTTGAAGATGCACTGCTGGGTTACAGCGGCACGGTAGTTTTCATTACCCACGACCGGAGCTTTATCGACCGGCTGGCAACTCGCATCGTCGAACTCGATCGCGGAATTTTACGCTCTTACCCTGGTAACTACGCGCAGTATCTACAGCGCCGCGAAGCAGAACTTGCCGCTGAGGCCGACGCGAATCGAAAGTTCGACCAGAACCTGGCCGAAGAAGAGATTTGGATTCGGCAAGGTATCAAGGCGCGACGAACACGCAACGAAGGCCGTGTAAGACGACTCGAAGCGCTACGCAAGGAACGCTCGGAACGCCGCGAGCGGGCGGGCGGTGTCGCAATGCAAGTTGCGGCGGGAGATTCCTCGGGAAAAATTGTTATAGAAGCCAATGACATCAGTATGCGTTTCGATGACAGCCTGATCTTCGAGAAATTCAGCACCAAAATTCTTCGCGGTGACCGGGTCGCGATCATCGGCCCCAACGGCTGCGGTAAAAGTACCCTGCTAAAAATCCTGCTGGAACAACTGACTCCAACAACGGGCAGTGTAAAGCCTGGTACCCGCCTGCAGATCGCCTACTTCGACCAGGAACGCGATCAACTCGATCCCGAACGGTCGGTGCGTGACAACGTGGCCGACGGCACAGATAGAGTCGAGATTGGGGGAAAGTCTCGTCATGTCATTGGCTACCTCAATGATTTTCTGTTTCCGCCTGCCAGAGTTCACTCGCCGGTGAAAACTCTATCTGGCGGCGAACGCAATCGTTTGTTACTGGCGAAGCTCTTCACCCAGCCGGCAAACCTGCTCGTGCTCGACGAACCCACCAACGACTTAGACGTTGAAACTCTCGAACTGCTGGAAGAGCTGCTCGCCGACTACGCAGGAACCCTGCTACTCGTCAGTCACGATCGGGCCTTCATTGATAAGACGGTGACCAGCACACTCGTGATCAACAACCAGCGCATCGAAGAACATGTGGGTGGCTATACAGACTGGAAACGCTACAGCGACCAACAAACACCCCGCTTAACGGACGCCTCTAAACGAGTGGCACTGGCAAACAAAGACACGGAACAGCAGAACGTCAAAGCCTCTAGGAGCAACGACAAAAAATCGGCAAGCACTGAACGAAGATTAAGCTTTAACGAACGCAAAGAACTTGAGGCACTACCTAAAACCATTGAACAACTGGAAGAATTGCAAAACAATCTAAGCACCAAAGTAGCTGATCCAGATTTTTACAAAGACAATCAGAGCCAGGTTGATACCGTGCTGCAAGAGCTTGATAGCACAGCAAAAAGTCTAGCGGCGGCATACGCTCGCTGGGAAGAACTGGAAGGTTAATAGAGCAAACTGTGCTACCTTTTATACTCGCCTAGCCAGATCCAAAGGTAAGTCCATGCTGCACAACAAAGCAACCATAACCCGCGCCAAATTCGAGCAACATACCGGCTGGACCTTCAAGCCCGAAGGCGCATGTAAAGGCGATGTGTGCATCCCACTGCGGACAAACCCGGCTACCAGCGCAAACGCCGAACTTGACCTTGCTGAGGTGTCCGATCAGATGGGTATGCCTTTGGTTAGTGAACCTGAACATGGTCTTTGGGCACTCGGCCCCGAAACCGTCGGCGCGCGAGCACTAACCACCGCCCAGGCACCCGCCCTGACCTTGCCAAATCTTGCGGGCAAGCCTTTTGATCTCACAAGTTTGCGCGGCAAGAAAATTGTTGTGTATGCCTGGGCGCCCTACTGAGGCTGCTCTGCTGACCTGCCCGTGTGGCAGACGCTACGCGACGAATTGCATGTCAAAGCCAACGGCAATTTCGAGCTGGTTACTGTGGGCCTTGATGCGCTTGGTAATGAAGGCTGCCAGGCATTTATGGAAGCGGCCCGCCCCACCCATCCGGCCTTAATTGACCGACATCATCAACTGGCTGAAAAGTTTGGTGTGATTAACATTCCAAGCAGCGTATGGATAGACGAAACCGGCATGATTGTACGAGGCGCTGAAGCGGCGCCCGCTCCACCAAAACCTGCCGCTGCCACCCCTCCCAACGCACCGGATCTAAGCGCTGCTCCTGAACGGCTGCAAGCGATGATGCTGGAAGCGGCAAAAATCCCGTCGAACCCCGAGGTCTATCACCATGCACTGCAAGACTGGGTAGAGAAGGGTGCAAACAGTGAGTTTGCCCACACCCCGGAAGAAGTGATCAGGCGCTCACGGCCGCGCTCAACAGCAATTGCAAAAGGCCATGCTCATTTTGAATTGGCTACCGCTCTCCAAATCGCAGGGCATGAAACTCTGGCCATTGAACACTTTCGGGCGGCGCATAAACTAGTGCCCGACAGCTGGACATTCCGACGCCAGGCATGGTCTTTGCAGCCTGTTGGTGATGGACCATTTGCACGGTTTTGGCAAGGCCCGTCTCCGGATGCCCCTGACAGTTGGCCCTATGAAGGTGGCTGGCTGGAAGACATACAAAAGGAAGGTGCGGAAAACTACAGCGCTGCATTCGTTCCCTAATAAAGTTGAGAGATACCGGTAAAAGATGCAGTTATGAACTCGCCTCCAAGCCTATGACCAGGATGCCAGAATGAAGACTCCTCCAGAGTCCGCCGCCAACCCGCTGCGCGTTGGGCTGCTCGTAAACTCAGCCATCGTCCCAAAATACGACGCGGAATTCGTGCGCTGGACTCAAGCCCAGGACGACATAGTCGTCACCCATCTGATTCTGCATGAGCCACTGAAGGATCAGACATCTGCCGAAGCCCCCAGGCGCTCATTGTTGGCGCGTATCCAATCCGTGCTGATAGAACGCGGTTTGAAAGACACCCTGGCCGGTCTGGTTTGGCAATATCTGGAATGGAGTGAGAAGCGCTTGCTCGCAAGGAATGATGAATTGCTGCGCGATCATCTCGACACAGAGGACATTTCGAGCGAAGTGCCCGAACAACTCAGAATAATACCCATCGTCTCTACTTCCGGTTTTGTCTATCGATTTTCCCCAGAAGACGTCGAAGCGGTAAAAGCACTGGACCTCGACGTCATGATTCGCTGCGGTGATGGCATCCTGCGTGGCGAGCTGCTGTCGAGCAGTCGCTTCGGCGTCCTGTCCTTCCACCATGGGGACAACCAGATCAACCGTGGTGGTCCGCCCGCGTTTTGGGAGGTCTACTACCGACAACCCAAGACCGGCTTCACCATACAAAGACTCTCCGACGTGTTGGATGGCGGCGAAGTCTTTAGTCGTGGGCACTTCCCTACCAACTACCCCTACCTCGTTAATGAAGCCCAACTGTTTGCGAAGGCAAATCCATTCATGCGTCACATTGTCAGCCATCTCGCCAAACATCGAGCGCTGCCAGACGTGCTGCCATCCACCCCCTATTCGGCACGATTGTTTCGACGACCAAATCTGCCGCAGATGCTGATCTATCTGACCAGAAGATTTGTCCATCGACTGCGCCAGCAACTCACCTATCGCGCGGGCTACCGCGATCTTTGGCACGTGGGCTACGTGCATTCCGACTGGTCCGATGCCGAGCTCTGGCGCGGTCCAAAGCTCATCAACCCACCTGGCACTTTTCTGGCTGATCCCTTTGTTGTCCACCGGGATGGCAAGGCCTATTGCTTTGTTGAAGAGCTCGATCTGAAAATCGATCAGGCCGTGATCAGCGTTTACGAACTCGGCAAAAAATCAGCAACACCCCTCGGGGTTGTTTTGGATGAACCCTTCCATCTGTCGTTTCCTTATCTGTTCGAGTACGAAGGTGAACTGCTGATGTGCCCTGAGACATCTACTAACCGTGATATCCGGGTCTATCAATGTGACGAATTTCCCCTCAAGTGGTCACTAAAGCAAGTACTCATGCCCGACTTTTACGCCGCCGACACCATGCTGTTTGAGCACGACGGTCGCTGGTGGATGTTCACCAACACTGATGAGGCGGAAATTGATGAGTTCTGCTCAGAGCTGAATATTTTCTGGTCTGATTCACCCCTGTCCACAGATTGGACACCGCACGCCCAGAACCCGGTCATTGTCGACTCAGAGCGTGCACGCAACGGCGGTCTGCTGCGCAAAGACGGCGATCTGTTTCGAGTTGCGCAAGAACAGGGCTTTGTTACCTATGGCCAGGCCTGCCGCATACATCGAATCACAAAACTTACTCCGGAGGTTTACGTCGAAGAAGAAGTAGCGCGCGTATCGCCAGAGTTTGACGACGGCGCCCACGGTGGCCATCACTTGCACAGTGATGGCGGCGTCACCGTGTTCGATTATAGGGCCCTCGTAAAACCCACGCGGCTATAATAACCGCAGCAACCTAATACACAGCATTCAGAGATCACTAATGGCGGACGCAGAATCAGCATCAAGTACTAATTTAGATACAACGCTCTACCACAACCCAAACTGCAGCAAATCTCGCAGCGCGCTCGAACTGCTGACGCGACTCTCCGCCGAGCAAAATTTCGACTTAGAGGTTGTCGAATACTTGAACGCACCACTCGATCGCGACACGCTGGAGCGGTTGCTTACGAAGCTACCAAACGCGCCAACCGACATGGTACGGCGTGACAAGAATTTCAAAGCGCTCGGTCTCGATGCAGCGAACTATCAAAGTACTACCCAGGTTATCGAGCTACTGCTTGAACACCCACAACTCATGCAACGACCCGTGGCCATCGTTGGTACTAAAGCTGTGACCAAAGCCGCTATTGGTCGCCCGCCCGAAGATCTGCTGGAGTTGTACTCATGAGCGAACTGGGAACCCATCCAGAACAGGAATTACTCGTGGTTACCGGGGCCGCCTCCGGGATAGGCAAAGCTATGGTGAATGCCGCTGTTGCCAAGGGTGCAAAAGTACTAGCACTCGATATTCAAGATGCTGGCGCTACTTTACAAGCCGATACCAACGCCCCAGCCAGCCAGCTACATTTCATGCGCTGCGATGTCAGCCAGCCGGAGGACTGGGACGCCGTCGCAAAAAAGGTCGCGTCGCTGGGTACCCCAACACACATCCACCTAAACGCAGGCATTCAAATTGCACCGCCCGAGGCACCTATGTCGGAGTATCAGTTCGAGGCCATGCAGCTCGAACGCTATCGCCGCATGATGGGCGTTAACGTCGACGGCGTTGTGTTTGG
The DNA here is from genome assembly GCA_964611345.1 of uncultured Pseudomonadales bacterium. Classification (GTDB taxonomy): domain Bacteria; phylum Pseudomonadota; class Gammaproteobacteria; order Pseudomonadales; family Azotimanducaceae; genus JALZVT01. The sequence goes on from CAZSYU010000016.1 coordinate 5,592, forward strand.
TCTGCAGGCGCTGTTACCGCTATGCGAATCCGGCAGCGCTATTGTCGCCACCAGTTCGCTCGCTGGTATCACGCCATACGCCGTTGATCCTCTCTACGCGATGAGCAAACACGCAGTTTCCGGCCTGGTCCGCAGCCTCGCTCCCAGCCTCGCCAAGCGCGGCATCAAGATCAACGCGATTTGCCCTGGCGGCATCGACACCGCGCTCATACCCCATCAACAAAGACCGGGCGCCGCCGACGGCCCAGGTGCTGGTCTTGATCCGGCGGCATTTATGACCCCGGAGCATGTTGCCGAGGAAGTTCTGTACCTGATGAACGTCGAGGAAACAGGTAAGACCTGGGCGAAAGTACACACGAACAAACCCGTCTTCATCATCCGCGCTCCCGGAGACAAATCTGGCTAGCCGATTCATTACCAAGCGCAGATAAGCTGCCAGACATAAAAAAGCCGGCCCCGCACAGCGGAGCCGGCCCATGGATTAGCCAGACCTAACGCCGGTACGCGTTGTAGCTCAATCCGCGCTGGGTCCGATATTTACCCACTCGATTGCTACGACGGTTAGTGCGCGGCTCCAAAGTTACCGCCACATCACGCACCTTGGCGTTTCTGAATCCAAGTACCCACTGCCCATCTGCCCGGCCGCGGGGAGCATCGATCGTGGTCACACCACGACGCAAATAGACATCAGCACTCGAGCGGCCACCCACATTCAGGCGGGCGAGCGCCGTGCGCTTCGATCTGTGTCGCACGTTTACCGACCGAATACGCCAGTTATCTGTATCTATACCGTGCTGGTTACGCAACATTCGCTTAAGGGGAATGGAACCAGAACCATTGGCATCGTAGTTCAGGCGAAGTGTCACTGGACCAGATCGACGCTGGTTGACGTAGTGGTTGCTATAGCTATCACGCGCGTTGTCATAGGCGGCACGACGATAGTCGTTGTCCGCAAATACCGGCGCGCCAACTACTGCACAAGCTCCAAGCAGACCGCCGGCAAGCAGGTGGCTCGTCATTATTTTCTTCAGTGCCTTCATGTTCTTCTCCTTTTTTACCTGCGCATTGCAGTAGTGAACATGGCAGCATCCTAAATTCTGATGAGTGAACAACATCTGAACTCAAACTAAACAGTGACTGAATGCACGAATCCGCAGGTTAACTGTTAAATTTCAGCGAATGCCCTATTTGGGACTTACATCACGGCGACAAATTCTTGACCGGTGCAATAAAAACTGTCGACCCCGTCACTAAAAACCCGACCGAATTCACATACATTACTGTCATCCGAGGGATCGAACACTTGCTGACCACGGGACGGTCACACAGTAACCACAACTGACTCACAGTGAGTCAAAAATCTAGCTTTATTGGAGTAGTAACAGATGAGCTTTTCTTTTTCGAAAGCAACCAAAGGTCTTGTAGCCGGCGGTGTAGCAGTAATGATCGCGGCGAACGGTTTCGCAGCAACTCAGGGCACCGTTGGCGCCACCTCAACGGGTGACCTCGACATCAGCCTGACCGTTGTTGACGAAGTGCGTATTTCAAACCTCGCAGACATCACCCTCGGACAATTCCTGGGTAGTGATCTGTCTGGCACTTCACCTGCTTGCGTATTCCGCAGCGGTACCGGCCGATACGAAATCACAGCTACCGGTGACGGCGGCACAGCGGGCGATGAGTTCGCTCTGGTCGACGGCGCAAACAGCGTTGATTACAGCGTAACTTACGACGACGGTAGTGGTGCCACGGCGCTTGTTTCAGGTACAGCCCTTCCCGGCCAAACAGGCGGCGACGAGGCTTCTAACACCTGTGCAAACACTGGCGACAACGGCACCATCGCCGTTACCGTTCTTGCCGCTGACATGGCAGGTCTGCCCGCCGGTGCTTACAACGGTACGCTGACTCTGCTGGTTGCTCCTGAGTAAACCACTCAGAACAACGTTTCAAATTACGGCTAGTCCGTAAAGCTAGGGAAAGGCTCGGCGTCACTCGCGTGTGCGCCGAGCCATTCTCGAGCGCTCTTCCCCTTAACCCGTCGGCATGGCCAGGATATGTTCAAACAGAACCTGCATAAGAAGTCTCGCTTAACGAACACTCGTTTTGCGCGCTTGCCAGCCCGACTGGGAGCACTGTGCCTCGCTACCTTGATGATTGTATCTGCACCCTCAGAGGTAGATGCAGCGACTCAGGGGCAGCTTGGTTTTGGTACGTCAACCGGTTCGGTTGATGTCGATCTCATCATCGGTTTTCAGGCACGTATCAACGGGTTTCAAGACTTTGCTCTGGGCGACTGGAGCGGTACGGGTCCGATGACAGCCAATGACGATATTTGTGTGGGTTTGAACTTCCTCCCCGCCACTTACCGGATTCGTGCGAGCGGCGACGGTGAACCCGGCGACCCTTCTGCATTCACCCTGTCCAACGGTGCGACGCAAATCAACTACAACGTATTCTTTAATGATGCAGTCGGCACAGCTGGTCGCGTACCACTGACTGCGGGCAGCACGCTCACGGGCCAGGTCGCCCCCACCCCCTTTACCAATGTCTTCGCCAATCCCTCGGTTTTCAATTTCTTTTTCGGCGGTGTTTTTGGCTGCGCAGGCCCCAACGCCAACATCTCAATCGAAGTGCCTGAAGCAGAACTCACGGGCGGCTTTGGCACCTACAACGGCACCCTGACCGTCACGTTGTTGCCCGAGTAACCACTCAGCCTCTCACACTCCTGCTTGACTACCATCGTGTGGCCGTTCCGGTTAGGCTCGCAGTTATGCGCACCCCGGTATCTTTTCTGTTCCTGCTCCAGCTTGCATTCTTGGGCGAGCTATTGCTATCCGGCACAAGCGCCAGAGCGGCTGAGGCTCAAGTGCAGATCACAGAATTGTCCGACCTTGATTTTGGTGTCGTGCCACCGACGGTCGGCACCCTGACTGCCGAGAGTGATCTCTGTGTACCCATGGCACCGAGAAGCCGCTATTCACTGATCGGCTTTGGCACCGGCAGCGGGGGTGCCTTCTCGCTGGTGGATTCCGGCAACGGGGTCCACAGCATCGACTACCAGGTGCGTATTAATGACCGCGGTCGTAGTGCTGGCGATGAGTTGTTCGCTGGCACCCCCATGACCGGCTTGCGCGCCAGTAACTTCTTGCCCAACGGGCGCTGCAATCCACGCGGCCAGATCCGCATCATTATCGACGGGGCCGAGATAGGCAGCGCGGCACCCGGCAACTACAACGGCACCCTTACTCTGACGGTTGTGCCGGAATAACAGGACTCGCCTGGCACACGAGTGCATCAAGCACCACAAGCCCCTCATCCGCCGGGGTGGTTGCAGGCAGCGTTATCGCGCAGAAACTACCGTCAGTCTTGCGCACCTGTAGGGCGTCGCTATGACTTACTTCCACCTGGAACCAGCCCTCGGCATCAGATGCGCCATAGCCATCCACGTTGGTGAACTTACCGAATGCGATCGGCGCCCCCGCGGCATCGACGGCCTGAGCAATGACTACGCGTAACTCTCGGGCTGCAAACACCAGCCGCTGCACATTGCCCGGAAACAGAGTGACCTCGTAGCTCTGTTCGTCGTAGCCCAGAATGTCATCGCCGGTGGGGGAAATTCGCACACTGTAGGTGGCGTAAGGCCGCAGCGAGACCACCCCACGCTTGGTGGTGCTCGCGTAGCCGGCGACCCGGTTGTCGACAATAACCTGAAAATCTGCGTCGGGCAGGTCGCCAGCAATTTCTACCACCACAGCAGCGAGCTGACTGGCACCTCCACCGAAGGCCGATTTGCCATCCTTCGACACCAGACTAAAGCGACTGTTGGCGGAATACTGTAAGCCGGGCTGAGCGCCGCGCGCATAGCCAATATCAAGGTCTGAATAGCCATAACTTGATTGTGAAGCGAACCGGCCACCCAATACCGAACGACCACTCTGGTGCACCAGGTAGGCGCCTTCGGTGACATCTCCGAACCGTTCTGAGTGGCGTGACCGGTTCCAGTTCGCGTTCAGCACAGGGGAGATATCAAAGGTATCGCGCTTGCCTGTGAGCGGATCTCTTACCTGGCTGGCGCTCAACTGCGGGCGCAGCGATGAGTTCTGTCGGCCGTTGCGCCAACGAAAGTCGACACCCAATTGCACCAGCGAGCGATCCGAGAAAAACAGGCTCTCAAAGCGCCAATCGGCGCGCATGGAGTTACGTCGCAACAATGGCGCTCGATAGTCAAAACCAATCCCCTGGCGGGTAACCGCCCCGTTGCGCTCGTTGTACAGCGCCCGAATGTTCGCTTGCCCTTTAGATCGTTTCCCGTTCCATAACGGTAGCTGCAGTGGAAAGGACAGCGTCGCGCTCGCTTGGGTGAAGCTGCCACCCACTACACCACGGGTAATCACAAGCTGATCATCGGTGTCCGTGTCTTCCAAAGCGGCCAAGTCATCAGTGAGCGTAAAGTCCACATTGGACAGCAACGAATCATCAAAACGGCCAAGCTCTTCCTCGCCAGCTTTGGAATCCAGATGCTGAGCAGACAGACTGAGCGACACCCGCTTACGCTGATACTGCCCGCGCAACGAGTAGCCCTGGTCACCACGGTCGCTCTGTAACGTCCCAATATGCATCTGCCAACCGCGTCCAAGAACAAAAGCGCCACCCTGAAACAAGGTGGATTCACTCGAGACCAGCAATTCACCCTCGAGTGCAAAATTCTCTTTCAAACGACGGCTTAGACCAGCGCGAACCCAGCCACCTCCGACTGTACGGGGCAAACCCGTCCCAAAGTCTTCCGTGAAGGCGCCCATCTCAATAAAGTGTTGCTGTTCGCCGAGCGGCGGCAGTAGGGAATTGCGCACAAAGAAGTGCTGTTGGGTCTGCTGTGCGCCATCGGCAGCAACGATTCGAACATTGATATCGTAAGCCCCATCCGGCAACCGGGTGGTGTTGAGCTGATGGTTACCTGGCTCATAAAAACGCGAATCAAGCAGTTCGGTCCCGCGGAGAATATCCACCCGCGAGCGCTGATCGAGAAAAATCAGCACCGGGGTCGCAAGTGCATTATCGAGATCGGTGCGGGTTTTGGTTGAGCTACCAAGACGCAAGCCAAACAAACGCCTATCGTTAACAAACAAGGAGTTACCGCGCACACCGCGAAAGACTCCGACTTCCACCTCCTCATCCTTGTTGTCCCATTGCCACGACGCTTCTTGGAGTGCGGAGCCCACATTGGTGACACCGTAACGCACTCGAATACGGCCAGAGCCCTTCGACAGATAGCTCTCGCCGGCCACACTGAAGCGATGATTGTCTTGCTGGCCAGAGGCCGTTAACCCCACATCGTGCAAGGTCGCCCAGCCCGCCACGGGTGCAGGCAGATAACGATCACCATCGACAAACTGCACAGACTGTTGGTCAGGGGCCACAAACAAATCGACGCGGAACTTGGCTTCGTCAAAAATCACGCCAGCAACCTTGGGCTCCAGCAACCCGCAGTTGTCGCGGAGCCGCAAGTTACACAACATTTGTGAATTGTTATCGAGCTGGCCGCTGAGAGCCGCCAATACCTGATCGGGGTTCGCAAGCGTTGGAATCGCTGCGACGATCTCTTCGGGTCCTACAAATGTCAGGTGTTCCAGGTCAAATTCGATAAAGGTACTGAGCAGCAAACGACCCTGAAAAAATACATCAGCCTGCGTGTTTTGCAGACCGGTAAGATCGTCAAAACCAGCAGGCGCTGCGGCAAAAAATTCGGCTCCTGAGCCGGTTCCTGAAACGGGCGCAGCAGCGTCGGGTGGGGGCCTAGTTGCAACGGCGGTGGGCTGTTCCACAGGGGCATCTGCCCTCGCAGGCTTTACAGCTGACTTACCGCCACCCCATATTCTGCCCCACAGTACACGCGGTCGCTCAAGCAGGTGTGGAGCTTGCGGTTGTACGTGATTACCAGCTTCTGGCAACCCATTCGACGATCCAGCGTGAATGCTGCCGAACAATCCCAGCAGCGACCAGAACAGAAGCCACGCGCCGCCCCATTGCCCCACCCGGACCCAGGCGGCGCGACGAGAGAGATTAGAGCTGTCAGACATGGCGTCTTATTCGATGCGTGAGGCTAGGCGTTACTCGTAGGTTTCAACGTAGTTGCGAGTGCCAACACTTTGGAAAAACCGCACCGGCAAGTCGTGTTCCAGATCAAAACTCCAGGTAAGGCCTGGGTACAGCCGTTTGCCCCCCACCGGAGCGCATTCCTCGAGTGGCAGCTCGGGAGTCTCGCACTGAAAACCTTCCTGCAACAGCACGTTGGTGTTGCCCTGATTCTCCGCGGTCAGCTTCAGCCCATCACGCTTTACTACCAGGTTGGGCGCCGGATTGGCTGGATAAACAATGGCCAGCACCTCATAACCAATCAACACTTTCACACCACTTTGCGTTGAGGTGACATCACCCACTACCGGTCGTGCCGAAATTCGATAAATGCGCTCTTTTTTCTGTTGCGGATCAGTCGCTAGCGGCAACTTCACAATCCGCATCGACTTGGCCGTACCTGGGGCCAGTACCATGCGATTCGGCGTAACGAGCAAACCATGTTCACGAGGATTTTTGATCGCCACCCGCTCCTCGCTTTCGGTACCGGGGTTCAACACAATGTGCGGCTCGATCTTGACGTACAGCGGTTCATCGCCCACGTTGGTGATCTCAACATCCTGACGCCCGGGCGAGTCCTGATCAAAGTGCACAATGGCATTGCTCAACACCATATTGGCGGCGGCGGGAAAATTTGTGAGGGCAGCAATAAACGCTGCCACAACAAGCAGAGCCCGAGGGCCCCTGGTTACGGGTACAGATGGCATGAGCGGTCCTTTTCGAATATTTAATGCCCACGTCTGCAGGCTTACGCCTAAGACGGCAGGCTGACGCTCATTTTACGAAAGCCCCCTAAACCGATCTTCGACCAGTTCACAGAAAGCCCGGAAACAGTGGGCACCACGCCCGAACCTGCAGGCCGCGACGGCACTCAAAGTGTGCGCTCGCGCACAGTTTCACCGCCGCCAAAGGTTCGCGAATCTGACCAGAGGGCCTTCGAGAGGGAAAATAATTATTACATAAATATCAGCAACTTATGGAACATTCGAAAACAGGCATGAATCCTGCAGATCTAGCAGTACCCACAAATCAAGGCCGGAACATGTCACTCATTAAACGCGCTCTGCTCACCCTGGCTGCCCTTGCCGCTTTGTTCCTCGGTGTACTGGGATTGCTTATTCCAGTCATTCCCGGCGTCCTGTTTCTATTGCTCGCCGCCGTTTTGTTTGCTGGCGCATCGAGGCGCTTTCGCGCCAGGCTGCATGCCTGCGCACGCGTTCGACCCTACCTTCGGCGCTGGGAAGCTACAGCGAGCTTACCCGTACTCACGCGCGCGCGGGCTGGAGTCTTGTTGCTGTACGCAGCCTTTGCACACACGCTAGACTCTCGACGTCCCGCGCCCGATCAGATTTAATCAGTGCGTGATACATCCAGTACAGTCCCAACATCCAAACCGCTCTGCCAACCTGACCCGGCCCCCTCTTGTTGTGGTTGTGGTTGCGCTTGTGCTCGCCACTCTCAGTCTTGCGACTCTGACGCTCGCGACACACGCAGAGGAGGCGACAGAGGAGGCGACAACGCAGGCGCCCAACGCCACCGGAGCCCCTGTTGCCACCACGGCAGAATCATTCGCCGCCTGCCTCACTCGCTTGCAGGCCGAGGCACGCGCAGCCCAGGTACCAGAATCAGTCATCAAACCGGTGTTCGCCAACATTAAACACCTCGACCGGGTTGTGGCGAGCGACCGCTCGCAACCAGAGTTTGTCACCACATTCAGCGAATACTTCGCCGCCCGCGTTAACAATCAACGCGTGCAACAAGGTCGGGATCTGTTGCAGAGCGAACACAAACTGTTACGCCAGATACAGATTCGCACCGGCGTACCCCCCCACTATCTGGTCGCACTGTGGGGGCTCGAAACCAACTTTGGTAGCTACTTTGGCAAGCTCTCGATCCCCAGCGCACTAGCAACCCTTGCTTGTGATTCGCGTCGCGCCAGCTTCTTCAGCGCCCAGCTTATCGCCACACTCAATATCATCAGCGCCGGCGACATGAGCGAAGATCAGCTTATCGGCTCCTGGGCCGGGGCCATTGGTCACATGCAATTTATGCCGACAACGTTTCTCGAACATGCTGTCGACGGCGACAATGATGGTCGCCGCAATCTTATGACGCGGGCTGATGCGCTGAGCTCGGGTGGCGCCTATCTACAGAATCTCGGCTGGGATAGCGACTACCGCTGGGGGCGCGAGGTTCTGCTGCCCAAGTCCTTTGACTACGCAAAGACTGGCACAGATCAATGGCGACCCTTGAGTGAGTGGCGCGCGGCTGGATTGCGCAACGCCTTCGGCAAGCCACTGGGTAGTGCACCTATCGAGGCTGCGGTGATATTGCCAGCGGGGCACAGTGGCCCCGTGTTTCTGGTGTATCCCAACTACAAGAACATTCTTGCCTGGAACCGCTCGCATTTTTACGCCTTAAGCGTCGGCCGACTCGCCGACCGAATAGCTGGCGCTGCCCCGCTGCAAACCCCGCTGCCACCCGTGGCAACCATCAAACTCAGCCGCGTAAAAATCGAGCAGCTACAAAGACGCCTAAACGAGCTCGGTTTTCCCGCCGGCAAGCCTGACGGCGTGTTCGGTTCTGGGACCAGTAAGGCAGTGCGACTTGCGCAGGCGCAACTGGGGCAGCGTGCCGACGGCTATCCCAACGAGCAGTTGTATACGGCGCTATTCACTGAGCGCGCAGAACCCCGCACCCGCAACCCCAAGAAATAGCCCGCACGCCAGGACCCTTTGTCCTATTCGTTAGCGGCCCCAGCCGCCCTGGTGGTTCCATTTGGTTGCGCAGCGGCTGGCGCCACAGCCAACAACACGCCCAGACACACCAGCAAAGTGCCGCCGGTGCGCTGGGGAGTGGCGGCCTCACCCAGCCACACAATGGCGCCGCAATACACCAGCGGATACGCAAGACTTAGCAAGGGATACACCCGCGCAAGTGTGAGTTTTTGCAGCACCTGCACCCACAGCAGCACCGCGATCACATAGCACAGCCCCCCGCCCACCAGCCAGAGAAGCTCTAGCGGCACTGTGCGCAGTGACAGTGTGACGAGTTCACCCAGCAACCCATCGACAGACCATTTAGCGTCACTCTGGCTTTGACCGAAGCGTCGAAACAGCAATTGCCCAGCCACACCCAACAACAGGGATCCCACAGCTCGGCACCAGACTAGGAGTTGCACAGCACCCCTCCGGCCACAATCAGCACGGCACCGGCCCAAGAGCGCACCGGCACTACATCACCGAGTCCGAAGCGGGCATAAAGCAGAGTGAGAACAAAGCCAATGGCAAACAGTGGATAGGTTTGGGAAACATCAAGCTCGGTCAGAGCGACAAGCCAAAATACCAGACTGCAAGCCAGTAACAGATACGATAGCCATACCAGCGGGTGACCCAGAGTTTGCACAAGCCGCGCGCCGACAGGTAATTGCCGAGCGGCATACACCTGCACTATCTGCGCCGCACTGGTACAGAGTACGGCTAGAGCAACCAGCCCCATCATTACTCAGCAGTCCCAGCAGATTTAGCGACATCTAGCGCCACACCACTGGCGCGACCCACTGCCACCGCCTCGGCGTCAAAGCCATACTCACGACCGACCAAATACATGGGTCGGTTCTTTACTTCATCAAAAATGCGGCCGATGTACTCGCCGAGTACGCCTATGCCCATCATGTTGAGCCCGCTGAAAAACATCAGCGCAACCAGCAACCAGGCCGAACCAGGTTGGTCGAGGCCATAGCTAACGAACCCCCAAAACAGCCAGAGTCCATAGGTCACTGAGGCTACAGCAACCACACCCCCGAAGTAGGTCCACACGCGCAAGGGTAAGGTAGTGAATGAAAAAATCCCATCGAGGGCAAAGTTCCACAGCCGCCAGTAAGCCCACTTGGTATCACCCGCAACCCGGGCTGGTCGGGTGTACTCGAGATAGGCGGGATTCGAGCCCACCAGCGCATAGAGACCTTTCATAAATCGACTGCGCTCAGGCAAATGCCGCAACGCAATAACCTGCTTGCGATCCAAGAGGCGAAAATCACCAGCGTTAGCCGGTACTTCTATCGCCGATACTCGCCCCATCACCCGATAAAAGCCGGCTGCTAGCCAGCGTTTCAAACGAGAGTCTCCGGGTCGATCGGTGCGCACGCAAATCACCGTATCAAAGCCCTCTCGCCACTTGGCAACCATGTCTGGAATCAAGCTGGGAGGGTCTTGCAAATCGGCATCGATCGGAATCACTGCGGCTCCGCTGCTGTAGTTGATTCCGGCCATGATCGCCACGTCTTTGCCAAAGTTGCGCTGCAAAGCCACCACCTTAACGCGGGGTTCGCTATCGCGCTTGTGTAACAACCAGGCCAGGGTGGAATCTTTACTGCCATCATCGACACACACAACCTCAAAGTCCTCGGTGACAGTCGACAACACAGGCAGCAAGGCCGCAAAGAAAGCCCGACACGCCTTTTGCTCGTTGTACATGGGCACTACTATGCTGAGCAGTACCGCTGGGCTATTGGTTGACTTCTCCACGGTGTTCAAAGGAGCCTCTCGATTGCAAGGCAGAACCCATAGTATCCGCCCAAACATCGATCAGCACAAAGAGTGTCAGGGCGAGTACCACAACACTCGAACTGGCGCGATCCAGACGCGTGAGGAGCGCGTCAGGCGATCGGCGAACAAACCTCACCGCAACTGCGGTTCCTAGAATTCGTTGATCGGCGTGCGAGAGCAGTTGGTGTCATTCATTGATTCGACGCGCTGCGGATCCGACACCAGTTCCATATCACCCCAGCTAATGCCAGCGATACCGGTTAGATCAAATGGGTTGAGTTTGATATCTGGATCATTCCAGCTATGGGCTGACAGCACGTCATTTGAGGTGATGATCATGCGCGGCCCGCCGTCGATGTGAATCATTCCGTAGTCTTTAAGCGCCTGCAATATCACCCTCAACCCCTGTGGCCATTCATCTCTGATTACAAAGCCAGCGCGTAGGCGAAAACGTGACCCGTACATCATGGGTGTTCCAGGTCCGGCCTCGGTCGGACCCCAACCGGGAGAGCGTAGCGGGTTATGTGTTGCTGGACGCGCATAAACATCTCTTTGCACCCAGGCGTTAGGCATCGTGAAGGCCAGAGAGTGCTTGATAACGCCCGCCTTGATCTCACCTGGCGTAACCAGCATCGGCACATAAGGGATACCCGCGGCGTTTGCGGATGAGCATGACAGCCCGCGCAAATCAGGATCTTGCTTAACGCTCAAATCCCAGAAGTTTGCGCAGCCACCGTTATAGCTGGTCGCATCAGGACCCGGGTTGAACGCACGCCATTGCTCGTAGACCTTACCAGTCTCCGAGTTCACGACGTAAAGATGGCAGTCCGAATCTGTTGTGCAACGATAGTCTCTTTCGTTTTGCAGTCGACCACCCACCGGCACGGGCATGCGGATACGATCACAGTGCGGCGTAAAAAAATCATTGTGTGGGAAACCCAGACTCTGCAGGCGCGGCGTAAACTCATACAGTGGCGTTTCGCTGTCCGCAGTGAGCACGTTGTGCGAATAGGGCTCGTCCGCATCAGACTTCCCCATATCGAACTGGGCAAAAAACTCGGACGATGGATCCTGTCTATTACCCCGGCTAACGTAGGCCATGTATTGAACGACTTGGCTTGATGCTGGATTAACAGGCAAATCGTTGATTTTTTGATTCCAGAACTCATCGGGCTTACCCATCTGCCCTTCCTGCCAGCCGTGCAGTTCATTACCCCGCAGGTAATCACGCAACACGCCAGCCGTATCACTCTGAAGGCCTGGGTCCGCAGCAACAGGTGCGGTCTGACCTGCGTTGTCATCTTGCAGCACGGGCGCTAGAGGCACATCACCTAAGGCGGGCAGCGAGAGCAGGCTGAGCGTCGTAGCGCCAGCGACACAGAAGCGAGCAAAACGCGCGCGAGCGAAACTGTTCAAGATGTTTGTCATGCAGCACCACAAGGGATAAAAACTAACAGAACCCAATTGTAGGTAGGTCAGCACAGAGAACAGTCAACTTCGCAGCAACTGTGATACAAGTCGCTCACAATTACCCAAAAGGTGACGCAAGTCTCAATGAGTAACGTTCCGAGGAACTCTATCCAGACAATTTATATGCCAATAGCGCCCAAAAAACCAAATAAGCTGACGCACCGCGCATTTCGTCTGGTGCCATCGCTCAACAAAGGAACAAAGTAAAAGCGCCGAACGGCCTGCTAGACTGGCATCAGTTTCAGAAGTTGCGAGCACGATTATGGGGAAGTGGGTAGGTCCGAATTTACAGGGTAAGGTCGCGGTGGTTACCGGCGGTAGTCGAGGCATCGGTAAGGGTATCGCCGAAGGGCTTGGGGAGTGTGGCGCGACGGTGTACGTGACAGGTCGCAGTGAATCTGATCCCAACAATCCCCAACCCCTCACCGTGCAAGCAACGGCTGCCAGGGTGACCGAGTTTGGCGGCGAGGGTATCGCCTGCAAGGTAGATCACAATAACGACGCGCAGGTGAAAGCATTGTTCGAGCAGGTTGAACGCGACCACGGCCGACTCGATGTACTGGTGAACAACGTCTATCAGATACCTAATCCACCGGCCCTGTCGGGTGGCTTTTGGGAACATCCCATTTCGGTGTGGGACGACCAGTGTGGCGTTGGCTTGCGCGGCTACTACGTAGCAAGTGTATACGGCGCTCCCATGATGGTGCGCCAACGCAGCGGCCTGATCGTCAACATCTCATCGCGTGGCGGCCTGGGTTACGTGTTTAGCGCGTCATACGGCGTTGGCAAAGCTGGTGTTAACCGCATGGCAGAAGACATGGCGCACGAACTCAAAGAGTACAACTGCGCAGCACTCTCGCTGTCACCCTCAAAAGTAAAAACCGAGTTCATTCTGGAGATGGTTGAACAGGGCAAGATGCAACTCGACCCGGAAGTGGCCCAGTCGGTACGCCTGTCAGGTCGGTGCATCGCAGCACTCGCCGCCGATCCACAAATCATGTCGAGAACTGGCGAGATTTACACCGTGAACGAAATCGCAACGAGCTACAACGTTATCGATCCTGACCGCGAGTAGGTGTGTACTGCTCGTTACCTCGCTGGTAACTGAAGAAGTCGTTGGCAGGATTGCGATTAACCAACGGCCGCCGGTACATCGCATGACTCAACGAACGCACTTCATGCTCAAGTTCATACAGCACAACACCTGATTGCGGATCAACCAGCTGTTGAAATCTGTATTGGTACTGATCACTTTCTTCGCTGATCAGGTCACGCTGGCGTAACCAACGGTGCGGACCGGAAAAATCCGCGACATAGATAGCGATGTGATGGCCATCATAAGCAGGCAAGGGCGCATCGGTTTCCACGAATCGCAACTGCTGGTTGTGGCCCATGCTCACCACGAGAACGCCATTGTCAGCCTTAGCGGGTGCGCCAAGCACCTGGGCATAGAACCGCGCTATGCCTTCGCTACTACCAACGGGAACATCAAACTGCACATAGGGCATGCCCAATCCCATCTGCGGGAACTTGTCGGGCGCAAAGGCGCGAATGCTGTTGCCATAAGGACAGCGCAGCTGTAGGTGGTCATCCGCTTCCTGACAGGCGTACTGGGTATCAATCAGACCCCGCGCAGCAAACGCCAATCGCTTGGCCAGATCATCCAGATCAGGGACAACCACGGCAACATGGCCACGCAACACCTGGGCGGTATTGGTTGGTAAGTGGAACTGCTGCTCCCCCAGGTTGACCCACATGTTGAAGGTACCAAAATCGATGTAGGGGTCACGTGTGAAACCGAGACCTGTAACATAGAACAGCGCGGCAATGCTCTGATCCGGCACCGTCAGGTTAACGTGCTCGAGTAATTGCACGTTGCCCACATCCTCGCTGGACCGATCCCATTGGTTTTCAGAGCTTTTAGTCACAGAGCTTCGGTCAGTGGCGCCATCACCCGTCCTTGCACTTACTTCAGCGCGCTGTACTCGCTGAAGATGCCCAGCACCCGATGTCGCTTGGGCTCCGGAAATCCAGCATCACCCAGTGCCGCGAGCACCGATTCAGGAGGCACGCAGGCTTCTATGGTGTCCCAGTAATATTCCATCACCTTGCGCACGGTTGTGTTGCGGGAAAACAGGCCTGCAACACCGGGCACTACATAGCGCATGTAGCCCTTGAGCACCGCTAGACCTATTGGGTTTTGCGGTCGGGTAATCTCCAGCAACAACACCTTACCGCCGGGCTTTAGCACTCGACGGTATTCGACAAACGCACTTGCAAGATCACCAACATGACGCAACGCATAGCCCATGGTCACAAAGTCGAAAGTATCGTCAGGAAATGGCAACCGCTCGCCAACTCCGCGCACCTGCTGCTTCACACCGCGGCGGCGGCCTTCCGCGAGCATGCCCGCGCTAGGGTCGAGCGCCACAACAAAGCCCTCGGGGCCTGTAATGTCCTGCAATGGCAGCGACACCGCACCGGTGCCTGCCCCCGTATCGAGCACCGCAGCGCCTGCGGTAACTCCCGCACGCCGCAGCGCATCGCGCCGGTACCAACTGCCAGAGCCAAAGCTCATCCATTGGGTAACCGCGTCATAGTAGCGGGCCGAATCATCGAACATGGCGTCGACTTCGGTTTGCCGGGATTCGCTATCTTTGTAATAGCGCTCTAGATGCCCATGTGGTGCTAGTCCTGTCATACCGCATTATTGCACGCTAAAGTGACGCGATGGCAGCAGAAATTTCAGCCCCAATCCAACACCCGTCTCCGCAACGAGTTGCCGTTGTTGGCGCCGGCATTTGCGGCCTCACCACAGCCCTTGCGCTGTCCCGGCGCGGCCACCAGGTTACTGTGCTCGAACGCGATGTCCCGCCGCCTGACGGAGGCGCCCACACGGCGTTTTTTGACTGGTCACGCCGTGGCGCCGCACAGTTTCGCCATCCTCATGCGTTTTTGGGTCTCATGTGCAATCTGCTCGCAGACAACTATCCAGACCTGCTTGAAGAATTTATCGCTGCCGGCGCCCGGCGCTTTCCCTTTGCAGAAGGCCTGCCAGAAGACCTGCAAAAGATCTACGTGCCTGAACCCGATGATGACCGGCTGTGGATGCTCCTGTGCCGGCGCGCCACCATCGAAACCGTGTTACGCCGCCACGTTAGCCAGTACCCCAATGTGCGCATCCTAAATCAACAGCGAGTCACCGGTCTGCTAACCGACCTCCCCGCTGGCGAGCCACCGCAACCCGGTCAACCGATTAATGTGCTTGGACTACTGCGCGACAAAGACACCCCCTTTGAGGCCGATGTGGTGGTCGATGCCAGTGGTCGTGCCAGCAAGTTTCCGCGCTGGTTCACCCAGTTGGGCGCACCGGTTGAGGAAGAAAACGACGACGCAGAAATTGTCTACTACACACGACACTACAAGCTTAATCCGGGCCAGAGCGAACCTGTCCGGGACCCTAACAAGCCAGGAGCCGGCGACCTGGGGTTCATAAAGTACGGCGTTTTCCCCGGCGACCACGGTCACTTCGCGTTTATCTTGTGCATGCCTAAAGCTGAGCAGGAACTCAAAGAAGCCATTCGCGACGGAGCTACTTTCGATGCGATTTGCCGTTCCATCCCAGGACTCGAGGCCTGGATAGGCAACGATCGCGCCACCGCCACCACCGAGTCATTTGGCATTGGTGCCATTCACGCGGTGTGGCGGCATTACGTAAAAGAAGCCACGCCGGTTGCGAAAAATTTCTTCGCCTGTGGCGATTCGGCTATCCGCACCAACCCACTGTACGGGCGCGGCTGCAGCACGGGTACACTGCATGCGCATATTCTGGCTGACGTTCTTGACGAATCCCTTGACCCGGTGGAGCGTGCCAGATTATTTGCCCAGCGCTCCGAGCGAGACCTACGGCCAATTTTTAAAGCGAGTCTGAGCGAAGACCGCAGAGGTATCGCCAGAGCACAGGCAGTAATGAACGATCAAGCACTGGATAAGGCTAGTTCGCTGAAAGAATGGTTTGCGCTGGCCTTTGGCGATGCATTGGCCGCCGCCTCGCGGGAACAGCTCCATGTTATTCGCGGCCTGCACCGAACCATCAACCTGCTTGAGGCGCCCGGCGCGTTCCTGCAGGAACCAGCGATCAAGCGCACCATCTTTCGCTACATGCTGCGGGGCCGAAAACGCAATGCCGCTGCCCGCCGCCAACCCGGCTTGAACCGGGCCGAAGCCTATGCCCTCGTCGAGCAAATGCAGGCCCAGTAGAGGGAAATCGTGTAGTCAATATAATTGCTGATCGGACATTGGGCTTTCCAGTATGGGACTCAGGCCAGCGACCCGTTAGAATTGCGGCCCCGTTCAGAGGAGCCAGCCCTTGGCCAAGCAAAAAAGCCAACTCAAACGTCGCAATTCAGCGCGGTTTGCAGCCTCGAATCGCTGGTTTGGCACAGGTATTGGGACCCCATTTACCGTTCTGGCTGTGGGCCTGATGCTGGGCGCCTGCGGCGGCAGCAATAACGACCAGATCACCCAGGAAGACCTGGGGTCGATCCGGGTACTCAATGCCGTGGCTGATAGCCCAACACTCAACTTCTTGCTTGAAGGTGCAACCGCGGCAAACCTGCAGTTCGGGCAAATCAGCGGTTTTCAACAGACCATTGCAGATGAGTTCAGCATCGATGTGGCTAGCACCGCACCAGACGGCACCGTAACGCCCGTGCTCGATGATTTTCAAACCACGGTTATCGAACAGACCCAAACTACCGTCGTCCTGGCAGGCACAACCGCCGGCCCCATCGGTTTCGAATTTTCCAACCCCAATCCCGACCTTCCCATCGGTAGCGCGGAGTACCGCCTGGTCAACACCGCCGGCGCGGGCACAGTGGATGTGTTTCTAACACAGCCGGGTGCTGATTTGGGCAGCCCGGTTGCGAGCGTCCCCGACAACGCCGCCTCTGAGCTGATAAGCACTGATGCAGGCACCCGCCAGTTGCGGGTGACCAGCAGCGGCAGTTCAGAAATTCTGTATGACTCAGGCCCGTTCGAGTTAACCGGTAATAGCCCTATATTCCATATCCAGCAGTATTTCGGGCCGGGCGACCCGGTGCTGCGCGTAACCAACATCGAAGGTGACCGCACCACCGGGTTTGCAAATGAGCAACTGCCCGTATCGGTTCGCATCGCAAACGCCATCGCAGACGTAGCGGGGGCCGATGCCGCAATCACTGTCAATGCTGCGACCACCGAGATAAACGATATTGGCCAAAACACTTTTTCAGCCGCTCAACTGGTGGACAGCGGAGCCGCCGAGCTGCGAGTCAACATGCAGACCGACCCCGGCACTATCTTCTTCTCTGACTCCCAACAACTGGTTGCCGGCGACACGCGCACCTTGTTGGTGGCGGGAATTTTCGGTAATGACACGATCACAGGACGACTAGTTAGCGAACCACAACGAACAGTTTCAACTCTTGCCCAAGTACATATCATGCAGGGCACAATCAGTGCAGATCGCATCGATGTCTACTTTCTTACTGATGGCGAGACCACCGACGGCTCACTCCCCGATGTTACTAGCCTGGCTTTGCTCGGTAGCGTTACTGAAGAACTCGCAGCCGACACCTACGACGTTGTTATCACGACAACTGGCGATAACACGATATTAGCTGGGCCCGAGACAATCACTCTAACCAACGACACCATCAGAACCATTCTTATCACCGACGCCGACGGCGGCGGTACTCCACCACGAATTATTATTGAGGATCAGTCTTGAACACTAGCGGCCGATGGATAAAACGCTACACCGGGCTGTTAGCCATAACAGCAGTGCTCGCAGCATGTGGCGGTGGCGGTGGCGATAGTGACTCAGATGCGCAGCCCACCAGCGATACAGGACAGGACGCTCGTGTTGCACAGATGCGGTTCGTTAACCTTGTGCCAGATGCACCACAGATCGAGTTTTTCCATTCTGGCACTAGCAGTTCACCGTTTACCAATGTACTGAACTTCGGCGAAAGCTCAGCGCGCAATGACTTTGTAGTCGGAACCTTCCAGTTTAACTTCAGTTACATCAACGGCCAGGGACAACGCATATCGTTATTCGAAGCCACCGACTTCGAGCTAACCGATGGTGACGAACTCTCATTCATCATGGTGGGCGACCTGGCAAACGCAGAACTGATGCTGATCGATAACGAAGAGTTTCTGCTCGGGCTGGACGATCTCACCGCAGACGTCGAACCGCAATTGCAGTTTGTTCACAGCGCTGTTGGCGTTGGAGCGATTGATTTCTACCTGACAGAAAATGGCGCTGATCTTGCGTCCGCCACCGCCGAAGCGACGCTAGCGTTTGGCGAAAGCTCCAATATTTTTGATATAACCGCAAGCACCACCGGTCAGCTGCGAGCATTCAGTGCCGGGAGCACCACGGATCTGCTGTTCGATTCTGGCAGCACCGAATTTGCCCGTACAACCCGCAGCATGATCGTAGCAGCAAACTACTTTGGCCCCTCCAACAGTACGAACGACAATGTCCAGCTACTCCGCTATGGAGCAATTCCCATCGCACTTACCAATGCCGATCAGCCGAGTTCAATTCGAGTCCACAATGCCATCGCTGACGAAAATGCGGTTGATCTGTTTTTGGACGCAACCCTTGGAGCAGAACCACTTATCGCAAACGTTGAATTTACCACCCGATCGCCAGAGGTTGTGGTGCCCGCTGGCACTAACACGCTGTTGGTCACCGCAGCCGGCAACGCAGCCAATATTCTGCTGAGCGTTCCGGGTGCTTCCCTGCCAAGTGGCGAGCGACGGACACTCTACGTTGGCGGAGAGGCTTCAGACCCGGACGACGGCAACAACATCAATATCGAGTCAATGCTGGTCACCGAGAGCAACCGAACGATCGCGGCTGGCGCGCCTGTGAGAATCTTCAATGGCGCAACTCAAAGCACCTCGCTGCTGGTGTTTTTACTGAGACCTGGCGAAGCTATCGAGACCAGCGCACCCAATACTCTGCCCCTCGGCGGTTATACCGCCGTTCCGATTGTATCCGGAGATTTTGATCTCGTGATTGTCGATGGCACCAGCAACGCGACTATCTACGGTCCGGAACGACTGACACCCGAGCAAGGGACCACTATGAACATCGTCATTCGCGATACCTTCGGTGGTACTATTCCCATAGTGGTGGATCTGGTTAACGAACCGACGATTGGTCCCTAGTCGTCTGCCACGAGGACCAGCGTGCCAGTCGTCGACAAGGTCCCACCCGTACCATTTACCACACAGGTTTTGGCGGACGTCTGCTTGCCCTTGTCGCCGTGCACCCCATCTTCCGCGGTACCTGAAAGCTGCCGATAGGCCTCAATCAAGAGCGGCATGCCGTACATGCCGGAGTGATTAAACGAAAGACCACCGCCATTGGTGTTGATCGGAAACGCGCCACCTGGCGCAGCCCGGCCATCCTTCCACAGCAGATGTCCTTCGCCGCGCTTTGCCAGTCCAAGCATTTCGACCGTAATGGCAGCCGTGATCGTAAAGGAGTCATAGACCAGCGCCATTTCCATATCGGCAGGTCCCATACCCGCCATGCTGTAGGCAGTTTGCGCCGAGGTGGCCGCTGAGGTCGCGGTGAAGTCGTCCATTTCCAGCATGTTCCAGTGCGCCATACTTTCGCCCGCGCCCGCAATCCAGACTGGTTTGGTGCTCAAACTGGCTGCCACTTTAGGACTGGCCACAAGTACCGCGCCACCATGGTCGGCCACCATACAGCAGTGCAATATGGTCAGTGGCCAGGTGATCATGCGCGACTCCTGCACCTGTTCGACCGTGATGGGGCCACCGAACGGATGCTTCTCTTTGGAGTACATTGCGGCTCTGGGGTTGAGTGTTGCCCAGTCACGCGACACCTTGGCAATGTGAGCATAGTCTTCAGACGTTGTGCCATAGCGATGCATGTGACGAACCATCGTATGGGCGTAATTTGACGGCGCGCTACCCAGGCCATAGGCCATGGTCATTTCAGTACCGGGCGCCGCAATGCCACCACCACCCATGCCGTAGTTGCTTGGTCCGCGGCCGCCAATCTTGTTTGCCGAATGTCCATTTTCGCCGTGGGTGATCAGCGCAACATCAATAATTCCAGAGTTTATCGCCGCCATCGCGTGATGCACGTGCAACTCAAAACTGGAACCACCCACCGCCGTGGTATCAATGTACTTTGGCGTGATTCCCAGATGCTCACACAGCTCCGGCGACCAGCCCGTAGAAAACACGCCTTCAATGCGATTGATGGGAATCCCGGTTTGATCGCAAACGTTTTTTATCGCCTCTATGTGTAATTGCAACGCGGTAACTGGCTCTTCGAGAAACCCGATTTGATTCGCCTCGGCAGCACCAACAATCGCGGCTGACTTATAAAGCTGTCCCGGCATAATCTAGGCCTCCACCACCCGCCAGAACGGGAGATGCATATCCTCGCTGGCTGCTTCAAACTCAACGCGCACCGGCGTTCCTATTTTTATGTCTTCAGGCTTCAGCGGGTCAACACCGCGCAACACCGTGAGCATGCGATCGCCTTCTTTTAGGTCAATGTAGGCGGTCACGTAAGGGGCCTCTTTCGCCCACTTGCCAAACACCAGATGTTGCACGGCATAGGTATGAATAAGCCCCTCGCCGCTCGCCTCGATCCAACCCAGATTGGTGGAATGGCAGTGTGGACAGATGTAACGTGGGTACCAATGAGTTCGATTGCAATCTTCGCAGCGGGGCAACATGAGCTTGCCCGCCTGGGTGCCTTCCCAAAATGGGCGTGTGTGCGTTCCCTTGTTGGGAATCGGTAATTCATAGGCCACGTCTAAACTCCTGGGGCATGGATCGAATAGAAGGTATTGAGCACCACAATACGCCAAAGCTGCCTGCGGTCTCTACCGGCATGAACGAGATATTGCGACAATCAGAGTGTTGGCAGGCAAATCTGGGGTGACATCATGGGCGAAAACAAAACCCGACCCGCAGGCGGCAAAGCCGCCGTAAAGGCATTTATCGACGCGGTTGAACATGCCGGTCGCAGAGAAGATGCGTGGGTGTTGTTGGCATTGATGCAACGCCTAAGCGGCGAACCGCCCGTGCTCTGGGGCCCAAGCATTATTGGTTTTGGCAGCTACCACTACAGATACGAAAGCGGCCGTGAAGGCGATGGTCCCTTGCTCGCTTTTTCGCCACGCAAAGCCAACATGGTGGTCTACATCATGCCGGGGTTTGCCGGTTTCGAGGCTAAACTGGCCAAGCTGGGCAAGCACCGGCTTGGCAAATCCTGTCTGTACCTCGGCCGACTAAAGAGTATCAACATGGATGTTCTGACCGACATACTCAAGGCCGATCTTGCGCAGATGCGCAAGAAGTACGAGCGCTAGCCACTCGATAAGTGGACCTTACAAATCAGCGAGCGTGCGGAGCGGTTGTGCGCCATCCCAATCCAGGGCCGCAGCCGCAATCGCCTTGAATAGCCCTTCTATGGCGGGGCCATGTTCAACCACTTCCAGCATGCAGCCAAGCAGCGGTCGGGTATCGTAATAGGCAAACCACGCACTACCCGCATTGCCCTTGTTGGCACAGGCGTAGCCCAGTGATTCGAAGTACGCAGTATCAGCGTCGATGTCTTTGGTCCAGACACACATATGATGGAAACCTGTGGCACCGGGTGCCACGCTGTCGCGATAGGCACAGGGCGAGTTGGTGGTCGGTTGAATCAATTCGATTTGCACCGGCCCTGCCTGGGCAAGGGCCACATTCATGGTGAGCTCGCTCGGCTCACCACGATAAGTAACGCCACTAAACTGATCAGTATATTCGGTGATAAAAAAAGGGCCAACGCCCAGTTCTTCTACCCACTTGAGCGCAGCTGCCTCAAGATCGTCAACCACCCAGGCGTTCTGAAATACCGTTCGATCGGTGGGTTTATCGAGTAATCTGGTTGTCATACGCATCCCCTGTGCAGCGTTTCGCTACGGGGAGCTTAGCGTAAAAAGGCTAGCTGCAAACCTTCAAAACGGAACCAATAGCGCGCGACGAGCCCAAGAGGGGCACTCGTAGCTGAGTAGCCGATTGGTTGCTGGTATTTAGGCTGATACGCATGTTGCCCGCGTAACGCATACGCTTTAAGAGCTTGTTGCGTTGCGCACTCGGCACCACCAGAGCCAGGCCATTAGAACTGACGCGCCAGGTTCGTTGGGCATCGCGCCGCTTATCAAACCCAACCATAATGTCGTCACTGCCCGCACGTCCCGCGCCGGGCGCCAACAAAAAGGACACGTCCAATTCACCGGTCTTCGTCCAACAGCGCACCAGCGCCTGCACGTGCTCGTTGGTAACACTTGCTATCGCTATGGATCCACCATGCATAGGGTCTGCCGTGGTGTTGAATTGCCAAACATCGTAGTGTGGCTCGGCACTTGCACCGAACAAAGTGGAACACAACAGGAACGTCAACACCCCTCTGGCATACCCGCGGGCATACCGACTTGCGGCAAAATCACACACAATACGTGGACTAGTGGCCATCTCGACAACTCTTGGACAGAAGTCCAAATTATGGCCTCACCATCTGGTCGAAAAATTCACCTGGCGCAAATTACCGGGCTCCAGATTGAACCCAACGACCAAACTGTGCATCCCGTCACATAATCAGACCCAATTCTGGCCCAATTCTAGAGGGGACGTGGGCGCGAAAATGATCCCGCTAGCCGTGCAAGACGCCTGCTTGGAGCAGATCATCCACCGCTGCCGCACTTTTCCCTAACCATTGTTCCAAAACCTGTGCGTTGTGCTCACCCCTGTGAGGTGCTGGGCCACGAACACCACTGTCGGCGTTAGAAAATCGATACGGTGACTGGGTGATCGGTCGGGTACCACCTGCCCGGTCTGATACTTGGGTTATGGCACCGCGCGCGGCCACCGTCGGCTGCTCCATCAACGTTGCTGGATCGCGCACCTTGCCCCAGGCCAGGTTCACCTTGGCCAGCGTTCGTTCAACCTCATCCCAGGACGCAAGCGCGCTCATCACCTTGCCCACTGCTTCGCGCCTAAGCCTGATCTTGTCAGGGAGTGGCATGTCTTTGGTGGTCGGGTCTGGTACATCGAGTTTGGTGCTGAATAAATGCCAGACGTACCGTAAGTCGGCCGACAGCAACACTTTGCCTGCCCCGGTGTCCCACACTTCGTTAGGCAACGGCCCCATATTTTCGGCATCTTCAATCGCGTAATGCACCTGATCGTCTGTGGCTATGGTCGCGTCGATCATCGCAATATCAATGTGCTGACCTCGCCCGGTACGCTCGCGCAAAATAACCGCCGACAGCAGACCAACGAGGCCATGCAATGATGCGTTGGTGTCTGCAATCGACAACGGTAGATCAGTGAGCGGCACGTTGCCGCGAACGGCCTGGCGATGCATTAAACCCGCCTCGGCGTGAATGATGGGCGCATAGGCGGCGCGGTGGGACTCCGGGCCACCCTGACCAAACCCCGAGATCGACAACATGATCAGGCGCGGGTTGATCGCCGCCAGCTCCTCGTACCCCAGCCCGAGCCTGGGCATGACATCGGGTCGATAGTTTTCAATGAGTATGTCTGCCTCAGCCACCAGCTCAGCCACCAGTTCCTTGGCCCCCGCCGCGCGCAGGTCGATGCAAATATCTCGCTTACCCGCGTTTTGCTGGTGGTAATAACCCGGAATGTCAGCAATTACCCGACCCCACAGTCGCGTGATGTCACCATCAGGCGGCTCAATTTTCACCACATCGGCCCCAAGATCACACAGCATGCGGCCGGCAAAGGGCCCGGCCAGCACCCGGGAAAAATCGAGCACCTTGAGACCCGCCAGCGGATAACCATCGCTCGCAGCAGACGCCATGCCCAGGTGCTGAGAATCTTCTGTTGTTGGTGTCATTTGCCGCTCCCCACGGTGACCGAGTCTCGGTAGTATACGAGTCTTGCTAATTCGGACAAATGAGACATCCCGTGGCGCAATCTCTTCGCGATCAGCTCGTCGCCGCTGGCCTTGCCAGTGAAAGCCAGGCAAAAAAAGCGGACAAACAAAAGAAGGCCGAGGCTCTGGCCCGCAAGCAGCGCGCGGCAGGCGGGAAAGCAGGCGGCAACAAGGGTCGGAACAAAAACAGCAAGAAAAATCGCCACAAGAGTGGTAAAAAAACCGCAAACCCAGCCAATGCCAATCAGCAGCCCCAATCACAGCAAGAAACACAAATAGAAGAAGACACACCGAGCGCCCGACGCGCCAAGTTAATTCGTGCCCAAAAGGCGCGCCGCGACAAGGAACTGGCACGGGAACGCAATGAGCGGGCACAAGCCAAGGCCATACGCGCTGAAATCAAACAGCTCGTAACGCAACATGATCAACGCGAAAAAACCAATGCTGAAACCGATGTGCCGTATAACTTTTTGCACAAGAAAAAAATCAAACGCCTGTACGTACCACCCGCTCAGAAAGAAGCACTCAGCAAAGGCAAGCTGATGATCATAAACAACGACGGTCTATACCATCTGGTAGCGCCAGAGATTGCCGCTAAGATCGCCAAGCGTGACCCGAAGTGGATCATCACAGCACACGATGAAAAGGCCGCTGAAACCCAAGAGATGGACGAGTACTACAAGAAGTTTGAAGTGCCTGACGATCTCGACTGGTAGGCGCCATTCCGCACCCGCTACACCGCAATCAAACCGGCAAGCAAATAAGCTGCAACGCTGATCGCACCAAGCAGCAAGGCGTAGGGTAGCTGCGTGCGAACGTGATCAACATGATCACAACCCGCAGCGAGCGACGCTATAATGGTTGTATCCGAAATAGGTGAACAGTGATCACCAAACACACCACCACCCATCACCGCTGCCACCACCAGCGCTAACGGCAACTCGGCTCCAAGCGCCATGGGTATCGCTACCGGTATCAAGATACCGTAGGTGCCCCAGCTGGTACCGGTGGTGAAGCTCGTGACTCCCGCAACAACAAACAGCAGCGCAGGAATCACAAAGGGCACACTAATGCTTGCGGCTGCGGTGGTGATGAACGCTCCGGTTCCAAGCGCCTGCAGACTGGCACCCAGCACCAGCGCCAGCAGAATGACGGTGACGGCTGGTAACAACTCCCCCATCCCCTGCATGCCTACATCCACGATACGTCCGCGACCACGGCCAGAGTATCTAAAGCAAATTGCCGCAGCCAGCGTTGCAAGCGTTACTGCCCACAGAATGGCCTGCGAGCCAGAACCCTTGGTGATGTCCCCGCCACCCGTCCAAACCATAAACCCCAACGCGCCGCCGATTAACAGCAGCATAGGCGCAACCATGTAAATCGACCGCCCTGGCGCATCCTCAAGTTCTGGTCGCTCTTGACGGTGGGCATCCGCTTCCGCGCCTTGGCCCACCCCTTGTTCCGAATAGCTGGCAAGCAGCTCCCTCTCCACTTGCGCGAGCGGGCCAAAGGTTCGTCCTGCCACCACAGTGGCAAACACGGCAAGCAACGCAAACCAGGCATAGAAGTTAAGCGCAATGGTGTTGAACAGCACTCCAAACTCATCGCTCACGCCGTTACCCGCGAGCAGCCCGGCGACATACGCCCCCCAGCCATTGAACAAAATCAGCACGCTTACCGGTGCGCAGGTTGAATCAATAATGTAGGCCAGCCGTTCCCTGCTAAGGCGCAAATGGTCGAACAGGGGCCGACCAAGTACACCGCTTGCGAGCAAACTCACATTGGTTTCGACAAAGATTATGACGCCAGACAACGCGCTGATGAGGCCCGCGCGGCGCGGCGTGGCGGCGTAACCCGAGCGATGCAGCCGCTCAACCGTTGCTGCAATGCCGCCCGACTTTTGCATGTACGCAATGAGCGCACCAATGATCAGGCAAAATAGAATGATTCGCGTGTTGCCTGCCGAACTAAACACACCCACCGTGCGATCAATACCGCCGAGCAAACCCAATCCCACATTAAACTGGGCGATCAGGCTCTCGCTGATTAAAATGGCAAGTCCAAGTGCCAGATAAACGTTGCGACTCAAAAGCGCCACCCCAATGGCGGCGGCGGGCGGCAGTACGGTCAACCACTCCATCGTTACATCAGCCTTTACCCAGCAATTTCCGGCGAAAGCGTTGCATGCCACCCAACCAACGATCGTAGTCGTTGGCCTTGCGCTGGAAGTAGGTCAACACCTCTTCGTGCGGCAATACCAGAAAGGTTTCATCGCGCATGGCATTCACACAGGCCTGGGCCACAAACTCTGGCTCAAGGATGCCGTCTGCGCCCGCCTGACCTGCGCTACCACCGGGTTGGTTCGAGCGCTTCTTTGCCGCTTCACCCAGGATGTTGGTCCGCACCGCCTGCGGACAGAGCACCGACACGCCAATATTCTCTTCGGCGTAGTTGATCTGCAGCCATTCGGCAAACGCAACGGCAGCATGTTTCGACACGGCATAGGGCCCAGAATCCATCTGGGTGAGCAGCCCGGCCGCAGACGCCGTATTCAGCAGATAGCCCCCTCCGCGCTCGATCATGCCGGGAATGACCGCCCGGGCGGCGTACAGGTGGGACCAGGTGTGCACGTTCATCATGCGGGTCCACTGCTCGGTGGCCAGATCGAGCCCCCCAGCGACGCCGTAGCCTGCATTCGACACAAAGACGTCAATACCGCCATGCGCCTGCTCTGTGGCTGCCACCAGTGCGTTTACGGCAGCTTCGTCCCCCACATCAAGCACCACCCCAGAAGCCCGTGATGAGTCGCCAATCATGGCAGCCGTTGCTAGCGCGTCGTCGCCATTTAGGTCGCTACAGACCACAAACCGCGCCCCATCGTCGGCAAACTTCAAGGCCAGAGCCCGGCCAATGCCCGATCCTGCCCCCGTAATAACGGCAATCTTGTCTTTAAGCTCCAATGCCCTTCTCCCCATATATAGCGGTTATCCGCTCACTGAACCTGCCCACCACAGCTCGCTATGCGTCTTTGCAATGGTCACCAGATGCAGAAGGTAATACATTAGACGGAGTAATAGTTCAGAAACATTGGGGAGATACACCGTGGCCAAGCAAGACGCAGACCTTTACAACCTGGCAATGTCAGACGAGGCTCAACCGCTGATGGATGCGGTGGTCAAGCATATCGCTGACAACGTTGAGCCCATCATTGAAGAATTTCATGCCCTGGATGCCGAGAAGACCGATCGTTGGTCATGGCATCCTCGACAGCTCGAACTGCTCGATGGCGCGAAAGCCAAAGCCAAGGAATCTGGCCTATGGAACTTCTTCCTGCCCGACTCCGAGATCGGCCAGGGTCTAACCAACCTCGACTACGCCTACATCGCCTCAGAACTCGGTAAGTACCCACTGGCCTCTGAAACACTGAACTGCAGCGCACCCGATACGGGCAACATGGAAGTACTGGAACGCGTTGGCACCGAGGCGCAAAAAGAAGAGTGGTTAAAGCCTCTGCTGGCGGGCGAGATTCGTTCGGCCTACGCCATGACGGAACCTGGCTTGCCTTCGTCTGATGCAAAAAATATCAGCACCAGTGCCGTGCTCGAAGGTGACGAATGGGTCATCAATGGCGAAAAATTCTACATCTCTGGCGCCGGCGACCCCCGCTGCAAAATCATGATAACCATGGTTAAAACCAGCCCTGACGCTGCACCCAGCCGCCAGCAGTCACAGATTCTTGTGCCCACCAACACACCCGGCGTTGAAATACTGGACGGCATGCAGGTGTTTGGTCACGATCACGCACCCCGAGGCCATATGCATATTAAGTTCAACAATGTGCGTGTCCCGAAAGAAAACATTCTGCTGGGCGAAGGTCGTGGCTTCGAAATTTCTCAGGTTCGCCTTGGACCTGGCCGCATTCATCACTGCATGCGCTCCATCGGTAAAGCTGAGAAAGCCCTCGAACTGATGGTTAAACGTGGTGCAACCCGCGAAGCCTTTGGCAAGCCAATCATCAAACTGGGTAAAAATCTTGAGGTGGTATCGCGAGCACGTATCGAGATCACTGCGATGCGACTCGCCGTGTTGCAAGCGGCGAAGGCGATGGATGTGCTGGGCAACAAGGAAGCCCGCGTGTACGTCAGCGCGGTCAAGGCGATGGTGCCTGAGAAAGTCTGCAAGATTATCGACGATGCCATTCAGATTCACGGCGCGACGGGCATTTCGCAATGGACGCCACTCGCAGGCCTTTACACCGACATGCGGCATCTGCGCTTTGCCGACGGTCCCGATGAGGTACACCACATGGTGGTGGGCCGCGCGGAAGTACAGCGCTACGATCTGTGGTAACCCTTCGCCACTGAGCCGACACATGGCGGGGTGTGGGGCCCCGCCAGCTAGCGTAAACCTCAATCCACAGAGGTAACCGCGCGAAAGACTGAGGGGGAACACGATGGCGGAAGCAAGCACTGCAGCCAACCACGCAACGGCTGGTCAAGAAGGCGCAGCGTCGAGCGCTGCTGGTAAATCGGGACTTAACCGTTACCAATTAGCGTCCTACGGCGCACCGGCAATGCCGCTATCAATGATCAACCTGCCTTTGGCGGTCTATTTACCGGCGGTGTACGCCGATTCACAGGGTTTTGGCTTAAGTCTTGGCTTTGTGGCACTAACGCTTGCGCTATCCCGAGTATTCGACGGCCTAACCGATCCGATTGTCGGCTTCATATCCGATCGCACAAGAACACGCTGGGGGCGCCGCAAGCCGTTCATTCTACTCGGCATGCCCATCTTTCTAGCCGGTATATGGTTGCTCTGGGTGCCCGTTATCGAGTTCACGGATATCACGGTGTTCGGCGTAACTATGAGTTCCGGCTACCCCTATCTGCTCGCCTCGCTCGTGCTCATGTACGTCGGCGCGACCATAAAAGACGTGCCCTACAGCGCCTTTGGTGCTGAACTCGCCAAAGACTACAACGAACGCACGCTTATCATGAGTTGGCGTGAAGCCTTTAGCGTCACTGGTTCGCTGGTGGGTGCCATGTGCCCTGCCATTATTATTTTCTGGGGGTTCACAAAGCCTACCGACAACGTGTACTTCCTCGCAATCATCTGTTGCACCTTGATGCCACTGTTTGTCATCAACCTGTTATTTAGCGTTCCCGAGCCCGAGATACGCGAGCAGACAAGTGAAAAACTCTCGGTACGTGAAAGCTTCAGATACGTCTGGGCCAATGAGCCTTATCGCAAGCTCATTATAATATTTCTGTTCGCAACCATCGGCTCGGGGTTAACCAACTCGCTAAGCTTCTTCTTTGTGAAGCATGTACTACTCGCGGGCGAGTTCTTCGGTTGGTATCTGTTCCCGTATTTCGTCTCGCAGATCATTGCTATTCCGCTGTGGTTCAAGCTGTCGCGTAAAATCGGCAAACATCGAGCCACCATGTGCGCCATCGGCTGGTACGCCTTCTGGTCATGCTTTATTCCACTCATCGCGATGGCACCCGCCG
Source organism: uncultured Pseudomonadales bacterium (assembly GCA_964611345.1). GTDB lineage: Bacteria > Pseudomonadota > Gammaproteobacteria > Pseudomonadales > Azotimanducaceae > JALZVT01. The sequence continues at coordinate 35,240 of CAZSYU010000016.1, forward strand.
TCTGGTTCTCCGCCTTTGAAGTAGAACGGTTATTCACGTTCCTGCCAGTCGATTGGTACAACGCCATCGTCACCCGCTTCGAAGGCGTGCCCACCGGCAAGTTCCTGTTCTTCATTGGCGTGATGATGCTCAAGGGCTCTTCCATCGGCGCACTGTCAGCTCTGCCCTACGCCATGGCGGCAGACGTGGTGGACGTTGATACCGCACGCACTGGCAAGAATCAGGGTGGCGCTTACTTCAGCATCTGGACCATGACGCGCAAGATCGCCTATGCCGCGGGACTGGCTTCAGCAGGCCTGGCCGCCACCTGGATCGCCTTTGACAGCCTGCGCGACCCCATTGCTGACCCAAATTCACCAAACACCTTGCTGTGGCTCGCGATTTTCTACTCGGTCATTCCCGCACTGTTCAAGTTTGTCGCCATTCCGCTGCTGTGGAGTTACCCCTTAACCGAAGAGCGGGTGCGTGAGATTCAAAGTGAAATCGCCGATAAGGCCCAGCGTCCACGCTCGATCACCCAGCGCCAGGTGTAACTGGCAAAACTCCGGCGATGACCGGCGTGTGCCACTGTAAAAACTGTCAGCGCCAGGCCGGCTCTGCGTTCTCTACCCTTGCAGTAGTACCAAGAAGTGATTTCAAACTAACGGCCGGTGAGCCGAAGCTCTATACCGATGGTGATACCAAACAGAACTGGGTCGAACTCAAGGAAGGTGTGCCGCATGTGGCGACTCAAAGCCAACCGGGCTTAGGTTAAAAACCGGATGAATTAGCCAGCTCTGCTGGCAGCAGGTTCAAATCGAACTCTTCCAGAGTGTTAATGCGTGGCGGTATGACAAAACGCGGATCATTGGTACCGGTCTGCCACACTGCTGATTCGAGCACAATCGCCCGCCCGCCTGGTGTGTAGCTCAGCACTTCCCAGGTTCGTGTGCGTAGCGTACCTGCAAAGTCACGTGCACGCGTAATCATGTTACCGGTGCTTGAGAAGTCCCACAGTGGTGTGCCTTCTTTCGCAAAGCAACCGGTGGTCGTGCCTGCACAATTCGGATCGCCCGCCGCAAACCCGGTTACCCGGCCGGCCATGGTGGCATTCGGGAACTGATAGCCAAAGCCCCACTCGGGTCTTATTACCCCATTGCTCTGGTAGCGATCGGCCTGCCAAATATTGAGGCCCGCCTGCCAGGTAATCGGGTCGACATTAATCAGATCAGCTGCAAGCGCAGAACCACTATTGTCAGCCTTGGCGATCAGCTGGCCAGAAACCAGCGCCAGTGAACCATCGATAAAGTACTCGGCGAGCGCGAGGTGTTGGGCGCCAATGCTGCCAATGGACTTGATTCGATGCTGTTCGTTACCGGCATTCAGCACCAGCGTTCCGCCACTGTTGCTCCAGCTGAATGACTCATTGCTAAGGCGCCCAACCGATGTTGAACCATTGGCGTTAAACGTCAGCGCATCGACAACATAGGCGGCAGGTTGACTGGGAACTGTTGGATCTTGCGGACTAAAGACAAAGGGCACAGCCCAGGTATCACCGGCAGCCACTACCTGACCTGATGCTGCAGTCAACGCTGCAGGCGTATAGATAACCTGAGTATCGGTGTCCGATTGCAACGACCCATCAGGCAGGGGCCCAGGCCAACCATTCGCGATTAGCTCGGCATCCATATTGAATTGCGCAACGGTAGTTACACTGGCATCCAAGATCCCCGCATTGTTCGCAAGTACTCGAGCAGAGCGACTGATGAGATCACGTTCAAGTTGTAACTCTGTGCCTATCGCGCCGTTATCCCAGAGATTCTGGAAAAAGTCCGCAACGCTCTGGGGCATTCCATAGACCGTAACCAGATCACTGTAGTCGGCAAAAATCCCAACCACTTCAGTGCTGGTAAAGCTGCTGAAGTTCACATTCAACAAACCACCATCAATCGACCAGGTAAAACCTTCCGAAATATCGGTGTAAGCCTGTCCGCTACGAAAGCCAAGAGTGTTTTCATAACTGGTGCCGGTGCCATTAGCAGCAAAGGTGTGTCCGGCAACGATGCCCGCCAGTCTGTTGGCGTTGCTCGGCTCGCTCCACAGCGTCGTGCCCGTCACCATACTAGCGGTAAACGGGATAAATTCTTCGGTACGCAGGGCAACGCTGGTGGCTCCGCGTAACGCGCCAGAGCTATCAACGAAGCGCACAAAAATTCTGTTGTTGGCCGGATCGAAGGGTACATCGCCGGTGCTGCCAACAAAAATGCCAAAGGTAGGTGTGGCCGAGCTGTTTACCGTGGTAGTCACCGAACCAGTGGTTGGCACCGTGGGATTAATACACACCGACGTGACCGGATCTGTCTCGCAGAGTGACACACTTGCCGCAAGTGTCGGATCACTGAGTTGGGCCTTAATCTCAAGAGTTTCGCCAGAACCGAGGTTCACAGACGCGACACTAAACGCATTAACGTTAGTGTCGAAAGGTAGTTCGACAACACCGTCGGCCGTAGGGGTCGCGCCAAGCGCAACTACGTCGGGCACGGGCGGTGTGGATGACGAAAAGGTAAAGGTGTTAACACCGACGATGGTGCCCGCCGCCGCCGCGTTATCGCACTGGAACCCAAGCGCGACTTCTCTGGGCGCAATCACAGTATCCGGTATCAACGTGACAACAAAGGTCTGAAATCCGCCCACAGCAATATCCACGGGCACATCAGCGTTACCAATGGGGGCATTCGTGGCCGGGTTTGTGGCCTGAAACGAAAAGCTGCCACTCACGGCCGGGTCTGGGGTGATTCGGCAGTTTGTACCAGCCTGCGCACCCGCATTGACGATAGTCGCAAACAAAGTCGCGACGTCATTCACTTGCACCGAGCGGCTCGTCGGCAGAACGGAAGCCACAACGGTGGTGTTTGCCTGCGCAGGGGCCGTCGACAAACTGATGCTTGCGACCAACGCGGCAATAGCCGTCCAACGAGGCTTTTGATGTTTTTCCAACATACTTACTACTGATCAAGCGACCTGCCAGGCAGGCCTATGGGTTGCTGGGTGGTTTGAACGATCCCCTGGAACGCCCGGATTCTACGATTCAAAGCAAAAACAAAACCCAACCTGATTCTCAGTTCTGGACAACGCTTCGCCGCATTACTCGATAACATTCGCTACCGCACAGATTTAACCCTGTTAAGTCGATTCGGGGTACGCGCAGATTGTGCTGAGTTGTCTCCCCGCCGCTACATACCCAAACAGTTGTATGAGTGTTTTGACGACTTTGTCCGAACATGCGTTTGGGTCATACTCTGCGCGATGAAAGTAATGCTCACCGGTGCAGCCGGATTTATTGGCGCGGCAACCAGCCACGCCCTTCTCGATCGAGGCGACACCGTGATTGGCGTCGATAGCCTCAACGACTACTACGATGTCAGCCTCAAAGAAGCCCGCCTGGCCAGACTCGAACCCAGGGAAAATTTCGAATTCCACCGCCTCGACATCGCAAACGGTAGCGACCTTAAGCGCCTCATCGGCACCACGCGACCCGAGCGGGTCGTGCATCTTGCCGCTCAGGCCGGTGTGCGTTATTCGCTGGAAAATCCCCAGGCCTACGTTGATGCGAACCTGACGGGCTACGTAAATCTGTTAGAAAGCCTGCGCCAACATGGCTGCGAGCATCTGGTGTACGCCTCTACAAGTTCCGTTTACGGGTCTCACACCAACATGCCGTTTTCTGTAAACACCAGCGTCGATCACCCCGTTAGCCTTTACGCCGCGACGAAAAAGGCTAACGAACTTATGGCGCATACCTATAGCCATCTGTTTGCCTTGCCAACCACCGGTTTGCGTTTCTTTACGGTGTACGGTCCATGGGGCAGACCCGATATGGCCCTGTTCACTTTCGTGCAAAGAATTTTGGCTCGTGAACCCATCGACGTATTCAATCACGGCAATCACACCCGGGATTTCACCTACATCGACGATATTGTCGAAGGTATTGTGCGAACGCTCGACACACCAGCAACGACCAATCCTGAATGGGATTCGTCGAACCCAGACCCTGCGACGTCACAAGCGCCATATCGCATCCACAATATCGGCAGCAACAACCCCGTTAAGCTTGGCCGCTACATAGAACTGATAGAGGAAGCCCTGGGTATAGAAGCCATTAAAAATCTGCTACCCATGCAACCTGGTGATGTGCCAGATACGGCTGCAGACGTAAGCACCCTTATGAATGATGTGGGATACGCCCCCAGCACTGACGTCGCCGTTGGCGTGCAGAACTTTGTTAACTGGTATAAGGATTACTATGAGATCTCCTAACCCATATTCCACAACCGCCCTCGGCGCTGTGTTGCTTGCCGCTATGGCGCTCTCCGGTTGCGCAACGACAACGAATGACAGCGTCACAGCTGATACTCCCCCAGACTCTGCCGCCAATGCTTCTGCCAATACCTCTTCCAGTACCTCTACAGCAGCGGGCATATCCGAGTCGATCATGCGCGACATCACCAAGACCTTGTCTCTGGATGCCTATGAAGGACGCGCACCAGGTTCAGCAGGCGAAGAGAAAACCCTCGCGCTGTTGACCGAACGTTTTGCAGCGGCCGGCCTTATGCCCGGTAACAAAGGTAGCTGGTTTCAAGAGGTTCCTCTGGTCGGTATCACCGCAGAAAACGTCTCCCCACTTGTGATCAGCGACCGCAACAATACCCAAAGCTTTGCCTACGGCAGCGATATGATTGTTGGCAGCTATCGCGAGGTTGCCAGTATTGAAATCGAGAACAGCGACATCGTGTTTGTCGGCTATGGCATTAACGCTCCAGAACGTGGCTGGAACGACTACGCCGACGTGGACGTCACGGGCAAAACCGTACTGATCATGGTGAACGATCCAGACTTTGGCAGCGAATCGCTCGAGGGTCTGTTTGGCGGTCGGGCGATGACGTACTACGGACGTTGGACCTACAAATACGAGGAAGCTGCTCGCCAGGGTGCCGCGGCTGCACTCATTATTCACGATACGGCACCGGCGGCCTACGGCTGGAACGTTGTTGAATCAAGCTGGGTCGGTCCACAGTTTCACCCGCAAAGTGCGAACGGCGGCGCTGATCAAACCAAAGCGAACGGCTGGATCCAAAAGTCTGTTGCCGAAAAGATACTTGCAGCGGACGGAAAAAGCTTAAATGCCCTGATGCACGCCGCTCGCGTGCAGGGTTTCAAAGCCCAACCCTTATCGCTGAGCGCCTCAGTTAGCTTCGATAACACCATTAGCAGACTGCAATCGAACAACGTACTGGGAATACTCCCCGGCAAGAAACGACCCGATGAATACGTGGTGTATACGGCCCACTGGGACCATCTGGGACGCTGCAAACCGGCACAGGACGGCGACGACATCTGCAACGGTGCGGTCGATAACGCGACTGGCACCGCTGCACTCGTCGCCCTGGCCGATGCGCACGCACGGGCGGGCGCGGCTGATCGCAGTCTTTTGTTTTTAGCGGTTACCGCAGAAGAATCCGGCTTGCTCGGCTCCCGCTATTACGCAGATAACCCGGTGTATCCCCTGAGCAAGACGGTGGGCGGAGTGAATATGGACGCCTTTCTGATGGCCGGGGAGGCGCGCGATGTCATCGTTGTTGGTAAAGGCAAGTCTGAACTCGACAACTACCTCGATGCTGCGCTAGCCGGGGTTGGTCGAGTCAGCAAGAACGAACCAACACCTGAAAAAGGCTTTTACTACCGTTCCGATCACTTCAGCTTTGCCAAACGCGGCGTACCGATGATCTATTTTGAGGGCGGCGAAGATCTCGTGAATGGTGGCGAAACCGCTGGTCGCGCAGCGGCCCAAGACTACACAAAGAACCGCTACCACGGACCGAAAGACGAATACGACGACAACTGGGATTGGTCCGGCGTAATGGCCGACCTGGACGTGTACTACGCCGTTGCACGCGCACTCGCTGACGGCGACGACTGGCCAAACTGGCTTCCAGGCGATGAGTTTCGCGCGATCAGAGATGCCAGCCGAGCCGGTAAATAGCGCGAACCACGAGCGCGTTTTGCACAGGTGCTGAAACTCTACGGCATTCCCAACTCACAGCCTGTGCGGGCTGTGATGTGGTTGTGTTTGTTGCACAAACTGCCCTTCGAGCTCATTCTCACCTCGCAAAACAAAGACGCAAAATCGCCAGAGTATTTGTCACGTGTTAATCCACGGGGCACCGTCCCTGCCATCGATGATGCAGGGACGGTGCTGTGGGAGAGCGCCGCAATTATGATCTATCTGTGCGAAAAGCACCGTTGGCACGATTACTGGCCACAAGACCTGGCAGCCCGCGCCCGGGTAAATCAGTACCTGCACTTTCACCACCGCAACACACGCGAGCTGGTGATCAACTGGAGCCAAACCTTGTGGCCCAGTGTGTTTGGTATAGAAAACCCCGGGGCTGACTGGCTCAAACGCAACACCTTTCCAGGCATGCAAAACAACGCAGAAATCTGCCGCAATACACTCAGAATTATTGATGGCTGGCTCGCAGCGGGTAACTGGATTGCTCATACGCAATCCCCAAGCATTGCCGATATCTGCGCTTATGAAGAACTCGGACAAAATCAGGCAAAATACGCCAACTGCACAGACTACGAGCCCTACCCCAACATAGAGCGTTGGCTTGAGCGTATGGGAGGTCTTGCCGAGCACGACGTTGCGCACGACATTTGGTACCAACTAGGAGACGTCAACAAGTTAAGCGGCGGGATGAAAACCGTGGCTCGAGCGAACAAAGCGGCAGCAGCTGCCGTTGGCACACGAATAGAGAGCTTTATCCACCCGTCGTAGTCTGCGCCCACTGCCGTGCGTCTGCACTGGCAAGCCAGCGGATCGCGTTATGCAATAAACGACGATAGTCCGCACTGTCGTAGGCAAGCGGTCCGTCGCCCACATCAGAGACAACCACCGGTGAGTTTTTGGCCGCATTGGCCCAAACGATCAGGTCGCTGCCCGGCGGATGTGTCCAGTTAGCGCGCTCGGCCTCCGCCGCCAGTGGTGGCGCTGTGAAGTTTTCGTCGACAAAGTCGTATGCTCCACGTAGCAATGGCCGTACGTGCGGACCGTACAGATCGGTCTTAAGGTAGAGCTCGTCAGTGATGGAAAACCCCTGGTCAAGCTCTTGTAGCACCGGATGGGATTCCTGCGGTAACAATGCAATCGTTGCGTTTGCCAGCGGTCCATGACCGCCACGATACCCGGAACCAGGTACGCTCTGACCGCGCAGTTCGCCAGCCGCAAGCATAAACGACGACCCACTGATGTCTCGCCACAACGGCCAGTTCGCCCAACTTACGGTGGCGTGATTAACCAACAGCAAGCCCACACCACGCTCGAGTAACGCTTCAACCGATCGTGCGTACGCAGCACTGGGAGCACCACTGCCCGCAGAGTTATCGTGCGGCAGCTCCATACCAGGAATGCCGCACATGTCGTAAAAAAACACGACGTCGTAGTGCTCGATGTCTGCACTTGCCAACACAGTCTGCGCGGCCGGATGTTCTACCAAGGTCGTTTCGACGCCTTCGAAGGATTCACACATCGCCATAAACGAGCTGTGATCGTAATCGTGACCCTTGCTAACCACCAGCACCTTAATCATGGCTATGCGCCTCGGTCCGTAAAATGCAGATTCAAGGCGAGGGTGCCCAGCATAATGCCTGGCTGATGTTCAAAGCTGTTGTTATCGGCATAGCTCATGGTGCCAAATCGTTCAAGCAGTGCATCCCACGCGATTACCTGCTCTAGCCGTGACAACTGCGCGCCAGGACAAACCCGCGGTCCTTGCGAAAACACCAGATGGCGCGTTACCGCCTTGCGTTCAATGTTCAAATCAAAAGGGCATTCCCACTCATCGGGGTCGACATTGGCTGCCGCCCAGCGCAGGTGCAGCAACGAACCTTTCGGCACCTTCACACCCTGGAAAACCTCGTCTTGACTCGTGATGCGTGTCGACAAGCCCTGCGTCGGAGATCGCATGCGCATGCCTTCCTCGGTGAAACCTCGAAGTTTACTGCGATCACCCTGCAGTTGCGTCCAGGTATCGGGGTGCTCGCAGAGTAGCTGCGCCTGCTCCGCAATGGCGTACTGCGTAGTTTCGAGCCCGCCAATCATCATCGCGTAAACAATGCCGTTGATTTCAATATCCGTTAGCTTGCGATTCAGCCCTGAATACGTGGTTTCGCACAGAAAACTGATCATGTCGTCTTTGGGCGCACGCCGGCGGTCATTGATTGCAGCGGCTGTGTAGTCCTGAAACTCGTTGAGCGCTTTAAACTGTGCTTCGGTCTGTTCCTTGGTCATCTCATTGCGGTGACCTTTGCCAAACACAAACGCAGCCACCTGCGCATTCCCCCACTCCGCCAGTTTGGGAATGTCAGCAAGCGGGAACCCCAGAATATTTGCCATCACAATTTGTGGTAACGGCCGGGCAAAATCGGCGACAAAATCAATGCTCTCCCCGGCTAGAGCGCGCTTTGAAAAGCTGTCGATCAATCCTTTGGCGGCACTGGTAATCATGGCTTCGTGCCGGGATGCGCCAGGCCCTACCCAGGGATCGGTAAGTTCTTGCCGATGTGTGCGCCAAAGTTCGTTGTTGGGACGCAGGCTGTCCATCGATACCATCATGGCATTCACAAATTCCTGCTCTGCGATCGGCTTGCCGTCTTGCTTCATGCTGTCGAGCGCGAGAAACAGTGTTGGTGGAAAACGAACCGGATCTCGAACCACCAATGCAATATCTTCGTATTTACTCAGAATATAACCGTCACCTTCCGGACCATAACCTTCACCCTCTATGCGATGCACCGGCGCTGCATCGTGCAATATGGGATAAGCGTCATACCAATACTCCTGCGCGCCAGGCGAAAACAGGTCAACGTCATCGAGACCCAGCGGACAGCGCACCGGCCCTGAAGAATGATTTGGCGTATTGGTTGCTTGTTGATCTTTAGTGTTTTTGGTCATAACTGTGGTTCATCACTATTGCTCGTATCAGGGTCGCGTCATTATGTTTGGTTGTCCGGGCTTGCGCAGTTCGTGTGCTCGGCGCCAGCCCGCGAAGGCGGCAAGTATGTGTGGTGGGTCAGCGTGAATTTCAGTAAACCCGCCGTTCCACTCACGTGTATCTATGTAGCAGGCATCGACGTTGTCTGCGTGCAACTCGCACGCAAGCTCAAACCCCATATCCATGATTCGCTGTTTCTCGCCGGCATAGTCGTTCACAAGCACACCATGGTGGTGATAGCCCTCTTCACCTTTGGCATACATATCGCGATAAATCGACGGTGTCTCATCGTGCTGGGCAATAAACTGAATCATCATGTCGCCCAAATAACCGAAGGCGTAAGAGACGTCGGCCTCGGCGTCTGTCCCGCGATAGCTGAAGCTGTCGGTCTTGTGATGCGGCGCAACAACAAAGGGTCCGGCCCCAAACATCCTCGCCCAGCGATCAATACTCGCTTCGAGGTCGTTGACAAAATAGGCGATCTGAAAGAAATCGTAGCGATCCAGCATGTGCTCCCCAACAACTAATGCTTCCCCCTAATCTAACCACCAAGCGACGAAGCTGGCAATTCAAGAGTCTGGTAGGCTGGGTCTTGGGGGGGGTAACGTAAATGAACATTAGCAACTTGCCGATTGGCCCATTCTCACCGGGGCAAGCCCAATCGACCTATTTCGCCATGTACGCTGACGACTGCGAGTTGCACTTCGAACTCTCCGAACTCACCCCTAAACAACGCATTGATCACGCCGCTAACGTCGCCCTGACCGCCATGCTGCAGGTTGCACTCATCTATATGGGGCGCAAATCTGACCACGTCGCACTCCACGATACCTTTCAGCAAGCACCTTGGGCCGCGGCCCTGGCGTTTTACGGCAAGCACTTCAAAGCACTGTTTGGCGACGTTATCCCACGAGCAAACTATCACTATTTTCCCGACGACGGTTTCTATGCAGAGCTTGCAAAAACCGAAGTAGCAACCCAGCTGGTAAATCTATACATGGTGAGTGGCAGCAATTTTGCACTCCACAAGAGCGAACGCGCCTGGCAGCTCTCACAACAAGTGAACTCAAAAATGCACTTCGCACAAACAGCCCCACAGGCCGGCATTCCGGTGCCCGAAACCCTGGTGGTGAGCAAAGCAACCCTTGCCACTGCAGGCGCCGATTTTTATCGCCGCTACCCTGCGGGCGTGATGCTCAAGATTCAGGGTTTAGCCGGTTCTCGCAACGTCACGCACTGTGCCACCCTGGCCGAAGCAGAGGCCTATGTCGACGAGTTTCCCGACACACTGCCCGTGTTGTTGCAGGAGCGCCTGGATACTTCCAGCTACACAGAAATGACCGTCGATCTTAACGTAACCGACACTCGGGTCGAAATCACTAACACTCGCAGAATACTCTTCGCGGATGGTCTGTGGGTGGGGAACTACCTTGGCCCTGAGGTAGAACTTTCGCCGCCGCAGAAGGAGATCTGCTTGCGCGTCGGCAACTACGTGCGTGAACTGGGTTACGCATCACCGCACGGCTTCAACTGCGGTATCGATTTTTTCATTCGCTCCCGAACACAAGACCAGACGCAAACAGACTCCGCGCACGAACTGATTGTTATCGAAATTAACGCACGCTGGACCGGTGGCCTGTTCCCCGCCCAACTCATAGAACGGCTTGGTATCCAGCAAGAGTCATCCGTCGCCTTTATCGACATCATCAGCAGCAGCGCACTCGCTGACTATCTGCAATTTATCGAAACTTATGGTCTGGTTGACGAGAACGGCGCGCGCCGCGCTCTGGAGGGCAAGTTTCACATTGTACCGATGGGCTTCAGCCCTTTTACCCAGGCGATGGAAGGGGTCACACGCATGTACGTCTGGCAGGTTGTTGTCGGTGATTTCGTGGAATTTGTCCGCACTAAAAACCAGGTACTGGGGGAAACTGAGCTAGCAACCGCAAACCTCATTTCTGTTTAACCTCAGATCTGTTTAGCCCCAAACGCTCAGCCAGTAACCACCAGTGACCACTCGTGGTTACCCAAACTACGGCCTTCAGACTCGAAAACCAGACGGAGTCGATAGTTGCCTGCCGGCAGCTCTTTGAGCCCGGGAATACGCTGCTTGCTCTTGAATCGACCAGGCCGACGACTCTGCGAATGAACGAGCTGGCGTGACAACTGCACACCATCGCGATAAACCTCAATGAACTCTTCAATCTGTAGCGGTTGCGCGCCCTGCGGCGCTGACAACGTAAAGCTGCCGTTATAGCCTGCAGACCGCGCCAGGAATCCCGTGCGTTGGCGTTCGTGAGCTGACACTTTGGTTGCACGCACGGCGTAGAGACTGTTGGACGCACGTGGCTGTGGCGCTGGTACCGCTCTGACAGGTGCTGGGGCAGGTTGTGCTGTCTTAGTGACAGTCCGCGTTTGTTTCGGGGGCGTTGCACTCGCGGATCGTTTTGTGGGTAGCGGTGCCTTCACCACTTCTACCACTTCCTCGACAACACCCTCGACAACAGCTGGTCCACCGAGAATGGAACTGGCGGCGTTGTCAGCAACAGCGTCTGGTTGTTCGCTTGCGCCTGTGTTGGGCTGCTCACTTTGTGCAATCGGCTGCGTTCGCGACTCGGAGGAGACGCTATCGTCACCGCCGCTCAAGCCGGCAATCAGCACACCCAATCCCACTAAAAGAGCCGCAGCAAGTCCGTAACCTGCCGCCTTCTTGGGTGGCGGCAACACAATCTCTATCGACGTTGGCATCTCGCCCACAGAACGAACTTCAGTCGCTGCGGTACCAGCTGATACTGAGGTCGCAGAAGCGGGAGATGTCGCAGCCGCAGCCGTTGCCTCCGGTGCAGCCGAGTCAGACACCGCTGTTGGCAGCGGATCCGCTACGCTAACGGCCACCTTTACGGGTGACCGAGCCGCATTGACAATCGTGCCCGGCTCGTAACCGTCACCAATAGACTCGTTCAGAGCAAGTTCCAGCGCCGTAGAAAACTCAGCAGCCGTTTGAAAGCGATCATCGCTTTCTTTCGCCAACGCGCGCACCACCGTTTCCTGCAAGGGCAACGGGACAGTGTCAGCCATGTCTTTTAGCGTTCGTGGCTCGGTTTCGAGATGCGCTCGCATTAACTCGAACTGGCTTGTTGCTTGAAACGGCAATTTGCCAGTTAACATCTCAAACAACACAACACCGAGGGCGTAGAGGTCGGTGCGGCCATCGACCGGTTGTCCCAGCACCTGCTCAGGTGCCATGTAGGCAGGTGTGCCCAGCACACTACCCGACTGCGTTATACGACTTTGATCGAGCAAATGGGCAATGCCAAAATCGAGCACCTTAACGGTGTTATGGCGGTCGAGCATCAGATTGCCGGGTTTGATATCGCGATGCACCACCTTGTTGTCGTGGGCATACCCCAAGCCCGCCAGGGTTTCCGACAGCAGTCTCACCACCTCATCGGGTGGTTGCGCGCCGTGGTCTCGCAGCAGGTCGCCAAACGGCTTGCCAGAAATATATTCCATGACCAGAAACAACGTGCCGTCGTGCGGGAAAAACCGAAATACCGTTGCGATGTTTGAATGCGCAAGGCCCGCCAGCGTGCGGGCTTCAGCACGAAATCGCACCGTAACATCGTCCAGGTCCGACAGATCTGGACGCACGCATTTAATGGCAACACTGCGTTCGAGCTCCAGATCGCGAGCTTTGAACACCTCGCCCATACCACCGCCTCCGAGGCGCTCCTCGATGCGGTATTGATCGATTGTTGTGCCGATCATCAGTGAATCACCCAGCCTCTTTCCTAGGCGTTAGAAGGCTACCGAGAGTACCATTTTACAATCAGCTTGCAGACCCCGCAGTGCCGGATCAATGAACCTTGTGTTGGCTGAAGACTGCTGCAACAGCGCCTGCAGGTCTGGTACATTTAACGGCTAGGAAAGAGCGGAGAGAAACATGGCCGAAGCGTACAAACCCCTGGATCCTGAGACTATGCCCCGATCACCGGGCATCACCTATCAGGAACTCCTGGATCAGGACTCCCATACCGTTCCTGATGTACTGCGGCTGCAATCGCCAAAAGATATGGGTTTGCATGAGTTTTCCGTTGAGCGCTATACCACCAAGGCATACCACGACAAAGAGGTTGAGCATGTCTGGCGTAAAGTCTGGCAATTCACCTGCCGCGAGGAGGACATCGCCGAAGTAGGCGATCATTACCGCTATGACATCGCTGGCATGTCCTTTCTGGTATTGCGCACCGAAACCGGCGAGATCAAGGCCTACCCCAACGCCTGTCTGCATCGCGGCCGCATGTTGAAAGAATTCGACGGCAACGCCACCGAACTGCGCTGCCCGTTTCATGGTTTCTGCTGGAAACTCGACGGCAAGTTGCAGGACATTCCCGCTGGCTGGGATTTCCCGCAGATTGATCAGGATGATTTTTCCCTGCCCGATTTGCCGGTTGCTATCTGGGCTGGGTTTATTTTTATCAACCCGGACCAAAACTGCGCGCCGTTTGCTGACTTTATAAAAGATCTGGCGCCCCAGTTTGAACGCTGGAACCTCGGCGGTCTATACAAGTCTGCCCACGTCATGAAGGTAATGCCCTGCAACTGGAAGATCGCCCAGGAAGCGTTCTGCGAGGCCTACCACGTCAGTGGCACCCACCCGCAAATTCTCCGCAGCCTTGGCGACGTTAACAGCCAGGTCGATGTCTGGGACAACTGCGCACGCGTTATCACCCCGGGTTCCACCCATAGCCCGTTGCTCGACTATGAAGTCAGCAACGCTGACATGCTACGAACCCTCATGGATCTCGACCACGATGCGGAGGTACCAGAAGTACCCGACGGCATGCGCATGCGCGAGTTCATGGCCAACCGCAGCCGCGACAATCTGCGCGAGATCGCAGGCGACCGGGTAGACACCTACTGTGACGCCGAACTGCTCGATAGCATCGACTACACCCTGTTCCCCAACTTTCACCCGTGGGGTGCGTTCAACGGCATCGTGTATCGGTTCCGTCCCAACGGCAACGACCATCGCAGCGCGATCATGGAATGCATCTTGCTATCGCCCTTCGAAGGCGACCGGCCACCACCGGCCGAATTGCGCATACTCAACGAAGACGAATCCTGGTCAAGCGCGCTGGGGTATCTGGGCAAAGTGTTCGATCAAGACTCGTTCAACATGCCCAAGGTGCAGTGGGGTCTCGAAACCACCTATCAAAAAGGCATCGTGCTGTCTGGCTACCAAGAGTCCAAGGTGCGCTGGCTGCACGAAAAGCTCACCGAATGGATTGGAGAGTAAGCCATGGCCAGCATGACCCATCCCTTCGATCGGGATACGCTGTATCAGTGCGATGAAGACGGCAACATTCGCCTGACCAACGGCAACAGCATCGGCGTGTTTACCCGGTGGGGTCAGCACATCTCTGGCGATATCAAACAGGCTGATCCCCAGCTGTGTAACTGGGTCGGCAACAACCCTGATATGTCCCAGGCGATTCAACGACCCGGCAAGCCAACCGCCCAATCAGCCGACGGGTCGAGCAGCGACAGCGGACACTTATAGAGCGCGTTCGCCCTTAGCCTGCAGCGCTAGAGACCACCTGCAATATACAAACACTGCCCGGTTACCCAGCTGGAGGCAGCACTCGCCATAAACACCACGGCATTCCCTATGTCGTCGGGTCGGCCCATGCGGCCTAATGGCACGCGCATCTGCTTCTCGAGCGGCACATCGTCAGCAAAATTGGTCGACTGGTTGAAGTTCTCTGTGGGTATTGGCCCGGGCGCGACCGCGTTGACCCGGATTTTCGGCGCGAGCTCTATGGCGAGCGTTTGGGTCAGGTTATTTACTGCCGCTTTAGACGCCGCATAGGGCCCATTTTTTATCGACGCACCCTGTGCCGCGCGACTCGAAATATTGATCAGACTGCCGCTCTCCATATGCTCTGCGGCAACCACGGCACTGGCCCACACCGCTTTCAAATTGAGATCCATCTGGGCGTCCCATTTGTCTTCGGGGGTGCGGGTTAGATAGCGCGGGGTTGCATCGGGCAAGCCCCCCGCATTACTTACCCAAATGTCGATGGCACCAAGCTCGGCTTTTGCACAAGCGCCAAGATGTTGTAGCTGTGCACCCTCAGTGACATCAGTGGGCACGACCAGTGCGCGCCTGCCAAGAGCTCGCACCTGCTCAGCTACGCGCTCAAGATCAGCGCCGTTGCGGGCTGCGAGCGCTACATCAGCACCGGCGCTCGCGAGGCACAACGCAATACCTTCGCCAATACCTTTACCGGCACCTGTGACCACAGCCACCTGGCCTTCGAGACTGAATGGATTTGCAGACATACGCAGACTCCCTGGTTAATAACTTGAGTTTGAACCCGCGCCAGGGTTAACGCTTTAAAAAGCCACTGAGCATGGGGTCATTGTCGGGGCGGGCCATACTAAACGCCGTTTCCAGCACGGCGTACTCATCGTAACCCATGCGCGTCAAAATCTGCATGGCGGCGGTATCCACACGGCCATCGCGGATGAATTTATCGTTGATATGAATACCCACTACTTCACCAAACACCATACGATAACGATGCTCGCCGCCACGATGTTTGACTGACTGGCTATCAGTGAACACACACTCAAGCGCTGCGGGTGCGGCGGCAACGCGCGGCGGTCGCACCCTGGTTGATGCCGCCATTTCAAGACCAGAACGTGGCACTTCGCTTTCGTCGCTGGGCAAGTGCGCTGAAGTCTCATTCATCGCTACGCGTAAATCGTACGAAACCAGATTGCACACAAACTCGCCAGTGGCAACTGCGTTGCGCTCAGAGTCTTTGCGCTCATTACCAAAGCGCGGACCTTTGTCGGTGCTGGTCAATGCAGGTGTTGCGCTGAACATCACAATGTCCGGACTATCCGCAACAGCCTGAAAATAGCTGTAAGGCGCGAGGTTAACTGTGCCTGTTGGCGACAGTGTCGTTACCCAGCCAATGGGCCGAGGGGCAACCAGTGCCTTGAAAGGATTAAACGGCAGACCCGGTCCGTCTTTGCTGTCTTTACCCACTTCACTGTCATAGTACATGGGCGCGCTCTCCCCCTGCCCTACTCGGAAGAACTGGAAGCAACACCAGCCACAATGTGCTCAAACACCTCGCGCGCGGCTAGCGGGATCTTGGTACCCGGACCAAACACGGCCTTCACACCGGTCTGCAGCAGAAAATCATAGTCCTTGCGCGGTATCACGCCACCCACCACCACTTGCACATGATGCGCGCCGGCGCGTCGCAGTTCGACAATCAACTCAGGCACCAGGGTCGTGTGCCCCGCCGCCTGGGACGACACCCCAACCACATGGACATTGCTCGCCAGCGCCTGCTGGGCCACTTCCGCAGGGGTTGAAAACATCGGCGTGAGGTCAATATCAAAACCCACGTCGCCAAACGCGCTGGCGATCACCTTAGCGCCACGATCATGGCCGTCCTGACCCATCTTCGATACCAGCATGCTCGGCCGGCGACCGTGACTGGCGGCAAACGCCTCTATGTCTGCCTGTAACTGCAGCCACTCATCATCTTCAGCATAGGCGCTGCCGTACACACCGGTCACCGTGCGCGTTTCGGCGTTGTAGCGGCCATAGGCCTGCTCCAGCGCGTAGGAAATCTCGCCACCGCTTGCGCGCAGGCGGGTCGCCTCCACGGCGAGCGCCAACAGATTGCCAGTACCCGACTCGGCGGCAGCCGTTAGGGCCTGCAAAGCCGCATCTACCTTTGCATCGTCACGCGACTTCCGAATAGTCTCAAGCCGCGCGATCTGGGCACTGCGGACTGCGGCGTTGTCGATGTTGAGAATATCCACCTCTTCTTCGTCTTCGAGCTGGTACTTGTTCACCCCAACAATGACATCTTCACCACGATCAATGCGCGCCTGCTTACGGGCGGCAGACTCTTCAATGCGCAGCTTCGGCACGCCCGACTCAATGGCCTGCGCCATGCCACCAAGTTCTTCGACTTCTTCGATGAGCGCCCAGGCACGATCAGCAAGCTGCTGGGTCAGGCTCTCCATCATGTACGAGCCGCCCCAGGGATCGACCACGTCGGTGATGCCGGTCTCTTCCTGAATAACGAGTTGGGTATTGCGGGCGATGCGGGACGAAAACTCGGTGGGCAGCGCAATCGCCTCATCAAGCGAATTGGTGTGCAGCGACTGGGTACCACCAAACACCGCCGCCATCGCCTCGATGGTGGTGCGCACCACATTGTTGTAGGGGTCCTGTTCGGTGAGTGACCAGCCTGATGTTTGACTGTGCGTGCGCAACATCTTCGATTTGACGTTGGTCGGCTTAAACTCATCAACAATCTTCGCCCACAACAACCGTGCGGCGCGTAACTTTGCGATCTCCATATAAAAGTTCATGGAGATACCCCAAAAGAACGACAGCCTTGGCGCAAACTGGTCGATATCGAGGCCCGCAGCCAGTGCCGTGCGGATGTATTCCTTGCCATCGGCCAACGTGTACGCCATTTCCAGCGCCGCGTCGGCTCCGGCCTCTTGAATGTGATAGCCGGAAATAGAGATGGTGTTAAACCGCGGCATATTTTCTGTGGCATAGGCGATGATGTCACCCACAATGCGCATGGACGGTGCCGGCGGATAGATATAAGTGTTGCGCACCATAAACTCTTTCAGAATGTCGTTTTGAATGGTGCCTGCCAGAGCGTCAGTCGCGACACCCTGCTCTTCGGCCGCCACTATATAACCTGCCAAAACAGGCAGCACCGCGCCATTCATGGTCATCGACACGCTGACTTTGTCGAGCGGAATGCCGTCGAACAGTATCTTCATGTCTTCGACGGAGTCGATAGCTACACCGGCTTTGCCAACGTCACCACTTACTCTGGGGTGGTCGGAGTCATAGCCGCGATGGGTGGCGAGATCAAAAGCGACCGATACCCCCTGGCCACCTGCGGCAAGGGCCTGCCGATAAAACGCGTTAGATTCCTCGGCGGTTGAAAATCCCGCATACTGTCGAATTGTCCACGGGCGGCCCGCGTACATCGTAGCCTGCGGGCCACGCACAAAGGGTTCAATGCCAGGCAGAGTATCTGCAAAGGGCAGCGCTTCGGTGTCGGCTGCCGTGTAGAGGGGTTTAAGTGTTACGCCTTCCGGCGTTGGGGTGAACAGCGACTCTGCACCAGCACCTCGAGTTGCCTTGTCGGCAAGCGCTCGCCAGTCGGACAGATCAGCCGCCGGCGGCGCGTAGTCGTCGCTGTTACTCAATAGCTACTCACTCAATAGCTGCTCACTCAATCGGCTTGATTAAGCGAGCTTTTTGATCACATCACCAAACAGCTCTTCATCAGCGCGAAGGGTTTTTGGCGTTGCGAGCGGCTTCGAGATCCAGGTTACGTTGATCAGGTGCTTCCAGTTGATGTTCTCGTTGGTGGAATTGCCACCCCAGGAACCACAACCCAGTGAAAACGTCTGGCGCATGCCGTTCCAGAGATTGCCGCTATTGGAAGCCGCCTGTGGCTGGTTAACCATGACGCGTGATGTCTTGGTGCCAAAGCCCATCTTCAGAATGTTCTCTTCAGAGGTGCTGTACAAACCACAGGAGTGGCCCATGCCCTGGTATTCCTGAATGCGGTTGGTGAGTGCAATAGCCTCATCAATGTCTTTGACCTTGTAGAACGCCATAATCACAGACAGCTTCTCACCCGAGTACGGGTGATCTGGTCCGGCGCCGGTCTCCGGCATGATGATGAACAGGCGGTCATCGGGAATATCTACGCCCGCCATTTTGCACAACACCTGTGGCGCGAGCACAACGGCCTTGGTGTTCAAATGGCCATGCTCATCCCAGAGCACCTTGGCAATCTTTTCGTAGTCGCCTTCTTTCGCAACGTAGCCACCTTGCGCGACGAGCTTTTCAACCATGGCGTCGTAAACCGACTCGACGACAATCACCGAGTTATCCGACGAACAGGACGCCGCTAAATCGAGGGTCTTTGAAATGCGGATTTTCTCTGCCGCGTCATCAAGATCAGCGGTTTCGTCCACAGTGATCACCGCATTACCGGCACCCACACCCAGGGCTGGTGTGCCACTGGAGTAAGCGGCCTTCACCATGCCGGCGCCGCCGGTTGCAAGAATAAGGTCGCACTGCTTCATGAGTTCTTCGGTGCGCTCGATGCTTACGGTGCCTACGTCCTGCACCAGATCAGCAGGTGCGCCCAAGGCAACCAAAGCTGCGCGCATGTTGTCGATGATCATTTTATTGGTCAGCTTGGCACGCGGGTGTGGCGCAATAACAATGGCGTTGCGGCCTTTAACCGCGTTGATCGCCTTGATGACCGGAGTAGCCTCCGGGTTGGTAGACGGCGACAACGCACCGATCACACCAACGGGCTTGGCGATCTTGATGATGTTGCGCTCGGTGTCCTCTTCCAGAAT
This sequence comes from uncultured Pseudomonadales bacterium, assembly GCA_964611345.1. Classification (GTDB taxonomy): domain Bacteria; phylum Pseudomonadota; class Gammaproteobacteria; order Pseudomonadales; family Azotimanducaceae; genus JALZVT01. The sequence continues at coordinate 54,718 of CAZSYU010000016.1, forward strand.
GCCAACAGAGACATCGTCAATAATGTCCATGAGGGCGGCGCGCGTCTTGGTATTGATCTTGAGGAACTTGCCGTTGTAGTCACCCAGCTGGGTTTCTTCCAGGGTGTGGCGGGCAATCTCTTCAGCAACACCCGGCTGGCAACAGCTCCAGACCATGCCGCGAATCAGTTCGTTAACCTGCTCTTGGGAATAATCTTCGATTTGCGCCTGCGCCGCCCTGGCCCGCTGCATAATAGCGGCCATTTCCTGGGCGTCCGCGCTTGCGCTGTTGATGTCTACGGCCTCGGCCATGGCGAAACTCCTGTCAATTTGTGTGCTCTCGATACTTCGGAAATATACCATTAAGTGAGGTATCGGGCTATTTCTGAAACGCGTTACAGTTATTTCACGGTCACGCAGCACTACCATCCGCGCTACCATCAACCGTAGCCAAGAAGAGCAGCCAAGAGAGGGGATACGCATGCCAATGGATGAACTACTCGCAACCACCATCGCCAAAGCGCAGATTACCGAACTGCGAAACCTATATGCCCGAGCGACCGATGCCATAGGCCGCACCACGCCAGAAGGTATTGCCGAAGGGCGAGCGATCTACCACCGCATTTTCACCGCCGATGCGACCCTCGGCGCCGCAGGCATCGACCCGGTCACTGGCCCGGATGCCTGGGTAGATGTCGTTGAAGGAGCATTGGAAGAATACGACGCAACCCAACATCTCGTCGGGTCCCATGTCGTGGAGGTTGAGTCCCTCCCAGACGCTGCGGGCAACGGCGGCAAGGCCACCATGACGAGCTATCTGCAAGCCTGGCACTCAACGCCAGAACATCGCCTGTACATGTTTATTGGCACCTATCACGACACCTGTGTATCCAGCGCGCAGCACGGCTGGCAGATCGCGGCAATGCACCTGGAGAACACTGCTGACGAAGTGCGGATCATAAGCCCTCGCGAGGGCGGACTGAGCACTGTTGGGAAAAAAGCCTGAGGCGTTTACTTGGGATTTAAATGGGACCGCAACACCGCATAGTCACCTTCAAAGGTGGCCGCAGGTTTGCCGCCACTGGCAATGGTTGACGTCAGGGTGAAGCGCGCCTTGCCCGTATCGGCCAATTTATCCAGGGCGCTGACCTGTTCACCAAAATCGCACACCGAGACGATACGTTCGCGCGCCGGGCGCGCATAGTTAATGCGGGCATCGGCCAGCACAATGGAGCCACTCAATTCCCGCAACTGCAATTGCAGATGCACCATCGACCAGCCACAGAGTGCGTTTATGGCATACAGACTGCCGGCAAAACCAGTGCCATGCAGGTTGATGTTGGGTTCGAGATCAGCGGCAACGGTGAGCACGTTATTTTCGAACGCCACAAGCTCCACCCCCATCGCTTTGGACAGTGGAATCTGTTCGTACCAGGTTTGCGTGAGCTCTTCGCAGAGTTCTGCGATACGTGGTTCAGCACTCAATGAGTCACCACCTGACCACCCTTATAGACACTGATTTTCGCGTGGTTCTGCAGCACTCGGACATCAGCCAGCGGGTCACCGTCAACGACTAACAGGTCTGCAAGCGACCCCTCAACAAGCGTGCCTCGGCCACCAGACGGGTCGGCCGACAACCCACCGTTGCGGGTAGCGCACAGCAGCGCCTCGCCCGGTCGCATGTCAAAGTAGTCGACAAAAAATTCGATGTCCTGCGCGTAGGTGCCATGCGGCGCTATGCTGATGCCGTAATCGCCACCAATCACCAGTTTCACATCTGCGGCCCGAAGTTTCTCGATGGCAACCTGCGAGGCTTCCAACTCAGCCTGATAGCCCTGGTCAATCACTGTTTGCCGGTCGATGCCAAGCGTGCCGCATTTCTCCAGATAGTTAATCTCCCAGGCAATGGCGGGGCTAATAAATACCTGATCATTAACACCCGCCAGCATGTCCACGGCCTCGTCATCAACGTAGTTGGCGTGCCCAATCAACTCAACGCCTGCTCGGACGGCCTGCTTCACCGCCGCGGCGGAACGCGCATGACAAGCCACCCGCAGTCGACGACGCTTGGCCTCATCTACCACGGCATTCACTTCTTCATCGGTAAACGCGAGTTCACCGGGTGGGTTTGTCGGGTTAATCGCCTCGCCATCAATGAACACTTTAACGATGTCTACGCCCAGCTTGCGTTGCTCACGTACTGCACGGCGCAACGCCCAGGGTCCATCCGCGATCTGACTGAGCGCTCCGGGAGAGTCGACATTGCTCGCGGTTGCACCGAGGTCCTGGCCCGCCGCCAGCAATCTTGGCCCGTCAATTTTTCCATTGGCAATGGCAGCGCGCAGCGCCACATCGATGCTGTGGGTAGAACCGAAGCTAACCGCCGAGGTAAACCCGCTGCGCAACATTAGTTTCGCGTTATTAACCGCGGTAATTGTCGCCTCTTCGACAGAGACATCGCCGATGGCAAACGGTGAACTGTCCGCGAAGGACAAATGGGCGTGCCCTTCGGTCATTCCAGGCATCACAAATTTGCCTGCCACATCTTCTATCTGTGCATCTGGAGCCTGTGCATCTGGAGCGTCAGCCGGCAGTTGCGCGGCCGGGCCGGCGTAGCGAATCTTACCCGCCTCCATCCACACCGCCGCGTCGTCAATAACGCTCTCATCCACCGCCGCGAACAATCGCGCGTTCGTGAGTACTCTGCTGTGCGCGCCCATCAGGAGAAAAACGCTTCTTTCTTTTCGCCGTTCGGTCCGTACACCGGCTCGCCGCGCTCAACCAGGTAGGCCTGATTGACACTCTCTTTAATGCCCGCATCCCCCAGCAACTCAACCATCTTGTCGTAGTTGGGGTGCTTGAAATGGGCCGCAAGCGATTCACTGTCATCCCACAACTCATACACCTGCACGCGGGTGGGTACTGATGGGTCGGCGGCAAAACAGTAGTCCTGACAACCCGCCTCCTCAACCCTCGTCGCCATCTGTACATCGCGGGTTAGCTCAACGGCTTTGTCGCGCGCAGCTTGGTCTTCAAACTCTAATGCGGCTACTACAATAATCACTCTACTCTCTCCCCTTCTTATTCTTCAGATATGCCTTTTCATTCAGCCAAACCCTGTCGGGTCCAGCGGTGATGCGAAGGCCCCTCCGGCCCGCGCTTCTCGCCGGCGTGCTCGGGATACACCGACGCGGTATAAAGATCGCCATGGGCGTCCATGGCAAGCTGGTGAATATAAATTGCAATGTCGTCAACCCGACTTAACTCTTCGCCAGACTCACTGAGCACCACCAGATTGCTCATCTTGTCACTTGCATAAATTTTGTCGTCGTAGGTCGCAATGCTGAGTGGCGTGATGTGCGTCCACTCGTCGATGTAGTCACCATCCGCCGATAAAATCTGTATTCGATGCTGGCAACCCTCTGCCACTGAAGTACGCTCCGGCGAGATTTGCCCAGGCACCGTCATGTAGTCATGGAAGTTGCCCCCACAAAGGTCAGCCACCAACAACCTGCCCTGAGAGTCTTCCGCCAATGCATGGGGCGTATTGAACTGACACTGCCCACGACCCCAGCTACCGCAGCTTTTGATAAATTCGCCTTCGGGCGAAAACCAGACCAGTCGCGAATTCCAGTAACCGTCGGCTACCACAATATTGCCATTTGCCTGCTGTACTACTGCTGTTGGTCCATTGAAATGCGTCGCATCACAACCCCATTCACCAAAGGTGCCAAGCGTTAACAACAACTCACCATCCGGGCTGTACTTTTTGACGGTGTGGCCGTCTCGATCTGTGGTCCAGAACATGCCGTCTGTTTCGATGTACAGGGTGTGGGCACCCAGCGCAAAGCCGGGCTCATCGGACGGCCCCCATTTGCCAAGATACTCACCCTCGCGGTTAAACATCGAAATACTGCTCTTGCCCATCTTCTGGCTCATGGCCAGGGGATGCGTTGCCCAATGCTCGATGTCGCGGGTAAACAGGTAGATCACACCAGCGGCATCAACTGCCACACCTGAACCCATCTCAAAGTGCATCTCGGGGGCGTACTGCGGCCAGTTGGTGACCCGACGGTAGCCGTCCCGTGGATCGGGACTAGCGGTGTTGTTTTCTACGTCATGGTCGGTGCACATGCCCCGATTGTAGACGAAAAGCCGCTATTGTTTTGCCAAGCTAAGAACGGCCTTGCTGCAAATCACTTCGTTGTCGTAAACATAGCGTTCGTGGTTCCGTGTGACGGCCTGCGGGTCATATACATAGTTCACCAGCAACCCGTGGGATTCGGCGAGCCCCTTTGCTGAGCGATCACCCAGCCAGTTCAGCCGATCGAGTCGGGCGCCATTACGCAGATGAAAGCGCGACACCGGGTCAAACGGTTGCCGGCCCGACTTGGCGGACACCATGTAGTGGGCGCAGAGACGTTTCAGCAAGGGCTCAAGCCCTGCGCATTGCGCCTCGTCATCCGGCCAGCAGACCTCACCCTCCGCAAGTAACACCTTGAGCAGTTCTGTTTCTGCAGCAGACAGTGCCGGCAAGTCATCGGCCGTATCCGCGTTCGCTAACCACTTACCAAAGCCAGGCACGGGCGACAGTGTGGCGAAGGTCTGTATGTTCGGCAGGTCCACCTTGATTTGCTCAACAACCTGTTTGATCAGCAGGTCACCGAAGGCGATTCCCCGCAAACCAGACTGACAGTTGCTAATGGAGTAAAAGATGGCTGTGTTTGCGGCGGCCTCGTCAACAGGCGGTTGCTCGCTGCGGATGATCTCATCGACCGACGACGACATTTCCGCAACCAGTGCCACCTGCACAAAAATAATAGGCTCATGCGGTAAGGCCGGGTGGAAAAACGCATAACAGCGCCGACCCGTTGAAACGCGTTTCTGCAAGTCATTCCAGCCCGCAATCTTGTGCACGGCCTCGTACTTCATCAGCCGCTCAAGCACAAACGCAGGTGTTTCCCAGCTAATCCGTTCAAGCGACAAAAACCCCCGATTAAACCAGGCAGAAAAGAGTACCTGCAGATCATTGTCCAGCGCCTTCAACTCTTTATGCTCGCGTAAAAAGCCGAGCAGATCGGCTCGCATTTGCACCAACCGCGCCGTACCACCGGCTGTCATGTTGAATATCTCAAACAGCGCCCGCCGGTCAGGCACGCTGGCTGCATTGAGTTTCTGTACGTTCAAGGGGCTGGGGTCGTCTTGGTAGGCTGCGATCGCGGCAGCCAGACCATCCGCGCTCGCGCGGAAGTTCTCGAGCAGATGGTTGAAGAACGCAAGTTGCTCGTCGGGGGTGAAGCCCTCGTAGATATCGAGTAGCTCCATCGCGAGCTGCAACATGCTTGATTCGTCTTTCAGGCGTAACAGAGTCTGCAACTGCTGTTGCCAGTCGCGACTTTTTATGTGGGTCACACTAGCTCGAGTCACCCGGAGGCTACTCGCCGTACCCGACGCTACGGATTGCAAGAACTGCCGCAATGCCATCTGCTAACCTCACTCAACTTCAGGTACAAAGACTAGCGCGTTTAAACACCGGAATAGTGAGAACATGAACGAGCGTTGCAATGCCAATGTAATCAGTAGTTAAGGCTCGGGAGCTAAGAGCTGGGAGAGACAAGAAAATGGCCAATACCGCACTGGGGCCCGCAGCGCACACCGACGCAATACGGGTTATCGACCTGACGCTGGGCCCTGCCGGTGGGCTTGCCACCATGATGCTGGCCGATTTTGGTGCTGAAGTCTTGGTGATCCACAAATCCGGCGCAGCCGTGCCATTCGCAACCTTGCCGGCAGCCCCCATGTGGCAGCGTGGCAAGCGTTATATCGAACTCGACCTGCAGAACCCGGAAGGTCTGGAACAACTCCACAGCCTGTGTGCTGGTGCCGATGTGCTCGTTTGCAACTGGCGCATCAACAGCCTCAAGCGACGCGGACTTGATGGCGAAAGCCTGGCACAACGACATCCACACCTGGTGTTCTGTCACATCACAGGCTACGGCACCGAGGGCCCACTGGCCAACGTCCCAGCCTATGAACACAGCGTTGCCGCCCACGCTGGCCGCATGCAACTTTTTCAGGGGCTCGTCGATCGTACCGGACCGGTATTCTCAGCGCCGCAAG
>CAZSYU010000017.1:0-48008 GCA_964611345.1 uncultured Pseudomonadales bacterium
CCGGTGTCGCTCTAGCGGCAGAGTTTTAAGCGAGCTTTCAACCTAGCTTTCAACCCAACTTAAGGCGCCAGCGCCGCAATCTCCGTCAGGCCGGTTGCACGCGGCTCGTGGGTCTTCGCGACCAACCAGGTTTCGCCAGTGGGTCCACCAGCCCCGTGGGACACAATGTTCACCACTGCCTGGCCAATATCTTCAGGCTCCATAGCCGTCGCGTACATCTCATCAATCACCGCGCGCAGCATCGGGGTATCCACCGCGCCAAAGCACAGCCCGTTAACCCGAATGTTATGTTCAGCGAGTTCTTGCGCCCAGGTTTCCGTCTGCCGCCACATGGCAAACTTGGCACAGTCGTAACCCACTGCAGGCAAACCGGTAATGTAGTAACCAGGTTTGATGTGATCAGTGATCATGCCAATCACGTTGCCCCCGCCGCTGGCCCGCATGTGATCCACCGCTGCACGCATGCAGTAATAGGAACCCAATGCACTGGCGTTCATCGCCCGATCAAATGCCGCCGTTTGCGATTCGTAACTGCCCTGGATTAAGGCCGAGTTATCCCAATAACCCGCATTATTGATAAGCAAGTGCAGGCCACCAAATTTCTCAGCTGCCGCATCGACAGCCGCCTTAACGGCGTGCTTATCGCCAACGTCACACTCAATGGCAAGGCATTGGGCACCGGCTGCAGTTACGAGTCGCGCTGTCTCCGCGTTATTGGCAACGTCAACATCAAGCGCAGCAACATTCATACCCAAGCGCGCAAGCGTTACCGCAACACCGCGCCCAATGCCTACCGCCGAGCCGGTAATGATGGCCACCTTGCCTGCAAAATGTTCAGCGAGATCACTCATTCGAAGGGTTTCAGATCAAGCTTTGCGTGGATGCAGCCGAACCTGCAAATCAGCCAGGCCACGAACAAAGTTAGAGCGCACTCGCACCGGCTCAGCCACCATCTCAACAAACTCAAACCGCGCCATGATTTCTTCCCACAGCACCCGCAGTTGCATTTCCGCGAGTCGATTGCCCATACAGCGATGCACACCAAAACCGAACGAGAGGTGCTGCCGGGCCCGCTCGCGATCAATTAAAAACTCGTTGGGGCGCTCTATCATGGTCTCGTCCCGGTTACCCGACACATACCACATAACCACCTTGTCACCCTTTTTAATCTGTTTGCCGCCAAACTCCACATCTTTCGCAGCCGTACGGCGCATGTGCATTAGCGGGGTTTGCCACCGAATAATTTCAGACACCATGTTTGGAATGAGCTCAGGGTTTGCCCGCAGCTTGGCGTATTCGTCCGGGTTTTGATTAAGCGCAACCACGCCGCCAGAAATCGAGTTACGGGTGGTATCGTTGCCTCCAACAATCAACAACATCAACGTACCAAGGAACTCCATCGGTCGTTCGATCATGCTGTTGGTGTCTTTGTTGTGGGCGAGCATCGACAGAAAATCATACTTCGGCGGCTGCCCGGCGCGCTCCTGCCACAGACGGGCGAAGTACGCGATGCATTCTTCCATCTGTGCGCGTCGATACTCTTCGGTAATGTCTGTACCGCCAGTAATTTCGGGTGTGGCAATGGAGACATCTGACCAGTGCGTGAGCTTGGCGCGATCTTCGAACGGAAAGTCAAAAATAGTGGCGAGCATTTGGGTGGTTAACTCAATCGAGACCCGCTCAACCCAGTTAAAGTTCTCGCCCACGGGCAGACCATCGAGGATCTCGGCAGCACGGGACCGAATCACCGACTCTAGGTCAGCAAGGTTACGTGGCGCAACCACACCGGATACGGCGGCGCGATGCACATCATGCAGCGGCGGATCGAGCGCAATGAAATTTACAAACTCAAAGTCTTCGGGTTGGTCACCCAGCAAGATGGCAGGCTCAGATGAAAAAGTTTCATGGTCCATGTCAACCGCCATGATGTCTTTGAAGCGGGTGATCGACCAAAACGGACCAAAGGGCGAATCCGGGCAATAGTGCACCGGGTCTTCGTTGCGCAAGCGTTCAAAAAAGCCAAACAGTTTGTCGTGCTCGTACAGCGTGGGGTCAGAGACATCAATCTGGCCAAGCTCAAGGGAATAAGGATCACTTGCCGCCTGCGCAGATAATCCGGCTGCCGTTGCGCCCACTAGTGCTTCGCTCATAATTTTTGCTCCACCGATTTCCCCATACCGGGCGTTCCCTTTACTCTACCCCCAACGCATTAAGACGTCGAAGGCACCCCTATGACCATAACCCCGGCAGAAGCCCACGCAAAGGCTCCCACTTTCGAAACCCTGCACATCGACCGTCGTGGCCAGGTCGACTGGCTGACACTCAACCGCCCTGAGTCACTGAACGCCATCAACATTCAGATGGTGAGTGATCTGCGGGATTATTTTTCGGGCCTAACAGCAAACGATCACACCCGCATTGTGGTGCTGCGCGGCGCCGGGCGGGCATTCTGCGCCGGCCTGGACATTAAAGAAGGAGCTGAACGGCGTTCAAGCGACGAGCGGCCATTGTTTGGCGGCGGCATGGGCTTCCAGGGCTATTTGGCGGAGGTTTATATCCGCATGCGGCGGTGCCCGCAGCCCATTATCTCGCTGCTCCATGGTCCCGCCTGCGGCGGGGGCTTCTCCTTTGCGCTGGCCTCGGACATTCGGATCGCCGGCGAAAGCACACGCATGAACGCGGCGTTTATTCGCATCGGCTTGTCAGCCTGCGACATGGGTTCCAGTTACTTTTTACCGCGCCTTGTTGGCACCTCGGTCGCCTCGGAACTAATGCTCACCGGCCGGTTTATCGATGCGAAACGTTCGCTTGCCACCAATCTGGTCTCCGAAGTAGTGCCTGATGCAGATCTCGAGGCGGCTGCCGAGCCCTATATCAAGGAAATGCTCACCACCTCACCCATGGGACTGCGGCTGACCAAAGAGGGCCTGAACATGGCCATTGATGCCGCGGGACTGGAAGCCGCCATGGCCATCGAAAATCGTAACCAACTCATGTGCTCCAGAACCTCTGATGCCAAAGAAGGCATGCAGGCGTTTCTCGAAAAGCGCGATCCACAGTACACAGGTAGCTAACTTGAATAACAGTGCCCCAAATCCCTTTCCACTAAGCGCAGAAGCCCAGGCTGTACAGGATGCGGTGCAAAATTTCTATTTGCGCCGAATCTTGCCAAACAACGCACTCTGGCGTGAAGAAACCAATGCCGGCGCCGAGATTCCCGCCATTGAAAACACGCTGCGGGCCGAGGCCAAAGAGCTGGGGTTATGGAATTTGGCCCTGCCACGACTCGCTGACGACGAACCGGGCACTCGGTTGAGCAATCTGGAGTTCACTGGTGTTGCAGAAATTCTGGGGCAGCTGCCCTGGGCATCGCGTTGCTGCAATTCACACGCGCCCGATACACCAAACATGGAATTGCTGCAGCTCTTCGGTACACCCGAGCAAAAAGAGAAATTTTTGAACCCCTTGCTCGAAGGCACTATCGGTTCCTGCTTTTCAATGACCGAGCCGGAAGTCGCCTCCAGCGACCCGGGAAATCTGGCAACTACAATAGTTGCTGACGGCGACGACTATGTCATCACCGGACGCAAGTGGTTTTCTACCAATGGTTCTATGACAAACACCAAATTCACCATTGTCGTTGGGGTGAGTGATCCGGACGCCGCAAGGTCGAAACGTCAGAGTCTGGTGATCGTGCCACTGGATTCGCCCGGGGTCGAAGTCGAGCGTGACGTACCCATCTTCGGTGCACAACATACCTCAGGAGGCCACACCCAGTTTCGTTTTGATAGCGTGCGGGTGCCAAAGCGTAACCTCATTGGCGAGCAAGGCGCGGGGTTTGCCATCGGCCAGGCCAGGCTTGGTCCTGCACGGCTGCATCACTGCATGCGCGCAATCGGCGAATGTGAAGTGTTGATTCAACTAATGATTCAGCGTGCCCAACAGCGCACCACCTTTGGCACCCGGGTCGATGGCTACAGCTCGACCAAAGAGGCCGTCGCGCTGTCGCGTATAGAAGTCGATCAAGCGCGATTGCTGGTCAAGCAAGCCGCACTAATGCTCGATACTGTGGGCAACAAGGCCGCCCGCAAACAGATTTCAATGATCAAAGTCGCCACCTTTCGGGTGTATCAGGCCGTTGCCGACCGGACCATCCAACTGTTTGGCGCAGCCGGTATTACCAGCGATTCACCAGCCGCAGCTGCCCTCGTGCGAGCACGTGGCCTGCGCATTGCTGACGGTCCGGACGAAGTCCACTTGCAGACCATCTACCGGTTAGAGGCGGGCGAACAAGACTCGGCAAGCGGAGATCTCGCGCACTATCTCGATTCGCCGTTTTCGTGACCGGCCAAGAGAGAACACCCAGCAGTTAAGCCTGCTACTGCGCTAAACGCTGGCCTTGCGCGCCGCAAAGAAGTCCGGCTCGCGCTTTTCCAGGAACGCGGCAATGGCTTCTTTGTGCTCGGCTGACTTGTAGGCATCTTGCAGGGCGGTCAATTCCCGCCGTTGCACTTCGTCGATCGAGCCTTCACCCATGTTGCGGGTGATGAGGTCTTTCACCATGCGCAGTGCCGCCTGCGGGTTTTCGCCCATCGCGCGCGCGGTTGCGCGTGCCACATTCAACAGTTCATCAGGCTCCGCCAACTTGTCGACCATGCCAATCTCGACTGCTTCTTCGGCGAGAATGGTCTTACCGGTCAGCATCAGTTCGTTTGCTTGCCCAAAGCCCACCCGCGCCGGAAGATAGTGCGAACTGGCCAGCTCTGGCACCACCCCCATCTTGATAAAGCGCACAGACAGCTTTGCTCCCTTGGCGGCAACAATACTGTCCATCGGGAGTATCTGTGTAAGCCCAACGCCTATCGCCGCACCATTCACCGCTGCGACCATAGGCTTTGATCCCCGCACAAGATCAACCCAGTTACTTGGCTTGTTGTTGCCACGAGCCTCGTCGCGACTTGGACCGGTACCATCGCTCTGCGCCTTGAACACGGCCTCGATGTCCGCACCGGCACAAAAGCCACGCCCGGCCCCGGTTAAGACAAAGGCGACAACACTGTCATCTGCGTTACCCTGAGCGATCGCCGCCGTCAGCTCATCGCCCATTTGATAGGTCCAGGCATTCAGGCGCTCAGGCCGATTCATGGTCAGGGTGACAATGCCCTCAGACTGCTCAACCAAAATAGTTTCGTAACTCATTCTCTCTCCCTCGATTTAGTGCTCGGAACCCAGCAGCTCAGCTTGCAGAAAAACTGGGCCGGGCGTTAACCTCAGTCAGCCAGCGCTCAACGTTCGGAGCTGCTGGCAACTCCACTACCTTAACTTGCTGGGCAAAACCCCAGGCAACCGCCAGGGTGATATCAGCAATTGAAAAATTCGCCCCTGCCAGGAATTGAGTTTTACTCAACTGTGCATCAAACATGGGCACAAACTCTGCGGCGACCACCGCTGACACTTCGCCAAACTCTTTCACCGGAGTCTCCCTATCTTTAAAGAAACCGGTGATATTGCGGAAAGCCATGGCGACGTTCAGCATAAAATTGAGCTCCGCCCGGCGCTGCCACATTTCAATCAACGCAACTTCCATCGGAGTGGTGCCAAACAGATTCGGCTCGGGATGCAGGGCTTCAAGATATCGACAAATAGCCACACTCTCGCCAATAAAGGTGCCGTCATCGAGTTCCAGTACCGGCACCCGACCCGCTGGATTCTTGGCCTTGTAGTCAGGTGTCAGATTTTCACCACCACGAATATCCACCGCTACGCGCTCGATTTCTACGCCCTTATCAGCCAGACCTTTCTCAGCCATAAAAACGTGAACACGGCGGGCGTTGGGCGACGGTGACTCATGGAGCTTCATTTGTGGTGTCCTGCAGGTTTTTAACAACGACCTACAGAAATATCAGAACGGACGAACCACCACAAGAATGACGATGCCAATCAGCAGTAAAAAGGGTATCTCATTCAGCAGCCGCAACCTTTTTTGCAGCGCTGGCTGGTCCTGGTTGAGTGAAGTAGCTGCGTCAGGCGCATCGATTCGTTTACCCAGCATCACAAACCAGCCATGCACGCCAGACATAACCAGCACCAGCACAAGCTTTACCTGCATCCAAGTGCCGCTTAACAGCGCCGGATTCAGCACCAACATGCCGATACCCAGCAGCCATACCAGCACAATAGAGGGCGCCATGATGACCCGCCGCAACCGGTTAGAGGCCTCGAGCAGAGTGTCGAACAACGGCTCGCCGGGTTTTGCAGACAACTGATGAATTTTATAGCGCGGATAAATCAGCATGCTGGCCATCCACGCAACCACAAAAATAATGTGGAAGGCTTTAAACCACAGGTAGAGCATTAAACGTACCGGCCAAAAACACCAACGTGAGATTGCACTCGATCCGTATATTCACGCAAGTCGGGGTAGTCCATGGCAAGGGTTGTTAGCCAGGTTGCAGGCTCGTTGTCGTAAATGCCTGCCAGCACCGCTGCGACTGAATAATCAAAATAGTTAGGCGTCGCACCACACAGAAAGCCCTCCGCGCTCACACAGCCCTGTAGGGCAGCGAAGTCCCGATGCGCAAAGCCCTCCTGTTCTTCATGGCTGTGACGCCCCAGGCCCTGCAAGTACAGAGTCTTGGTCACTTCTTTTCTGGCGAAGTAGGTCGCGACTGGCCGGATAATCGCTGGGAAGATCCCAAAAAAGCCCCCAACGACGTTCGGCCACCACTTGTCATCTAACCAGCGGCTACCCACCATCAACCAGTACAAGTGATCTTCCGCCAACCGGGTTGCGGCCCAACCATGGCCTTTCTGCGCATCAGTGAGGCCAGCAAAAACTGCCCCATTCGTACGTTCATCAAGGTAGCTACCAATCAGCTCAGAGTCTGCAAGGGAACGCCCACCGATGTTCATATACGGCAGCTTGCCTTTGGGCGTGTTACTCGGGTTGCCTTCCTCGCCAACGGTAAAGTCCAATTGCAGGTCGTTGAGCAACATTTCGATCTTCAAACAGAACGGGCTGATGTTGCGCATGCCAAAAGCAGGCGGCAGCGTCACCAGATGTAATGCCTCTTGCGCTGCCTCTTGTGTAGAAGTGCTAGTCGCGTCGGCCATGGTAATTTCTCCTGGATACGGGGGCGATGCGCCTGTCCGGGCGCTATTCGCAGTTCGGCTTTCTATCTCGACTTGCGAAGTATACAGACGGCTCCTGCCACCGTTCTGTCAGGAGCCGTCATGCACCCTGCGAGTTCTGGGACAGTAACTCACTCATGCTGATGGATAACCCATCCAGTCGCCGGTCATATCCACCGGGCCGCGATAGATTACGCTGAACCGTCGTACAGAGAATTTCCACTCACCGTTTTCTCTAACCAGTTCGTCGTTGTAAACACCAGCGACGCGAAAACTCTCACCCTCGGCATCCTTAATGTTCTCTTGCACATAAAAACGTGCGGTGGCGGTATCGCCATTGACGTCGATCATGCCAGGCTGAACCCAGTGCAACACCCAGGGGTAACCCTGCATCACCCCACTCCAAAAGGTCTTTAACTCCTCGCGGCCCTTTACCGGGTCCATACCCGGAGCCAGATGCCACTCACCATCTAAAGCCCAGGTACTGCCCCAAATTTCGGCATCGCGTTGCATCACGCCATCGGCGTAGCACTGTGCGAGGTGTTGAATTTCCATTACGTCTGCTGGGTTTGCTGTCATTGTGACCCTCCCCGGTCGGTTGCTCTTAGCTCATATTCTGCATCTGAGCGTGGGTGATTCCCAACAAAATCGCAAACGAGTTTGCCTGGCCACAAAATACACTTATATTTAACTCAATTTGGGGCTCTGCCGCAGACCCTTCACGATACATTCACCGCAGCGGTTGCACCTTGTTCGCGACCAATTTTGGGGGCGCTCTCGCAACGATGGCCAGCTATAGAATTCTGCTTGTTGAAGACCATCGAGAGCTTGCTGAAACCGTCGGCGCCTTCCTTGAGGCCACCGGGAGCACCGTCGACTATGCCGCGGACGGACTCATTGCCCTGCATCTGGCCGTCACCGAGCTCTATGACGCTATTGTCCTCGACATCATGCTGCCAGGTGTTGATGGCCTGGAGGTTTGCCGCCGACTCCGTGAAGAGGCAAAGCTGACGACCCCCATCATCATGCTTACTGCGCGCGATCAACTCGAAGACAAGCTGCAGGGTTTTGAACTGGGGGCTGACGACTACCTGATCAAGCCCTTTGACCTGCCCGAGCTGGTTGCCCGTATCGAAGCTGTGGTCCGACGGGGTAAAGGCCTGGCTACCAGCTACGAAATCGGCGACCTGTCGCTCGATTTGGATACTCTGGAAGTAGAGCGGCAAGGCCAAAAGCTGGCCGTCTCGCGAACCGGCTTTGAAATACTGCGCACGCTAATGCGGGAACATCCAAAAGTTGTCTCTCGCACAGAACTCGAACAGGCACTGTGGGGAGATGATCCCCCAGACAGCGACGCCCTGCGGAGTCATCTGTACAACCTGCGACAGTCAGTCGACCGCCCCTTTGATCTGGCCATGATTGAAACCCTCGCGGGTCGTGGCTACAGGATTCGCAGCGAACCTCAGGAGTAGCCCGGCGCCGCTCAGCTCCCGCGCTCCACAAACCGGATTTCTACTGATGTGCCTTCCGCAGGCCGGCTCACCGCACTGATTTGCCAGCCAAACTGCCGCGCCAATCGGCGCACGATAGACAGCCCCAGCCCATGGCCATGGGTTGATTCGCGACTGGATTCAGCGCGATAAAACGGCTCAAAGGCACTGGCAAGTTCACGTTCAGACATGCCCACACCCGAGTCTTCGACCTGTACGGAGTTTGCATGAATGGTTACTGTTACCGTGCCTGCGCGCGTATACGTCAGGGCGTTGCGCAATAGATTACCCAGTGCAATCTCGATAATTTTTGCAGGTACGCGCACGTACAACTCGGCGTGCTCGACCAGCACCAGCTCATTGTTCGACTCTTCAACAAACGCGGACAGAACGTCCATCTGTCCTGCGATCAAGGTATTCACCAACACAGGCTCGGCCGGTAACGCCACTTCCTCTTCACGAGCCAGCAACAACAGGGTCTCGAGCAGCCTCTCCATGTCGACAACGGTGCGCCGCATACGTTTGAGCGCGGCCTGTTCGAACTCAGGGCGATCTGCGCGCTGCTCAAGCAGATCCAGCGACCCCTTGAATACAGCGACCGGAGTCCGTAGCTCGTGACCGGCATCGCGGGTAAACACTCGCTCGCGCTCAATAGCGGCATCCAAGCGCCCGGTAAACTGCTCAACGGCCTGAATCATCGCCGCAACGTCATCGTTTGTGTGTTCAGGCAGCGACTCGAGATCCAGATCTATCTTCCCGCTGCGCTCAAAGTTCACACCCTCCAGACGTCTGGCGAGCGCAACAATCGGCGACAGGGCTTGCTGTGACCAACGATGCGCAATAAACAACATGCCGTACATCAACAGCAAAACAATCGACAAAGGTAAGGTGCCAAAATAAAACGCAAGGCTTGATACCTGGGCACCCAGGAAGGCGAGATAGAGACGCTGGCCATTGTGATCAGAAACATGCACTAGCACCCGTTGGTCACCAAGGTGCGTGTCTTTAAAGCCAACATCGAGTTCCGCCAATTGCACAGGAACGTCGGCACTGTCCGCCAGGCTCGCTGCAGCTCTTTGCCTCTTAGCGCCTGCCTCTAGAGTTTGCACCGGCGCAATACTGCGCAGCGGTGCCATATAACCCGTCATGTTGGCCGTGGTGGGTAGCGGTTGCCTCGGATCGCGCTCATAAAGCTCCCAAAAGTGCGCCGCCTCACGATTTAGCGCCTGCCGGGTCAAGAGGTCCTCAACGATAATCTGCGTGATGTACACACCAATGAGCGTCGCAAGACCAATCACCGTCAGCTGAATAACAAACAGGCGGCCCAGCCGGGCGCTGAGACCACGGCGCTTCGCCTCGCTCATACTGAACTTCTATCGGTGGTGTCTACTACGCTAAACAAGACAAAGAACGCGAGCGCCCAGGCGAGCGCGATAATGCCAAGGCTGGCCCATTCCGGCACAACCACTGCACCCAACCGCTGCCCACCAAGGTAAGACGGTACGGCGGCCCCACCAGCCAGCAGTGCTCCGAGCGCCGGCCGATCTGCTAAAAATTTCAGACTGTGACGCGTTGTTAACCCAACGCCCATCCAAAGAAGCGTAATCCACACGGGCGCGAGAGCAACTGCTCCCCAGTAGTTGGTCTGGGCACCATAATCAAGGACACCAGTTGCAGCCCACAAGGAATCAAGACAAAAGCCCACCACTGCCAGCACAGATAACAGCGCGACATCGCGTGCCAAAGAGTTACGCCAAAAACTAAAACCCAATAGCGCCAATATGCCCAGCGCACCCCACTGCCATTGACCTTGGGCTCCACCAATTACGCAAGCGAACCAGGTAGCCTGAAACAGTAGCGCGTTAACAACAACTGTAACGCTCATGCCGCCTGTTCTCTGGCCTGCGACAGCGCTGTAACAATATCTCCGCCGCTGACAAAGCCATCTTCGTGCGATCCAGCACCCCAGTAGGCGCCACAAAATACGCTGCGATTGTGGCCACTAATTTCACTGCGCCGACGCTGTGCTGCACTTACAGCAGCGTTGAAGACGGGTAACTGATAACGGCGCTCCGCCCAGATGCGCTGTGGTTCACGTACAGGATTTAGGCTGACAAAAAACTGCTGTTCGCGAGGCATGGACTGCAGCGCGTTCACCCAGCGCGTCACGCGGGCCTGCTCGGTTACATCATCTGTTACGTTCCAGCTCGACCAGGCTGACCGTCGTTGCGGCATAAACGAAGTATCTGAGTGCACCACGGCTCTATTGGTTTGATACTCAACACACCCCAGAACCTCTTGTTCGTTTTCGGTGGCATCAATCAACTGCAATGCCTGCACGGCATCGCAGGCAAAGACGACATGGTCGAACAACTCAGTTAGGCCACCGCCAGTGGCTACCTGAACCACATCGGCACTGCGATCGACATGAGTGACCCGCTGTCCCAATCTAAGCTCGCCTTTAAACTGCGAAACAAAGGCCGCGACATAGTTGTTCGATCCCCCGCGAACTACCTCCCAACCCGGCACTTCACCAAAGCGCAACAATTGGTTATCGGTCAAGAAATAAGCAATATGGGCGAAGGGCATCTCTCGCACCTTGTTCGCTGGCAAACTCCATAGCGCGACACACAAGGGCAGCAGATGCTCTTCAACAAAGGCAGCACCATAGTTTTCATGCTCCAAATAAGCTTCAAGCGTAAGATCACGCAGCTCCGCGCGAGCTGACTGACCAGAACCTTGAGTAGCGCGCTCCTGGACAAACCGGCGAGCGGCACGATGGAACCGATTCATATCTGCAAGCATGGCGAGAAAACGGGGGTTGGCTACATTTCTGCGTTGGCTGAACAACGCGCCAAATCCGGCCGTGCCATATTCAAACGCGTGTCGGCCACCGCTCACACCCAGCGTCATCCTGACGGGCTGGGTTGCTACCCCTAAACTCTCTAGGAAGCCAGCAAAACCAGGATAGTTGGTTCGATTGAAGGCGGTAAACCCCGTATCAACGGCATACGCCTGACCATCGATGAGCAGATTGTGCGTATCCGCGTGACCACCCAGCCGCTGCCGGGCCTCAAACAACACAACCTTCGCCTTATCCTGCAATCCGGCTGCTGCCGACAAGCCGGAAATACCCCCCCCAATGATTGCAATTCTCATAACGCGTCTCTCATTGTGGTTGTGCTACTGGGGTGCTCTATTGACGCTCTTTCGCAGGTTGCGCAGGTTGCGAGGGCGGGGCTTGTTCGTAGCCGCCATGGGCATTAGTCTGCCCTCTGCCAGTATCCAAGGATGTCGTGAAACAGGTGTCAATCACCCCCCTATTAGGTCCCAATTCAAGCCAATTTTCGAAGCAGTTCTTGGACCGATCCACTCTCCTCGTTCCGACTCTGGTTCTCCTTCTGGGCGCCCTGGTTTTTCTGGCCCACAGCGCCAGCGCTGAACAAGGGCGCGAGATACCGAAGGATCTGCACTATGACGTCTGGATCGACGCTAAACCCCTGGGCACCCACGCCTACCGCTTCAGTCGAGATGCCGCAGGCGACTTGCTCCAGGTAGATTCAAATGCGGTTTTCAACGTCAAAGTTCTATTCGTCAACGTGTTCAGTTACAACCACAGCGCCACGGAGCTTTGGAATGGCCAGTGTTTGAGTAGCATAAGCTCAAACACCACCACCAACGGCGAAAAAGAAGCCATCGAACTGCGTTTCGACGACGCGAACTGCCCAGGCACATATACGTATTGGGACCGCTCCAGGCTAGAGCGCTCGATTCTCACCAACGCCCAAACCGGCGAGCAAGAAGACGCAAGCTTGCAGAAACTTGCGAGCACCCCGCTACCAAGACCGAGCAAAAAGGTAAAACTGTCCAGGGAAGTGCAAACAATCGAGCACTACCAACTGACGACACCGTCCGCAGACTTCCTGTTATGGTACGACGATCAGGGACGGAATCTAATGATGCAAACCACCAATGACGGACGCACCATCACCTACATCAATCGCGAGCTTCGATAAACCAGAATAGGCGCCAGCTGAAACACCAACAACTAGCGTCAGGAATAGAGGTCACGTAAATAACGCTGAGCAGAGGCATCCCAACTAAAACGCTGCCCTGCTGCAAGCGCGCAGCGCTCAGCCCACGCTACGCTGTTCGCACGCTCGGCCAGCGCTAACGCAAACGCTGCGCTCGCCTCGGCGGCTTTTTCTTCAAGACTTGGGCCAGAAAAAACAAAGCCGGTGTCTGTCGACACAGTATCCCGTAATCCACCAACCTCATGCACTAGACAAGGTTGTCCGCTTCGCATGGCTAAGAATTGCGAGATCCCACAGGGCTCAAACAAACTGGGCATCAAAAACAGATCGCCCGCCTGATACAAAAGCTCGGCCAGCTCGTCAGAGTAGCCGCGCAAAAACACAAAATTTGAATGCCGCGCAGCGTGTTCTACCAATCTCAACTCCAGCTCTTGGTCACCAGACCCCAGCAAAATAAGTAAACCTTGTTCTGCAAGCTCAAGTAACAAGGTATCGAGCAGCGTACCGTCCGCACCAGGATGCAGCAGCAAACCTACTTTTTGTGGCGTAATGCGACCTACGCTCGTGACCAAAAAGCACTCATCAATTGGCCTTAGCAGTCGCTGCCCATGGCGTTCCAAGTTCTTATCCGCCAGGTAATCGCTGCTACGCAACTGTTCGTGTTGAGAAAACCACTCGCCCAACTGCCGCTGCAATACAGTGAGCAGATCCACTCGTGCTTGTTGCACATTGATCGACCGAGGTTCTTCGGGGTAGCTGCAGCCATTGAGTATGCCAAGCAGATTACCTTCGTCTGCGCGCCGGCCAAGATCCAGCTCTAATCCCTCACCGCCATGCCGTCCAATTTCCGGCGCATTGGGTTGCAACACTTCCTGAGCGTAACTCGGCGACACCACGTGCACACGATCAGCCAGCACAATGCCAGCACGCATCGCGTTGTAGCAATCGGGGTAGCGCGGGTCGCAAACGGTTTCTACAAGGGCTGCAGCTTCGCGCTTAATGTCTGGAAACCAGGCCGTGAGCGACGACGGATGACCCGCAAGTGGACGAATACCCTGCAGCGCCAGATTGTGCACGGTAAACACAATTTTCAGCTTATCCAACTGCGCCTTCTCGACTCGCGTTTGGCTGCGATACAACAATGCAAAGGTCGCTGCATGCCAATCATGCAAATGCACGACATCACACTTGGGTAGCGCGCGCTGCGAGAGCAACTTTACTGCTGCGGCACAGAACAGCGCATAAATATTGGCATCGGTCGCAAAGGGACTAGCGGCAGAATCGTGATGATAAATCTGTCCGGGAGGAGTACCAAACACAGCATGATGCACAACCCAGCAGGTTGCGCCACCAAACTCTGCCTGCGCGGGCAACTCATAGAGCTCAACGCGTTGGGTTGACCCTGCGAACTCGACGTCCGCGCTTGCCGCCAATCGACTGCCGGGCAGTTCGTGATAAACGCCATAAGCAGGCAGCAGTACATTCACTGTCAACCCGGCGGCAACCAATGCCGGTGGCAACTCAGCAATGACATCACCGATGCCACCAATCTTGCCGCCCGGCAAGCCACCGTGCTCGGCGGCGAGCATCAACACACTCTTCTTACTGGCAAGTGCCATACTAGCTGGTAGCGTGCAATGCCTGCCCCAACATCTCGGGCGTTACCAACACGACACCCCCGGGCGACACACGGAAGCCTCGAGCCTTGTCTTGTTCGTGGTCAACACCAACTACCATGCCATCTGGCAAATGTACGCCACGATCAATGATGCAGTTCTGTAACACGCACTCACGTCCAATCTCGCACTCCGGCAACACTACCGCACCGGTCAGCTGCGCATGCGAGTGTACCCGCACAGACGAATAGAGCAGTGATTTTTTGACCGTGGCGCCGGAAATAATGCACCCGCCGGAGACCAACGAATCAACGGCATAACCGCGGCGGTCGGGCTCATCAAAAATAAACTTTGCAGGTGGCAGCTGGCTTTGCGCCGTACGAATCGGCCAGTCTTTGTCGTAAATATTCAGTTCTGGATCGGGCTCAACCAGCTCCATGTTGGCCTGCCAATAGCCATCGATCGTACCTACATCGCGCCAATACGCCTGCACTCCCGTATTTGCGTCGGTAAACGAATAGGCGAACATTCGATGATCTTTGACCACATTTGGAATGATATCGAAACCAAAGTCATGCGTAGACCCAGGTGCGGTCGAATCGCGCAATAGCTGTTCAAACAGGAAATCGGTGTTGAATACATAAATACCCATCGACCCCAAGCAGGTACCCGGTTGGTCCGGAATACAAGCCGGATCTGAAGACTTCTCTTGAAACGCCAGTACCTGATTATTTTCATCGACCTGCATTACACCCAGCTGGCCCGCCGCCTCAGTCTTGGGTACCGGAACACAACCCACCGTCATATCTGCGTTCCTGCGTGCGTGCTCAGCGATCATAGTGCCGTAGTCCATCTTGTAAACGTGATCGCCCGCCAAAATGACAACGTGTTTTGGCGCTGCCGCCCTAATAATATCCAGATTTTGAAAAACAGCATCGGCGGTACCTTTGTACCAATCGTCCGACGCGCGCTGCGACGCTGGTAGAACTTCCACGTACTCATCAGTCTCACGCCGGTAATGAGTCCAGCCGGCAATTAGATGCCGTAGTAACGAGTGTGATTTGTATTGCGTGAGGACACCGACTCGACGAATACCTGAGTTCGCACAGTTCGACAGAGTAAAATCGATAATGCGAAACTTGCCGGCAAAGGCCAACGCTGGCTTCGCACGCCAACTTGTCAACTCGTGCAGCCGACTGCCTCGGCCACCAGCAAGAATCAGTGCCATAGAGTCACGCGTAAGCCGGGTGACAAAGCGGTCACCATCCATGACATTGGGCGACGTGGCGCCCGGGTCGCGGTCCAGCATACTGTTGAGGGTAGATGTTCGTTGATTCACGACAGTTTGTCCTTATTGCACCGCCGGTACGGCGGTTCCATGTAGATCTTGAATTGCATCGTTGCCCAATCTTTGAGCATCGGTTGTTCGCAGCCGGAGCTGGGCCGCAAGCGTTTCGCCTTCAACTCCGGTGATCGCCTTTATCGACATACGCCAGCACCAGTTATTACCCACAGTGCCAGGGGTGTTAAAGCGCGCTGACCCGTCGAGACCCAACAGATCTTGCATTGTCAGCACACACAGCGGCGCACGTGAGTCGAGTGCCAGTCTGGTAATGCGCTCCAGCAGTTGCGCGACATCATGCAGGCCAAGCTGGGCCCTAACTTTGGCTCGCGCCGAGTCATCGAGTTCGCTGTACCAGCCAAGGGTGGTGTTGTTATCGTGCGTACCCACATAGCAGACGACATCGTCACCAATGCGGTCTACGGCATGCGGGTTATCGGCTCCACCATCAAAACCGAATTGCAACACGCGCATACCCGGCAAACCGAAGTTCCCGCGCAGTTCATGCACGCTCTCGGTCAAATCACCAAGGTCTTCTGCGATTAGCTGGATAGATTCTTGTGCGAGTGCTTCAAGCAACGCACTACCCGGGCCACTTCGCCAACAACCTGTACTTGCATCGGGTGCTCCACCAGGAACCTCCCAAAACGCATCAAAGCCACGAAAGTGATCAATCCGGGTAACATCAAACAAGCTCGCACAATGCCGCATGCGAGAGCGCCACCACGCGAAGTCTTCCGCACGCATGCGATCCCATGCGTACAACGGATTACCCCATAGCTGGCCGGTCGCACTAAAGTAGTCGGGCGGTACACCGGCAACAACACGCGGCTTGCCACTCTCCAGTAAATCGAACAGCTCGGGCTGGCTCCAAACGTCTGCGCTATCCTCTGCGACGTAAATGGGGCAATCGCCAATAAACCCAACGCCGCGCGCTGCTGCGTAGGCGCGCAAGGCCTGCCATTGCGACGCAAACATAAACTGCTGGCACTTTACAGCCTCGATCGCGCACGCTTCATGCTCGTCAAAGCGCGCTAGTGCCTGAGCATCGCGCCGTGCGTAGATATCCGGCCATGCCTGCCAGGCGGCATCAACGTGCGCACTCTTAAGCACACAAAAACGCGCATAGTCATGCAACCAGTGCTGCTCATCAGCGGCGCAAAAGGCTGCAAAGCCTTGTTGCACAACCGCCGGTGCCTGTGCGGCAAAGCGTTCACACGCAAGGCTAAGCAAACGCTCTTTTCCAGCACGCACACGACCAAAATCAACCTGCTCTGAGTCTGCAGATTCAGTCCAGCCAAACACTGCACTAATTTCGGCTGCGGTGAGTAAATCCCACGCGACCAATTCATTCAGGCTGATCAGTAAGGGATTACCTGCATACGCCGAAGGTGATTGATAAGGCGAGTCACCGAAGTCTGTTGGCGTGCAAGGCAATACCTGCCACCAGGTCTGGCCTGCGCGCTCTAACCAGTCGACAAAATCGCGAGCGCTGGTACCAAGGTCACCAATACCCTGGCCGCCAGGCAAAGCCGTAATGTGCAATAACACTCCGCTGCTGCGTGTAGCTAGTGTTCTCATGTTCGGCTGCGCCAAATCTCGCGTTCGTATTGAGCGATAGTCCGGTCCGAGGAAAAGTCACCGGAGTTAGCCGTATTTAGAATACTCATTCGTGCCCAATCATCGATTCGATCGTAGGCCTGTCCCACGCGCTCCTGCGCATCAATATACGACCGGAAATCAGCGGCCAGCTTCCACGGATCGTTTGGATCGCGAATGGCCGCCAGCAAAGCATCAAACAAACCAGGCTCAAACAGATTGAAGTGACCACTTTCAAGCAGATTCATCACGGCCGTAAGATCAGGATCGTTATCGATGATGCTTTGTGGATCGTAGTTACCTTGCAGATCGTTTACCTGCGCAGCATCAAGGCCGAACAGGAAGAAATTCTCTGGGCCTACGCGTTCCAATATTTCAATATTGGCGCCATCTGCTGTGCCAATAGTCAACGCACCGTTCATCATCAGCTTCATATTGCCGGTGCCGGAAGCTTCCTTGCCCGCCGTCGAGATCTGCTCAGACAGATCAGCAGCAGGACAGATTAGCTCCATCGCGGTCACGCTGTAGTTAGGCAAAAAACTAAGCTGCAACTTACCGGCCACCTGATGATCGTCGTTGATACGACGGGCCACGTTGTTTATTAGTTTCACAATCAATTTGGCAGTGTGGTAGCCGGGCGCTGCCTTGCCGCCAATCAAAACAAACCGCGATGTGTCAGCCGTGTGCTGGCCGTCGTGAATCTGCCGATACATATGCACAACGTGTAGCACGTTTAAAAGCTGACGTTTGTATTCATGTATGCGTTTAACCTGCACGTCAACCATAGCCGAGGTATCAAACTTAACCCCAACCTGATCAGCAACGTAGTCTGCAAGCCTAACCTTGTTTTGCTGCTTAATAGCGTGCCAACGTTTGCGAAACTCCAGATCTTCTGCGAACGGCGCAAGCCCGGCTATTTCACCAAAATCCTTGACCCAGCCGTCGCCGATCGCCTCGTTAATCAACTCTGAGAGCGCCGGATTGCAGTGCGCCAACCAGCGCCTGGGGGTAACACCGTTTGTCTTGTTGTTAAAACGACTGGGCCATAGATCATGAAAGTCCTTGAACAGCCCGGCGGTTAGCAATCGGCTATGCAACTCTGCCACGCCATTTATTGAGAAGCTGCCTACTACCGCCAGATGCGCCATGCGCACCTCACCACTATCGCCACCAGTCACAATCGACAATCGCTGCTGCATTTTCTGGTCACCAGGCCAGCGCTCTGACACCTGAGCCAGGAAGCGTGCATTTATTTCATAAATGATATCCAGCAAGCGTGGCAACATATTACCCAGCAACGGCACAGACCAAACTTCAAGCGCTTCCGGCAACAACGTGTGGTTAGTGTAGGCAAAACAGGATGTTGTAATATCCCATGCGGCATCCCACTCGAGCCGGTGCTCATCCAGTAGTAACCGCATCAGCTCAGCCACAGAAATGGCGGGGTGGGTATCGTTAAGTTGAAAGCAGTGTTTCTCAGCGAAGCCCGAGAAATCAACGTCGGCGCCCCTTTCACCCTGTGATTCGGACCAGTCATGCAACACGTCCTGCAAACTGGCGGAGGCCAGAAAATACTGTTGCTGCAAGCGTAGCGCCTTACCGTTTTCACTGGTGTCGTTCGGATACAACACCATTGTGATATTTTCGGCCGCGTTTTTCTGCGCTACCGATTCCGCATAGCTGCCTTCGTTAAATTCACCCAGGTCAAAGCGATCTGTAGCTTCCGACTTCCACAGCCGCAGCGTATTAACTACACCATTTTGAAAGCCAGGGATTGGCAAATCGTAAGGCAACGCAATCACATCATGAGTGTCTGTCCACCGATAGCGCTGCGCGCCGTTCTCGTCTTGATAGCTCTCAGTGCGACCATAGAACATAACCCGGCGGCGGCGTTCTGCTCGCGGAAACTCCCAAGGATACCCACGCAACAACCAGTGATCTGGTCCTTCTACCTGAAAACCATCCTCAATCGTTTGCGCAAACATTCCGTATTCATAGCGAAGTCCGTAGCCTGTGACCGGCAAATCGAGCGTCGCGCAACTATCTAGAAAGCAGGCCGCAAGGCGTCCCAGGCCACCGTTACCCAGCCCCGCATCAGCCTCTTGGGTCTGTAACTCTTCAAGTGTTGCACCAAAGGAATCAAGCGCTGTCGAAGTTGCCGCATCAAGATCGAGGTTCTTTACTGCGTTGGTCAAAGCCCGGCCAAGCAAAAACTCCATCGACAGATAGAACACCCGCTTACTGTCTGCCGAACGCCGCTCTTCACGAGTTGCACGCCAGTTATCGGCTACACGATCACGAACGGTCATTGCTGCAGCAAGATACAAATACCAGTCGGTGCGCTCAAAGGGCGCGCGACCAAGGCTTGTCGAGAGATGCCGCTCTATCGCTTGCTGAATTGAGTTATCAGATATGTTCATTCACTTGTTCCAATAGACGCCGAAAAATTCGGCGCAAGAGAGATTAGAGAGTCGCTTGTAGATCCACCTACAGCGTTCTTGGCGAGCCGGAATAGACTCAGAGATTGGGCGCTAACGACAGCACGGGTTGTCACGTTTAGTTGCAGCGGTTTGCCAGCAACATGTGCGCTGTCAATACACCATTGCCACACACCTGGCACAGGCAAGGCGAATGCGTGATCAACCTGCGAGGGATTCAGCGCTATCAGCACCAGCTCTTGGCTGCCTGCCAATAATTGAGCAAACGGCAGAGCACACGCTGCTGCCCCGGCCTGCCAGTCGCTGTCTTGCATACTGACACCATCACAGCGCAACCAACCTATCGTCGACGAGCCTGTACTCTTGGCAAACGGCGACTCTGGATTCCACAATTCGTGCACAAAGTGCGGTACCCGAAAACACTCGAGGTTGCTGCGAACATCTGTACAGCGACGCAGCAGATTCACATGCGCCGATTCCACATCATCCCATTGCAACCAACCGACAGGATTGTTTTGACAGTAAGCGTTGTTATTGCCTTGCTGGGAGTTGCGCAGCTCATCGCCCGCCAACAGCATGGGCGTTCCCTGGGACAACATAAGGGTCGCCAACATCGCTCGACTGCGTCGATCTCGGAGTGCGCGCAAATCACTCATGCGCGCGGCATCCGCAGGGACACCCTCTTCGCCCATGTTATCGCTCAGGTTATGGGTGTGCCCATCACGATTTTCTTCGCAATTAGCCTCGTTATGCTTAGCCGAAAACGCCACAACGTCAGCCAGCGTGAAGCCGTCATGCGAGGTCACAAAGTTGACACTCGTAGTCACACTACGGCCGTCGTTTTCGAACAAATCGCTTGACCCATGCAGGCGCTTGCTCAACTGAGCTTGTGCGCCAGCGTCACCACGCCAATAACTGCGCAGAGTATCGCGATAATGATCATTCCACTCCAACCAGGGCGCGGGGAAAGCACCTGTTTGGTAACCACCAGGGCCAACATCCCAGGGTTCTGCAATCAACACCCGATCTGCCAGCACCGCATCATTCTGCATGGCGGCAAACAGCTCGTGCTGCGGGCTAAAACCTGCCGGCTCCCTACCAAGACTAACAGCCAGATCAAACCGAAACCCGTCCACCTCTAACTCCTGAGCAAAATAGCGCAAGCTATCCAAAGTGAGGCGTTGCACCACTGGGCTCATAAAGTTCAGCGTGTTACCGCAGCCCGTATCGTTGATGTAACTGTGGTTGTTACTGGGATCTGTTCGGTAGTAAGCGAGGTTATCGAGGCCACGGTAGCTGAGCGTCGGCCCATCGGCGCCGCCCTCACAGGTATGGTTGTAAACCACATCAAGCAACACTTCGATATTGGCGTCATGTAACGCTCGGACCATGTCGCGAAACGAACGCCGCGCAAAGTCGTAGTCTGCAGCTTGCGATGGATTATTCGCATAGGCTGCATGTGGGGTAAAAAAGTTGAGGCTGTTGTAACCCCAATAGTTCGTAAGATCGTTGGCGAGTAAATGGGGTTCGTCGATAAAGCTGTGTATCGGCAACAATTGCAATGAGGTGATACCCAACGCACGAAGGTGCTTGATAACCGCAGGCGTAGCCACTCCCCCGAAGGTGCCACGCAACGCCTCTGCAACTGCTGGATTGAGTCGGGTTAGGCCGGCCACATGGGCTTCGTAAATAACCCTGGCCTGGTTTGAGACCCGCACCCCAGGCTCAAACGATCCAATAGCCCCAAGGACAACACTCTTTGGCACGTAGGACGCGTTATCAGCAGCAAACTCCGGGGTATCCGAAGCCAGGTGATTGGCAGGATGAAAAACATACCGTCCGGCCAGCGCGCGGGCATATGGGTCAACCAGCAACCGCTTGGGATTAAAGTACAGTCCCTCTTCGGGAGCAAACTTGCCGTGTGCGCGAAAACCATAACGCAGTCCTGCACGAGCTCCCGGCAAGAAGCCATGCCAAACACCATCTTCAAAGGCATCAAAGTCATACTGTGCGCAGGCATCGCCCGCGGCATCAAACAAGCACAACTCAATCTGTTCTGCCGTCGCACTGTGAACCCCAAACAGAACACCATCTGCGACGCAGTGGGACCCAAGCAATGTCGGATCACCCGCAGGTAACCGACTACCGGAAGGTAAGCTAGTGTTAGTCATGAGTGGTGGTGTCGCAACCATCAGTTGCACCACTTAAAAAAGACAGTGGAAAGCGGAGGCAGTGTTGCCACCACAGACTGATCAAAGCCACGGCAAGTCACGGCTTCGCTACACATGCCCTGGGCGTTGCCGACATCTGACCCGCCGTAGCATGCCGCGTCGGTGTTTAGCAGCTCGGCATAGTGTCCTGGCTTTGGCACGCCGATGCGATAGTTATGGCGTACTACCGGAGTGAGGTTACACACAACAATACATAGCTCGCCCTCAGGATTTTGATCGCTGGCAGGCGCCGTGCGGGCAAACGCAATCACTGAATCCTGGGCGTTATCCACATCCAGCCAAACAAAGCTGCCAGCAACGCAATCTCCATGGTGCAGAGCAGGTTGAGCTCGATACAGGGCATTCAAATCACGCACTAGCGACTGCAAGCCGCGATGTTCATGACCCGCAAGCACTGGCCAATCGAGCTGCGCATTGTGGTCCCATTCTGCGGGCTGGCCAAACTCGCTACCCATAAACATTAGCTTTTTGCCTGGATGAGCCCACATGTAGCCATAGCAAGCACGCAAATTGGCAAACTGTTGCCAGCGATCACCCGGCATGCGCGAAAGCATCGAGCCTTTCCCGTGCACCACTTCGTCGTGACTAAACGGCAATACGAAATTCTCATCAAACGCATAGACCATCGAAAAGGTCAGCGCATTATGGTGGTGTGAACGATGCACGGGGTCATGACTAAAGTAGTCTAGAGTGTCGTTCATCCACCCCATGTTCCACTTGTAACCAAACCCGAGACCGCCCTGATCAGCAGGTCGGGTAACGCCTTCCCAGGCCGTGGACTCCTCCGCCACCATCATGACTCCTGGCCGGTCACGGTGGGCACGCACGTTGAGTTCACGAATAAAGTCTACGGCCTCAAGGTTCTCGCGACCGCCATGCTCGTTGGGTTGCCACTGCCCGTCTTCACGGCTGTAGTCCAGATACAACATGGAAGCAACAGCATCCACACGCAACCCGTCGAGCTTGAAATAGTCCAGCCAATATTGCGCGGCGCTAAACAGGAAACTGCGAATCTCGTGACGCGAATAATTGTAGATCAGGGTGCCCCAATCAGGGTGTTCGCGTCGCTGCGGATGGGCATGCTCAAACAGGTGAGTGCCATCAAATTCTGCGAGTCCATGAGCATCTTTCGGAAAGTGCGCCGGCACCCAGTCGAGCAGCACACCCAGGCCGTTGCGCCGGGCGACTTCAACAAAACGGCGGAACCCCTCCGTGTCGCCAAAGCGGCTGCTTGGTGCAAACAGACTAATCGGCTGATAGCCCCAGGATCCAGAAAACGGATATTCGGCAATCGGCATGAACTGCAAGTGCGTGAAGTTCAAATCACTGGCGTAAGGAATCAGCGTCTCGGCTAACTCATCCCAGGTCAGATAGGTGCCATCGTCGTGCCGCCGCCAGGAGCCTGCGTGCACCTCATAAATACTCACAGGCGCGTGCCGCTCGTTGGCTGCTGCACGATCGTTATTCCAAGCCGAAAAAGCGAGTCCGAAGGCTTCTTTAGCCACCACAATAGACGCGTTTGCGGGTGGGCGCTCCGCCCCGCGCGCGTAAGGATCGGCCTTGTCTCGGCGTTGCCTGTGCGCGGCTAGCTGCTCGCCGGAAAGTACAGAGAACTTGTAGCGTGCGCCGGCACCAACCGCTGGTACAAACAGCTCCCAAACCCCGCAACCAGGATGGTTGCGCAGCATGTGACAACGCGGGTCCCAGGCATTGAAGTCGCCAATGACAGACACGCTGCTCGCGTTTGGTGCCCAAACGGCAAACCGTACGCCTTTTACACCGGCAACCGTTACTTCGTGTGCACCCAAAAAATCTTGCGCCGCATCATGGGTGCCCGCAGCAAACTGCTGCATGTCCATAGCATAGTCGCGGGTGGTATCGGCAAGCATCGAATCAAACCGATAAGCATCATCAACGACATGCATCTCGTCATGCGCATCAACCACTCGCAGGCGATAAGGTATGGGCTCGTGCTGATCAGCAATTAGGCCTTCAAACAGGCCTGCAGGATGACTGCGCGTAAGCACTGTGAGCACCTTACCGGGCCGACAGGCTCCCAACTCATCAACCGCAAGCACTTCGACTCGACGCGCACCCGGCCACAACACTCGCACAGCTAATCCAGCCAATTGGCCGGGCTGTTGGCGCGCGTTTTTCGAGTCAGCACAACCAACGCGGTGCATCCCAAGCCATTGGCAGGGATCCACGGCCGTTGCATTGACTAAATCAAGGGCAGCTGAAGGCGGGATATTCAAAAAACGATCGCTCACAAGTCCATGGTGGCGCAGAGAAATTCTAACGGCGCAGATTTTACCCTCGCGGCCGCCTGAGCTGGCGGAACATGTGTCAATTAGTGCGCTACGTCTCCTTTTATCTGCGAAGATATCTCCCAAACCACAGTTTTCAGCGCTGACTAGCGAGTTCTCCTATGAATGTTTCCCAGGCCGTCGCACAACGTAAATCAATTCGCAATTTTCTAGACAATGAAGTCGACGACGATTTGCTCCGCGAGTTACTGCAAAAAGCCGCTCGTGCCCCCTCCGGTGGCAACCTGCAACCCTGGCAAATTTACTGTGTTAACGGTGCCAGCATGCAACGCTTACACAGCCACCTTGCGAGTCAGACCGAACGCGAAACACCTGCCTATGATATTTACCCCGCCAACCTGGCCGAGCCTTATCGCAGTCGGCGCTTCAAGGTGGGCGAAGACATGTACGCGCTGCTGGGCATTCCGCGCGAGGACAAGGCCGCCCGATTCGCTCATCTCGCCCGCAACTTTTCGTTTTTCGGCGCCCCCGCTGGCTTTTTCTGCTACGTCGACAAGACCATGGGGCCACCTCAATGGTCAGACCTTGGCATGTTTTTGCAAACGTTTATGTTACTGGCGGAAGAGGCGGGTCTCGCTACCTGCGCACAAGAAGCCTGGGCGACAAGACCGAGGGCGGTGACTTCGTTTACTGGTGCACCAGCGACACAGCTCTTGTTTTGCGGTATGGCCATTGGCTATCCAGATCTACAAGCGCCTGTGAACACGCTCGTTAGTGATCGCGACGAACTCTCGACCTGGGCAACCTTTCTATAGCCCGTCGATGCGCTAGTGCAGTTCGGGTTTGCCGCCAGGCCCCGGCTCACGCCCAAAGGCCTGACTTACGAGCGCTGCTTGTTGGCTGTGTAGCTCAAAACTATCGGGCGCTGCTAACAGTTGCAGTTCGAGCGCAGCAAGGGCCGGGCCGATTGCGCGGTTGCGCAGGTGAATTTGTTTCAGGTTTTCGAGCAAACGCAACAGCACCGCTGCAGGCGCTGCTGCGACAAACAACGATTCGTCTATTTGCAGTGCCTGTGTTGGTTGCGTCGCTGGCGTTGATTGCTGATTTAGGGCCTGCATGCACTCTGCGCGCGAAGTCAGCCTGGCCCGGAAGGGATCAATCATCTGTACAGGTTGCACATCTTCGCGGGTGGCGTAGACGCCCACCAAAAAGTGCCCCGGAAAGCCAATCCCACGCAGCTCGTAGCCCAGCGCACGGCCCACCGTGATATAGACCAACGCAAGGGTAATCGGAATACCACGCCGCTTGGCCAGCACCCAACCCAGGTCGCTGTTGCTCGGGTTGTAGTAATCCTCAACATTCCCCGCGAAGTGCAGCGCACCACCGAGATAGTCCACCAAAGCAGCTGCAATACGCTTGATTCCCTCAGCTTCATCCTCCTCTTCATCTCCAGCCCCAGTCCCAGCCTGATGGCCAGTGCCTGGCTCGGCGAGATCCCGTTCGGCGTCAGCGATCAGGGCGCCCAGCCGGCGCCGGGCCAAATCAGTGTCGGCACTCGCCTGCACGGCGTTCTGAGGGTCAGCACTGAGGGTAAGAATTTCCACGGCTAACAACGCAAGCTCGGCAAGATTGGTCGCTCCTGCCTGACCCCCCTGATCTGCGGAGCCATACGCTAAAAGCTCTGCAAATCGATTTTTTAGTGCATTCATTTGGTATCCGCCAAAATTATGTGTACCATCCGCATCCCCGACAACTAGTTGGAAAGTCAGCTATCACTGCATGACTGATGTAACTACTGACTCAGTCAAACTATGGCTGGGCCAACTAAAGTTCGGGACAGACAGGATACGTCACACACGTTAAGAGCAGATAGGCAGGGGGACGCGATGATTAGCATGACATACACCACCGGTAATACCGGATTTATGGACTGCGCAGCGTACCCGGCACACGGGCCCTGTTCTTCCTGACTGCACACCGCCACTGACTACTCCGGCCTAGGGCCGAAACACTAACTCGCAGCAGAAGAAGAACTACGCTCCGCAATGGACGCGCAGTGACTGCCGCTGAGTAATCAAAAAAACTCTCTCACCGCCAACTCACTGCCTCCGAACTCTGTGCATTTAGCACATAAAAGACATTCAGAGAACAGTGATGACGACTGACAACCACCTGCAAACGCAGACTGAAGGCAGTACCAGCTTGTGGCAACTCACGCGCGGCCAGCGCCTGCGCTACGCGGGCGCGATCGGCGCCATGGCACTAACTGGCCTGTTTCTGTTCGGAGCGCCGCTAATCGGCCGCTATGCCATCGATGTGGTTAAGAGTGGTGACTTTGGGGCAGGCATGCCAGCGCTGGCTGGCTATTTCTCGCAAGGCGAGGCCAGCATTTCTGGCTATCTCTGGGTAAGTGCTGCACTGACACTGCTGGTTACCGCCATCGCGGGTGGCTTTCTGTATCTGCGCGGTCGTTGGGCAGCGATCGCCTCCGAAGCCATTACGCAACAACTGCGTCATGCACTCTACCGGCGCCTGCACCATGTCCAAGCGCGCTTCTACGACACCGCAGACACCGGCGATCTCGTGCAGCGCTGCAGTTCTGATGTGGAGACGATTCGCGTGTTCTTGGCTGTCCACGTCGTCGAAATCGGTCGTGCGATTATGCTGTTTTTGACGGTGATGCCGTTTCTGTTTTGGATGGATGTGAGGCTCGCCTGGCTGTCGATAATGATCATGCCGATTCTCGCTGTTGGCGCTTATGTCTTTTTCGACAAGGTAAAGACCCTGTTCGAAGAGGCTGATATCGCCGAAGGTCGCCTCACCGCCACCTTGCAGGAAAACCTAACGGGCATACGTGTTGTGCGAGCCTTCGCGCGACAAAAATTTGAAACTGAGAAGTTCGCGGAGAGAAACGCCGAATTTCGCGACCGCTCGCAACGCTTGATGGTTTTGCAAAGCTACTACTGGGGCGTAACCGATTTCTTTGCTATGGGCCAGCTCGGGGTGGTGCTGATCATGGGTGCAACCTTCATGCGCGAAGGCACCCTAACCGTAGGCGCGCTGTTCGCCTTCATGACCTACGTGGGCATGGTGATCTGGCCGGTACGCCACCTGGGTCGCGTACTCGCTGACACCGGCAAGGCAGTCATTGCACTCGGACGGGTAAACCACGTGTTGCGTGAACCGGCAGAACAGGATGGGTATGTACCGACAAGTGGACGTGCACAGGGACATTTGCGGCTCACAGATCTGCAATTCGATTACGTGCCACAAACACCCGTACTGAGTAAACTGAGCCTCAACATCACACCCGGCGAAACGCTAGGTATTGTTGGCCCTCCCGGCTGTGGAAAAACCAGTCTGATTCGCGTGCTGTTGCGGCTATACGACTACAACGGTGGCTCCGTAACGCTCGACGGCCACGAAATCAATGAGCTCGATCGGCACTGGCTACGCAGCCAAATCGGTGTCGTGTTTCAAGATCCATTCTTGTACTCACGCTCCATTGGCGGCAACGTCGCGCTCGGTCGACCCAATGCCGGTCACGCAGACATGCTAAAAGCCTGCCAGGACGCGGCTATTCACGAGGCCATTATCGGATTCTCGGACGGTTATGACGAACGGGTCGGCGAGCGCGGAGTGACGCTTTCTGGCGGCCAACGACAACGTCTGGCACTTGCGCGTACGCTGCTGAAAGACCCTCCGGTACTCATCCTGGATGACTCGCTGTCAGCCGTAGATACCGGCACAGAGCAACTCATTTTGCGCGCGTTGCGCGCCAGAAAGGGCAAGCAAACCACTCTGATAATTGCCCACCGATTGTCTAGCGTGCGGCACGCTGATCGTATTCTGGTGCTCAATGACGGCCGCATGGAGCAACTGGGCAGCCACGATGAACTGGCGGCTACCGAGGGTCTGTATCAACGACTCTGCAAAATTCAGGGCAAGCTCGACGATGCCATAAGCGTTGACCTGCGAGCCAACACTGATAACACAGGAAACTGAAACACATGGACGAATATGACGACGATGCGTTTGACGACGGCTTTGATGACGACGCTGCTGCCAAGCGCGTAAACATGACTCTGTGGAAGAAACTCTTTGCCTACGCTCGCCGCTATCCCCGTGACCTGTTCTGGTTAGCTGTTTGCGCTTTCGTAACGGCCTGCATGGAAGTAGCTTACCCATTGCTCACCCGCGGCGTGGTAGACGAAGTCGCTGTGCATGGCGCCAATGCCAACCTGGTGCCCTGGGTAGTGAAGTACTTATTAGTTACCGCTGCAATCGCACTCGCTATCACAGGCTTTGTACAAATCGCGGGCAAGATTCGCACGCACGTTAGTCACGACATTCGCTCAGCAGGTTTCGACAACTTGCAACGGCTGTCTTTCTCGTACTATGACCATCGCCCAGTGGGCTGGCTGATGGCCCGCATGACCTCTGACTGTGAACGCCTGTCGAACATTCTGGCCTGGGGCTTTCTCGATTTGATTTGGGGTATGACCATGATGCTGGGCATTGCGCTCGCCATGCTGGTGATGAGCCCCAAGCTTGCATTAGTAGTGTTGTGCGTCATTCCATTGTTGGCCTGGGTTTCTGCACAGTTCCAACGCCGCATCCTAAAAAGCGCGCGGGTAGTTCGCGCCACCAACAGCCGCATTACGGCGTCGTACAACGAAGCCATTATGGGCGTGCTAACCAGCAAGGCATTCGTTCGCGAAAACAGCAATCAAAGTGATTTTGGCTCACTAACTGGCCGCATGCAGTCCGCTAGCGTACAAAACCTAACTCAGGCAGCTATTTACTTGCCGCTGGTGATCACTCTCGCAAGCCTCGTCATGGGCATGACGCTAGCTGTGGGCGGGTTTGATGTCCTGGGTGGTGTGATAACTGCAGGCACGCTCGTCGCGTTTATGGCCTACGCCCGGCATTTTTTCGAGCCGGTCGAACAGTTGGGTGCCTGGTTCGCCGAAATGCAGATGGCCCAGGCCTCCGCCGAACGTATCCTGTCCCTGATCGAAGCCGAGCCAGAGATCGCTGACTCTCCGACAGTGATAGCTGCAATGGCAGCACAGCGCCCCGTGGCTGATGAAGACAGAAAGAACATCGCCCTGGATGGGGGTGCCGCTCGCATTGAAAAAATCGAACTGCAAAATTTGAGTTTCGCCTACGACCCTGCCAAACCAGTACTGGACGATATCAATCTAACCGTCACTCGTGGCGAGACCATTGCGATTGTCGGCCCAACCGGCGGTGGTAAAAGCACCCTGGTGAACCTGATTTGTCGTTTTTACGAACCCACTCGTGGCGCGGTGCTCATCAACGACGTTGACTATAGGACGCGCAGCCTGATTTGGCTGCAGTCGAGCCTTGGCATGGTGCTGCAAAACGCACACGTGTTCAGCGGCACCATTCGCGACAACATCCGCTACGGGCGGCTTGCAGCGACTGACGAGGAAGTGATCCAGGCAGCCAAGCTCGCCGGTGCCCACGATCTGGTGATCGCCATGGAAAAAGGTTACGACACCCAAACGGGCGAAGGCGGTGCATCGCTCTCGGCCGGGCAAAAGCAGCTGGTCTCATTCGCGCGGGCAATTTTGGCGGACCCGCAAATTCTCGTGATGGATGAAGCGACCTCAAGCGTTGACACCGAAACCGAACAACGCATTCAGGCGGGCCTGGGCAATGTTCTGGACGGCCGCATCGCGTTTGTCATTGCCCACCGACTCTCAACCATTCGTAACGCGCACAGAATATTGGTCATCGCCGACGGCAAGATTGCCGAGATGGGCAACCACGCAGAGCTTATGGCTATGAACGGCCGCTACCGGGAACTGTATCGTCAGCAAAGTCTGCAGGAGACCACGTTTGCTGTTGCTACTTAAGTCAGATCTTAAAAGCCGCAAGTGCCCTCTCGCGGGCGAACTTGTGATCCACAATGAGTGGAGGATAGTCGTGTCCAGTTACCGTCCAGGGCTCAAGTAATGCCTTGCCAGATAAACCTGCAAGCTCTGGAACATAGTGTTTGATGAACTGCCCCTCGCCGTCGAAGCGTTTCGCCTGTGTAATGGGATTGAAGATGCGGAAGTAAGGCGCTGCATCGGTACCGGTGGATGCACTCCACTGCCAGCCACCGTTGTTGGACGCAAAATCGCCATCAACCAAATGCTGCATAAAATGCCGCTCGCCCCAGCGCCAGTCGATGAGTAAGTGCTTGGTCAGAAACATGGCCGTGATCATGCGCAGTCTGTTGTGCATCCAGCCAGTGGCGAGCAACTGCCGCTGGGCTGCATCGACAAT
Organism: uncultured Pseudomonadales bacterium; assembly: GCA_964611345.1. Taxonomy (GTDB): domain Bacteria; phylum Pseudomonadota; class Gammaproteobacteria; order Pseudomonadales; family Azotimanducaceae; genus JALZVT01. Next base: position 30,449 of record CAZSYU010000017.1, read on the forward strand.
GGGATAGCCGGTGTTGCCTGTGCACCAGGCCGAAAAATCCTTCGTATCGTACCGCCACGGCACCGGGGCCATGGCCCGCTTAAAAGGTAGCAATTGCGAAACATGAGGAAACTGCGCAATAACGTGCCGATAAAATTCGCGCCAGATCAATTCCGATAACCAGTTTGCAGGCCCTTCGTCGAGGGCGGCATAGTCAGCCGCGCCAGCCACCCCAGCAGCAGAGAAACAACGCCGCGGAGAGAGTGCGCCCACCGACAAGTAGGGCGACAGCGAACTGGTACCCGGCAGCGCTGGCAAATCGCGCGCGGCATGATAATCAGCCACAGCTTCGGTGCAAAAAGCTGTCATCCGCGCAAGAGCCACACGCTCGCCGCCCGGCCACAATTCAGCAAAAAGCGCAGCGCTCGCACCATCCACACTACCAGGGATGGCGTCTGCATCTATGCCAGTCGATTTCTGGGCCGAGGGTAACGCAACCTCGTCAAGCCCACTTCCCAACTCCGCCAACCAGCGGCGCTTGAACGGACTGAACACCGTGTAAGGTTCATTGTTACCGGTCAGCACTGTACCTGGAGAACGGATAACGGTGCTTTCAAACACACTCACCATACAGCCAAGCGCTTCGAGCTCCCGGGTTGTCTTTGAATCTCGCTTGCGCTCATTCAGTGGATATTCGGCGCTGAAGTGCACGCCAGCAATCGCGTGTTTCTTAACATACCTCGCAAGAACTCGCGGTACATCTGCAAACAATGGAGCTCGCAGAATTTTGAGCGGCACGCGCAGCTTGGCAAGGTCGGCTGACAGCTCTTTGAGGGTGCGCAGCAGAAACGCAATGCGGGCGTTGCCCACATCATGATCGCGCCACTGTTTTGCGCTAAGCACAAAGCAGGCAATCGTAGGCCCAGCGGCCATCGCACTTGCGAGCGCCGCGTTATCATGCACGCGTAAATCCGAACGCAGCCAAACCAGCTGGGTTGCCTTAGTTGTCTGCAAGGGGGTGCGGGTCAAGATATATCTGCTGCAACGCGTAGTCACTCGAATGCTGCTTTAAATGGTGTCGCAGCAGCGTCAAAGGCACCCGCAACGGCTGCAATCCCCGTCGATAATCTTCGATAAGCTGGGTCAACTCCGCCCGATCGGCCAGACTTAGAGCCTGCTTCACATAGCCTTGTAGATGCGCCAACACATTGGCGTGTCCACCGCGCGTTGCCGTTTGGGCCAACCCGGCCATTAGCTCCCTGAAGTAGGCCTGACCGGCGCGAGCTATGGCATCAGCACCACCTGAAAGGTCGCTCAACGCCCTGCCGGCTGAAGTCATATGCATCACGCTGTGGGCCATCAGGAGATACTTGTAGCGCGAATGAAACTCAACCAACTGGGCCGCCCTGGGTTGGCTTACCCATAGGCGTTGCCAGTGGGCATAGACAAAGGCCCGCAACACAAAGTTCTCGCGAACCACAGGGTCAAACAGTCGCTCACCCTCTTCCATCGGCAAGTTAGGCAGCAGCTCACTCAGCGCTCGGGCATACACACCGCGCCCGCTCGGCTCAGGTCGGCCAGAGGCAGCAAACACCTTGACCCGATGCAACCCACATGAGGGCGAGTTGGGCATGAAAATATACCCGCTAAGCTGCCCAACAGCAGGTGCAACACGCCGCGCCTCGGCGTCTAGCAGGTCTGTGACATCGCGTTCACTGCGAACGCCAAGCGCTGCGCAATCAGTGCCCCTTCCAACCAGTCGAATCGGCTCCCTTGGCGTACCCAGCCCTATCGCCATCTCAGGACAGAATCCAACAAATTCAAACAATCCTGCTAGCTCTTCATGCGGCAAGGCGGATCTTTTGTGCCCGCCGTCATAGCGCACCGGCGACCCTAACAGACAGTCACTCACAGCGACCTGCACGGGTGCTGTGGGACGGGCAGGAAAATCAACCATGCTGGGCAATGTAGGCCCAAAGGTCATCCGCACTGCCAGCACAAACTTCAGCACCTATAAACGTTGCCCAATCTGACTCAGTCCCAAACTGATCGCGCCAGGACCACAGCCGCCGCGTTAACTGATGCAGCGAATATTCCATGGTAAAACCCATAGCGCCATGCACCTGGTGCGCTATTTCTGCACCTACACCAACTGCCGCGCCAACTCGCACCTTGGCCACAGCAACATCAGAAGTACGCAACTGTGCGCCTGCCGCTGCGCTAACCTCTACCGAGTGGATAGCAGCATCGGTGGCACGTTGTGATGCTGCAACTTCGGCCGCCAGTACCGCCAGTTGATGCTGAATGGCCTGAAACTTGGAAATAGCGCGACCAAATTGCTCGCGCTCGGAACAGTAGCTGATAGCCATGTTTAAACTCGCTTCAAGTCCGCCACACATCTGCGCGGCACGGCCCAACGCGGCAAGTGCGTACAAGTCAGGAGCCGCAAACTCGCTGGCTGCGGCCTTGTCCCAGGCATCACCCAGTTCTATGCGTGCGACGGGCTCGCCCAACATGGCATCCACAGCAATCGGTTCTAACCCAGCCAGCGATACGACACGGGCTTTGCCTGCCGCTACATCAAGCACTACGGCTGCCTCAAAGTGCTCGGGCCATGGCAACTCTATAGATTCCGCTTGCCCTGCGTGTTGTTGCAGCTCGGCAAGGGCAGTGGCAGGCGCGGTTTTACCCAGCGCAACCTGTGCCAGCAGGCAGTCAAGCAACGGCAAGGGCGCTGCAAAGCGTCCACTCACCCGCAAAAATTCAAATAGCTCGCCATGACCCGTGCCGCTTTCGGCAAGGCCAATCTCCAGCAAACCATTCTCGACAAGGGTGTTCCAAAGAGTGGCAGGCCACACTCCGTCTTGCGCAGCTTCGACAACGCCATGATCACAGCCATCAGAGAATATCCGGGTAGCGCTATCGATTATCAGGTCGCGGGTAGAAAGATCTGTGTCTGTCACTTCATGGTCTCTATGAATTCAGTGTTTGTTCTAACTAGCGCTAGCGCAACCCAAGGCCGCGGGCGATCACACCACGCAGAATTTCTCGGGTGCCACCACGCAGGGTGAACGATGGCGATAACAGCAAAGTGTCTTGCAACGCGGCCTGTAATTGTGGCGAGCGATGTTGCATCGGTAGAACCAGTCGAGCCACCTCTGGAACCAGCTTTTCGTAGTTATTACCCAGCTCTTTCACCAGAGCTGCTTCCACGTTTGGGCTATCGCCACGCTGCAACATGCCAGCCACTGAGATGGACATCCGACGCAAAGTAATCAATTGCGCGACAAGCCCACCGAGGCGCGCATGCTGCTCGGCAGAGGCTTGCGACTGTAACGAGCGCACGAGCTCAACAAGAATTCGAAACGCAGACAAAAAACGCTCAGGTCCGCTGCGCTCGTAGCCCAGTTCGCTGGTAACCTGCGCCCAACCGTTACCAGGTTCACCAACCATGTCGTCTGCAGAGACAAAGTAGTCTGTGAACACTACCTCGTTAAAGTCTTCGTTGCCGGTCATATTGCGAATCGGTCGAACCTCGACACCATCTTTGTGCAGGTCAATGACAAACTGGCTCAATCCGGCGTGACGATTCTCAGCTGGGGCCTCGGTCCGCACCAACGCCACCATATAATGATTGCGATGCGCATCTGTCGACCATAGCTTGGTGCCGTTAATCACCCAACCGCCCTGCACCTCGGTTGCCGTTGTGCGAACACTCGCCAGATCCGAACCACTGTTGGGTTCGCTCATACCAATCGAAAAATACGACTCGCCGCGTGCTATCGCTGGCACGTATTTTTCTCGCTGCGCCGCACTGCCAAAGCGCAACAACAAAGGACCGCTTTGACGATCGGCAATCCAGTGCGCGCTCACGGGAGCGCCAGCGGCCAACAGCTCTTCGGTCACAACATAACGCTCGAAGAAGGTCCGTTCGTGCCCACCATAGGCCTTCGGCCAGGTCATACCGATCCAGCCCTGCTGACCCAGGGCTTGGGAGAATTCCGGGTCATGACCGGACGTGAAATCCGAGTTACGGCGTCTCGCGGTGGGATACTCCGAACGCAAAAAATCGCGCACCTGAGCGCGCAACTCTTCCGTTTCTGCCGGCAAACCGATCTGCTGAAATTGCAACGGCTGGTTCTGCGTTTGCGAGCTACTCAAGCTGTTTCCTCCTATATTGCAGGCTATGCAAGGAGCTAGCCAGGCACTAAAGTAGCACTCAATGAACGAACAAGATATTCGCCTCGACGCCATATTTGCCGAGATTCGAGAGCAATCACGGGTTGCCGATAGCTTCCTTGATCGGGACCGCTATCAGATCCTAGCTTGTACGGTGTGGTCAAATCTGGTCATGAACCCGGATGACGCCGGAATCGACGAATCGCAACTGGAGTCTATCCATGATCTCATTGTGACCGAGGTACAAAACGATCTCGGCGCTGAGGCTGACCTCGCTAGCTGCTTCAAATTCTTAACCACCAAGGCCGGTGAAGCCGCCATGCAGGCGAATAAGGTCTCAGGCACTCATCGGGATTTGTTGCTGTACTTTAGCTCGATGATTCTCGACCCCGAGGGTCACAAACGCTGGTCGGCAGATCTTAGAGAACAGCAGAAAGACTGATCACCAATTCACGCTCATGCGGTGCATGCCGATGCTCCCACAGGTAAATTGCCTGCCATGTGCCAAGCGCCATTTGGCCAGCCATTACAGGAATCGTCAGACTCGTCTGCGTGAGTGCCGCCTTGATGTGCGCCGGCATGTCGTCTGCACCCTCTGCAGTGTGCGTGTATAACTCGTCACTTTCAGGAACCAGCGACCCTAAAAAGTTCGCCAGATCGTGCTGCACGCTCGGGTCAGCATTCTCCTGGATCACTAAACTTGCGGATGTATGTCGCAAAAAAACTGTGATCAGACACTCATCCACCCCACGCCGCGAAACCACCTCAGCGACTTTGTGCGTGACGTCGTAGAGCCCCTGCCCGGTCGTCTTTATTGTGGCAATGCTGGTCATGGAGAGCAGCTCCTACTCTAGGGCCGTTAAAAATTGTTTAACCAGTCTACCGCCAACCGAACTGATATGTTCGTCCCAACGACCGTATCCCTGCTGGGAATCGCGGCTGGTGGACTGACTCTGCTGTACGCACCTAGTGCATGGTTCTCGCTAGCCCCCTTCATACTCGCTATCTGGGTATCACCGGCATCCCTGCTTACCACGGGTTTTGTCACACTGATTCTAATGGCTGCCGGGGCCTTATCGATCATGGGCCGCCTGCCGAATATCATGCATGAGAGCTTTGCGATCGGCACCGGCATGGCGCTGTCCTGGATTAGCTACCTGGTTTTGCGTGCTAAAAATCGTCACCCCACAGAGTCACTGCACGGCATGCGCAACATGGTAGAGAGCAGCCTGAATGGCATGATGCTACTGGGTTCGAATGGCACTATCTTGCACGCGAATGCTCGAATGCGCGACTTGCTAGCCACCGAAAACACAGAGCCACAGGTTACTCCCAATCTGACAGAATTGCTCGAGTCGAAACATCTGCTCGAGTTCTTGGCAGGCGAAGAAACAGCGTCCGATTTCGATCAGCAATCACTACCCGTGAAGACGCTATGCAACAACAAAACCCGGTTACTAAACCTGTCCGCCAACCGTTTCCAGGATGGCAAGAACACTTATGTGGTGGTGACGGCAGCTGCATCTGAGCGCCAAATGCAACGCCATCAGTCTGCCCGCAGGAAGATTCAAGAGCTGGGTAGTATGTTGGATCTAACGGACCAACTGCTATTACGGGTTAACGAAGATGGTGCGATTAGCTGGGCGAACAGTGCGGCCAAGAAACTTCTCGACGATAGTCTCGCAGCATCATCGCCCGGCGTAAGACTCACCGATGTATTGCATGCGAGCGGCGTCCCTGGTTTTGAAGAGGCGCGAGAACAGGCCAGCTCCTCTGATTCTGGTGAATCAAGCGTTCTCACACTGAACCCTAGAGGCAAAAAAGACACCGCCAGCAACCTCGCCCTACGCGGCCGCCTGCGGACTCTACCCGACAAGCGCAACATGCTGCTGGCCGCAAGCGATAACCGTGCGGAAAACACACTGCTGGAGACCCTACGTCGGCAAGAGGCTCTGCACTACCAGCTTATGCAGTCTTCGCCTATCGCATTGATGATCCTCGATGGTCTCAGTTCAAAAATTATCGAAGTAAACAGCACTGTTTACGAACAACTTGGCTACTCTGCGGCTCAGCTTGTGAGTAAACACCTGCTGACCTGTGGAGTATTTGACAACGCCTTCGAAGCCAAACGCATCGCCGCTAGCCTGCAAGAAGGCACGGAGATCATCGAAGGCGAGGCATCCCTTTCCACTGCGAGTAACACCACTATACGCGCGGAGTACTCGCTGCGACGTGGCGAAGCTTACGGTAGACCGCTAGCGTTTCTGTATACGCGCGACATTACAAAAAAGCATCTCGCGGAACTGGCGTTGCGAGAAAGCGAAGCCAAGTTTTCGCAAATATTTACCGAAAGCCCAGACGGCATCGCTATCATCGACTTCAATACGCTTGATGTGCTAGAGGTGAACAATCAGTTTCTCGAAACGGCCGGTTATAAGGACCACGAGGTAAAGGGCAAACCCATCAGTGCTCTCATGGCGAGCGAAACAGATATCAGCTCGGCGGCCAAGATGGTGAACAACACCGGTCGGGCGACAAACCTTGAAATTGATCTTCTCGACAAGAACAACAAGACCATACCCTCGCTGGTTTCAGTTTCAACCGTAGAACTGGATGGCACTACCGCGCTTCTATGTATCGCCAAAGACATCCGGGCGCAGCATGAAGCAGAATCGAAGCTGCGCCGCTCAGAACAACGCTTTCGCGGCACGTTCGAAAACGCCCCCCTGGGTATGTTACTCGCCGATACCACCGGGCGCATTTTCGAAGCGAATCGCTTTACAGCAGACCTGCTCGCCTACGAAGAGAAACTTCTTCCGGGCATGCATCTGTCGCGCTTACTGCCAGCTAAAGACCGCTCTCGACTGCTCGAGATACTAGAGCAGTTATTGTCGGGTGAAATCGCTAACTCCCACTCAGAGCGCCGGTTGGTCGCGCAAAATGGCGTGGAGATCTGGGTAAACCTGCACGTTGTACTGCAAACCGGCGAAGACGGAAACCCGCTGTACTTCATTATCCAGATGGCCGACATCACTGAGATGAAGCGCGGCCAGGAACGCATGGAGCGGCTGGCGTTTTACGACACCCTAACCGATCTCGCTAACCGACGTCTGTTCAACGATCGATTGCAACAGGCCATCGCCAGGACCCAACGCAGCAGAAAGTCTGCCGCGCTGCTTTACCTCGACCTGGATCAGTTCAAGCGCGTTAACGACACACTGGGTCACGATGCTGGCGACGCACTTCTAAAGCACGTATCGCTAAGGTTGCAAAAATGTGTGCGTAAAGAAGATACCGTAGCCCGACCTGGAGGCGATGAATTCACCATCATTCTCAGTGACATCGACTCTCTCAGCGACGCGAGTCGTGTCGCAGAAAAAATATTGAGCGAGCTACGCAAACCCATTCCCATTGCGGGACAACAGTTGGTTGTGACCACCTCTATTGGCCTAACCATGATGCCGCAAGATTCAAGTGATGCTCAAACGTTAATGCGCAACGCAGATATGGCCATGTACAAAGCCAAAGAACGCGGACGCAACAATTATCAATTCTTCCTCGAAGATATGAACCGCACGGCAAAGAATCGCCTGCAAATCGAAACAGAACTGCGCGAAGCATTAAAGTCCGATGAGTTTGAGCTGTTCTTCCAGCCTAAGGTTCGCCTTTCGGATAAGCGATTCACTGGAGTGGAGTGCCTTATTCGTTGGCGTCATCCAACCCGCGGATTACTCGGACCAAACGAGTTTATCGAAATTGCCGAGGAAACCGGCGTAATCGTCGAAATCGGTAGCTGGGTTATCGAGCAAGCTTGTGTGGCTGCTCGCCTACTGCGCGCCGAATACACTGACGCATTTCAGGTGGCACTCAACATCTCACCACGGCAGTTTCGCGATCCCAATCTGATCACCACCATTCGTCGCTGCCTGCGCGAAGCCAGCCTACCGCCTGAAGCTCTCGAAATTGAGATCACCGAAACCATGTTAATGCAGGACATCGAAGCCGCGACCCAAACGGTACAGCGCCTGCATGATATCGGTATATCACTGGCTATTGATGATTTCGGTACAGGCTACTCGTCGCTGAATTACCTGAAGAAATTTCCAATCGATACCGTCAAGGTAGACCGCAGCTTTGTCATGGACATTCCACAGAGTGAAGATGACATGGCAATCACTTCCGCTGTGATTGCAATGACTCATCGATTAAAAATGAGCGTGGTTGCAGAGGGTGTGGAAACCGAGGCTCAGCGTGATTTTCTGCTCCAGCACAAATGCGAATACGCGCAAGGGTATCTGTTCGGAAAACCCATGCCTATTGAAGAGATAAGCAGACTGCTAGCTGGTCAGAACGTCCGTGCGATTCACCCCCAGAGACAGCAACAACGGTAGCACGAAGCAGGTAAAAACCAGCAGCCAGATCACCGCTATGGTTAAGAGAAAACCTATAGAGGCTGTACCTGCATGCGGCGATAGCATCAACGCCGCGAACGTACCCACGGTAGTTAATGTACTCAGCAACACAGCCCGCGGCGTACTCGAACGCATGAGATCGGACGCTTGTGCGCCGAGCGCAAAATCTCTGTAGCGCTCCACAATGTGAATGCCGTTATCCACCCCAAGCCCAAAAATCAGAGGCAAAACCAGCACACTGGCCATATTCAGCGGCACATCAAGCAACACGATAGTTGCCGCCGTGAAGAGCCCGGTGAGAGCTAGCGGCGTCAACACAAGCAGTGCATTGCGCAGACTACGCAGCATCAGCAGTAAAACCAGAGCTATCCCCACCAGCGCAACAACCAGCGCCGTTTTGAACGACTCAACCACAATACCGCCAACGCCCCATTCCACCACGGGTCGTCCAGTAGCCGTTGGCAGCTCACTGCGCACGCTGGCAATAAACTCAGAGAGTGCCGCCACCGGCGTAATGTCTTTGGCGGGCACGATGGCACTCAGATAGCGTCCGTCAGGCGCCACCAGTCGCGCCCGCAAACCTGCCGGCAAATCGGCAAACTCTACTTGCGCTGCGCCAATGGCACGCCGCAACCAATCGAGCTCAGGCAACAGACCATCAACTACGCCGCTCTGCCAGGCGAGCAGCGCTCTATTGGAACTTTCTGCGTTAGCATTCGGGCCGCTCGCAGCAGTGCTGCCCATACTCAGGAGTTGTTTATGTAGAGCCCGCACTAACGCCTTGCGCTTCGGGTCTAAATGACCTGTTGCGAGCGCGTTCGCAATACCAGTCGCACTATTATCCACCGCCACTCGCAACTGCTCAACGTTCACGCCCGCAGCGTCCGCAGACTCCAGGGGTACCAACGCGCTACCCAGCATAGCGTCAAGATCTTCAAGCGCGTAGAGCTTCTCTTCCTGTTCCCTGGGCACGTAATCGAGCGGTGTAGTTACGCGCTCAACGCTATCAAGAGAGACTAGCGACTTATATGTATCCAGTTCGTCGGCTGGCGCGAGCGCATACAAAGCGTAGTCCGTTATCTGTTTTTCGCGCTGTAACTCACGCAGCGTCTGCATGGACTCAGCAGCAGGATCGCGCAAGGCAAGCACGCTGTAGTCAAACTCCAGCCGGGGCAACAGATAGAGGCAGCACGCAAACAACAGTCCCAGTAAAGCCAATACCCCGACTCGCCAGCGCAACAGCACCGTCATAATCTGCGCCCCTCCTGGCAACACGATGGTTCGCCCGGCAGGCACACCAAACTGCGTAAATAATGCCGGTAGCAGTGTAAAGGTAAGCACACAGGCTATCGCCATTCCGCCAGCCGAGATAACACCAAGGTCTGCAAGCCCCTTGTAAGGCGTTGGGGCGAAACCCAGAAAACCGATGGTGGTAGTCAGCGTACAAAGCGCTATTGGACCGCCAACGCTGCGGGTCGCGGCCGAAAACGCCCCCTGAATCGCCGCCTGATCAGTGGGCATGTCAGCCGTGCGAGAACTATCGAGCGCTTCTTGCAACCGCAAGCAGTAGTGCACACAAAAATCGACCCCTAGCCCGAAGAACATAACCAGAAACACCAACGACAACGTGTTGTAGCTACCCACGGCCAACATGGCCCAGGCCGATGTCCAAACCACACCCACCAACAACATGACAAAGGTCCCCAGCACCACTCGTGCCGAACGCACACCAAACGCCAGCACCGCGCCGAGTAACAAGATTGCAAATCCCCCGGCAAGCTGCACGCCACCAACCGCGGCCTGCACTTCCTCGTGGCGTAGCGCAATCTCACCGGTTAGATTCACTCTCACGTCAGGACCAACCGGCGTCGCTGCAATAATGTCCTGCAGCGAACTCACAAGCTGCGCATTGGGTAAACTACTGCCGTAATTTTGTTTGCCACGCAGAAAGATGATTCGGTAGTGAACGCTGTCCGAGCCGCCCAGAAACTCATCACCCCAACGAATAGTGGCATCGTCTCCGGCTAGAGCAGCCTCAGCAGAGCGTGTCAGTCTGACCAGCACATCATCAAATCCGGAGTTTGCGAATGTTCCCGGCGCTTTCACGCTCTCAGCCAGCGCGCTGTCGACCACGCGCAAGACACCTCGCAGGCTGGGATCTCTAGCGACCGCGCTCAGCATGGGCTGCGCCCGAGCAAGGGTATCACTCACCTCATCAAGCTGCGCAAGGCTCATAAACAACAGCGCGTTGTCACGAAAAAATGGCTCATTGGCAGGAGCGTACACATCAACAAACTGATCGCTCCGAGCTGCAATCGCCTGCTCGAGCTGTTTTGCGGCAGTCTCGACCTGGGTAAAACTGGTACCTGACACCACCACCAGACCCGTTTCTACCAGCTGCGGAAACGCAGCCTGAAAGGCCTCGTAGTCGCTCCGCCAATCGGCGTCCTGTTGCACCAGGTCGCCGAGCCGCGAATTCATGGCGTAGCGATCAATCGCTATCCAGCCCGCCACCCCGGTTATAAGCGCGAGACCCAGAAGAACCCATCCCGGGTGGCGGACCACCAGCACAACCCAGCGTCCGAGCACTTCTCCCAGCCAACCGATCACAGCTCCGAAGGCTCCGGCAAAGCTGATTCAAGCGTATTTTCCGGTTCCTCTTCGAAGTCCTCATCCTCAAACTCATCGAAGAATTCTTCCTGCGGCGGTGATCCATCAAATATTTGATAGCGCCGTCGTTGGTAGTAAGCCTCCCTTGTGAACGCATAAGGATCGAGTGCTGCGGCGTCTCTGGCCTGCGTAAGTGTCAGCGCTTCACTGCGCAATGCCACAACATCGAGCGCGCCCACTCCCAACGTGTAGTTTTCGCCCAGTACAAAACGTGGCACGACGAACCGCAACGCCACTACCGGAAGATCTCGCACGGTGACAGGCCCAACAACAGGCAGGTAAACGTAAGCCGACTCGGTGTAACCCCATACCGCAAGTGTCTGACCGAAATCTTCGTCCTGAAACTTGAGACCCATTTCAGTCGCAGGATCAAACAAACCACCAATACCTAGTGTGGTGTTTACAAGCACACGTCCGACATCGGTAAATCCACGCCGTGGCTTACCCTGGAGAAACCCGTTGACTGCACTGTCAACGCCACGCACGTTACTGAAAAAATTTCTTATACCGGTCCGTAAGAAACCGGGAACTATCCGCTTGTAGCCACGAGCAACGGGTTTCAAGACCACCCTGTCTACGCCCTCGCTCACTGCGTAGCTGCGTTGGTTGAATCGTTGCGCAGGGTCTTTTGCGGAGTAACTACCGGTCTGACTGGCGCAGCCGCTGCCTAACAGTACAAGCGCTGCGACAAGCAGAACATCACGCACCATCAGCAACGTTCGTGGCTTCTAGCTGCCGGCGCAGGTGCGCGAGCAATCCAGCAAACCCATCCTTCTTAATAATGGCTGCATAGTCGGCCCTCCGGACCGAAAGATCACTTACACCATCAGCGACAACGTTGAACACACGACCCACCCGAAAATAGTAATCGAGCGATACCGGCTGATCGTTAGGCCGGATAATCTGGGTTTTAACAACAAAACGCTGCGGTTTGACCTCCTCCGCAACGAGAGTGGCAAAGCGTTGGCCACGATCAGCGTCAAAGCGCGATACATAGTTACTGACAACCACATCGCGCAACAAAGCCACGTACTCTGCGCGGGCATCAGGAGCAAGATCACGCCAGGCTTTGCCTGCGCTAATACGCGCTATCCGCTCGACATCAAACAGGTCGTCAAAAGCAGTGGCAACTCCTGGCAGCCGCACCGCAAGCTCAGCATCACTCCTAGCGCTGGTCATTAAGGCGGCATGAAAAGCTTCAACGTTTGCACGCGCCGCTGCCACACTCACTTCCGGCGCTGCAGCATGCGCCGTGAAACCGAACACCCACAGCAGCAGTGCGTTAGCTAATACGAAATGGTAGCGACAACCTAACATCAACCTCTCCCAATCAAACCAAATCAGGGGGAACCTTTAAACCATTCAATGGGTGCAAGCGATAGCGCAGGCACATAAGTAATAATCATCAACGCCGCGAGCAGCACCAGCATGAACGGAAACGCTGCTGAATATAGCGCCAATATGGGCTTTTTAAAGCGATAGCTTGCGATAAACAAGTTCATACCTATCGGCGGCGTGAAATAGCCAATTTGCATGTTAGCCAAAAAGATAATGCCCAAATGCACAGGGTGCACGCCATAGCCCACAGCCATAGGCAGAATCAACGGCACCATAATCACTAGTGCCGAGAAAATATCCAACACAGCGCCGAGCACCAACAGCAGGATGTTAAGCAGTATTAAAAACGTAATCGTGCTCTTGATGTGCTGCTGCGTAAACTCGAATAACGTTTGCGGCACTTCCGCGTCTACCAGGTAATTGGTGAACGCCAGGGCAACTCCGAGAATCAGCAAAATACCGCCAACCATCACCATTGAGTCGACCATGACCGAAGGCAGCTTCTTCAGCGATATTTCGCGGTACAGCACCACCTCGGCAAACAGCACGTACAGGGCTGTCATGGCGGCCGCCTCACTTATCGCAAACAAGCCGCCATAAATTCCACCCAACACCACAATCGGTAATGGCAGCTCCCAGCGCGCCGCCCACAGGGCAGAGCGTAGCTTTGCAAAAGAAAAAGGTACGCGAGGTATAGCGCCACCGCGGTGCAACCACAGCGAATACGCGGTGAGCAGCCCAATCATGAGTAGCGCAGGCAGAACGCCCGCGATAAAGAGATCCTGAATGGTAAAGGGTTCACCAACATCGAGCTGCTGGGCAACAATGCCGTAGAGGATGAGCGGCACTGAAGGCACCAATAACAACCCCAAACTGCCAGAGGCAGTCACCAAGCCCAGCGAGAATTTTTCGCTATAACCACTCTTGGTTAGCGCCGGCAGAAGCAGCGCGCCTAGCGCAACAATAGTGACGCCTGACGCACCGGTAAGCGCAGTAAACACCGCACAGGCGGCAAATCCGACCAGAGCAAGCCCTGAAGGCATCCACCCAACGAGCGCCTGCATTAGATCAACAAGTCGCTTGGAGGTGTTGGACTCTGACAACAGATAACCACTGAACGTGAACAACGGCAGTGCGACGAGCAACGGGGTATCAGTTAGCCGGTACAGTTCGATGGCGACGACCGCCAGATCGATCTCGTTGGAATAAAACCCAAGCATGGCGCCACCAAGCACCACGGCGAACAAGGGCGCACCCAACAGGGCCAGCACAATGACAGCGATAACACCCAGCGCAATCATCGGTTTGCACCTGCTTCGCGCTCGTCAGACTCCTCAAGCCCAAAGTCAGGCGTGGTCGGTGCCGGCGGAGAAATCATATGCAACAGGTAACGCAGCGCCATGATGGTAAAACCAACGGGCATTATGAGTTCACACAGCCAGGCCGGGATTGTCCCAAAGGCCAGCGTACCGTCTTCGTATTCGTACTGGATAAAGACCAGGCTGTGCCAGGCAAACAGGCCGCACACGATGGCAGTAAACAAGGCAGTTAAACGTTGGGCAAAACGGCGCAGTCCTAGAGGCAGGTAGCGCGACACGACATCCATACGAATATGATCATCACTGCGCGAGGCCACCATGGCACCAATAAGCGTGACCCACAGTACCGCCACGCGAACAAAGCCATCGCCCCAGAGCAGCCCGGTATCAAACAAATTGCGCGCAACTACCTGATAGGCGGCAAGCACAATCAGCAACAACAGAATAAGCGCCAGCAAGCCCGATTCGAGCTTGTGTAGCGCGTTAATCAACGCTTTGAGCACGGCGATTATTGTGCAGCGGTTTTGCCCGCACGATATTGTGCAAGCAGTTCCTTCACTTCACCATAAAGCTCTGCACCAAGCAGTCCTTCCTCGACCATCGCATCATTGGCCGCTTCGCCATAACGCATCCACTCCGCCGTTTCTTCGGCACTAGGTTTGGCAAACTCAATGCCCTGCTGCTTCAATACCGCCAATGCCTGTTCGTGATCGTTGCGGCTGGTGAAGTTCACCTGATCAACCGCCGCACCCAAAACCTCTCGCACTATCAGCTGATCAGCTTCATTTACTTTTTTGAAATGTTTGTTGCTGACGGCCAGCATGCCGTAGATATACAGCAGCGGCAGATCAACCGCAGTCTCAAGCTGGGTGTGCCATTGCAGCGCAAGCGCTCCAATAGGTGGCACAGCTGCACCGTTGATAAGACCCGTTTGTAAACCAGCCAGCACATCGGTGATGGCCAACGGTACCGGAGTGATTCCAAAGGCTTCAACGGCTTGGGCAGCAGCTATGTCGCCGTCAGGAATCCACACCTTCTGAGTCCTTGCATGGGCAACGCTTGTGCCCGGCTCTTTGCCCATCGCATACGCAAAGCCAACTTCCGCAAAACCAAACGCGGTAAATCCATTCTCCTCGAGGCCCGCAAGCACCGTGGCGTCGAGTTTCGATCTGACGTAGTCCACCTCGTCCAGGTCGCGGAACGTCATGGTCAGGTTAAACAGCTGAATGTCTTTGTAAAACGGAATGAGCGGCCCGGTAGTGAGCACTGCCCCGTGCAGCTGGCCAATGCGAATTTTGCGCATCACTGCCTTGTCGTCACCCATAACGCCACCGGGATAGAACTTAAGCTTCACTCGACCGTCGGTGCGCTCGGCGATTTCTTTGCCCGATTTGCGCAACACCTTCATCCAACCGGAGCCTTCGGGCGATACGGTGGCAATTTTTAGGGTTACGGCATGAGCTGCACCGCTAAGAAGCAGAGCGCTTGCCAGGAAAAAAGTTTTTGTAAGGTTAAAAATACTCATCGGCTGATTCGAGTAGCGCACTCGCCTGTTCCTTTGCAATCAAATTGATCAAGGTAAGCCCATCGACCTGGGCTTCCGCAGTCATCACGTCATTTAACAGCGCATCATGCAATTCCCGGTCGAACACCAACCGGGCGTACTGCTGCGCAAAAAATACTTTGGCGGGCAAAAATTTGCCTTCGGCCAACTCGATGGCGCGTTCAAAGTGGGCCCGGCCTACCTCAGGTTTGCCACCCATCGCCGGGGGTAGCAGGGTTTCGAACACCCCTAGATAGAGCTCAGGGCCGCCGTATTCATAAGCAGGATTAAGCTCTGCCACTTTGGCCATCAACAATTTAACTTTGCCCAGATCTGCAATGGCACTCCAGTCGTCCGAGTTCGCCTGCATCCAGCCAGCCCACGCGGTACCCAGGCCATAGGCCAGGGGGACATCTTTGTCGTCCAGGCCACTGACCCACTCTGCAAAGTCCTTGTATTCGCGCTCGCGCAGATCGCAGGCATCTTGCAAGCCCTTGCAACCCGCGAGCTGCGCAAGGTCAAAGGCTTTTTTGGCAAACAACTTGGACCGATCGGGATCCGTCACGAAGGCGGTTGCGTAGGAAGAATTGAGGGTAGCGGCTGTGGCGAGCAGATCAGGGTCTTGCGGGTCAGAGCCCAACAGACTGTCGAGCACCAACAACAATGTGGGCGCGCCATCACGAACCAAAATGGGATCTTCGCTGTTTAGCACCGTCGCTGACAGATCGTCGGCGAACCCTTGAGTTGCGTTACTAACGAGGCTCGCGCAGCCAGACAGGGCCCCAAGCACAACGCCCCATAACGCAGATGTGGCAAGCGCGGAGGCGCATCGCGGCAAACCACTCAAACGTAAAAGACCTGTAAACCTGCTTGCAGTCACCTGTTTATCTACCTGTACCGACCCTGAAGCCAGTTTTCGAATATCGCGCCCAAAGTATCGCCTGCACGCAGTGAACCCTGCATGAATGGACGTCCATAACCGGCAACCCCACGAGAGGCTTGCCCTTGTGTTAGCCGGCCGTCAGGGCAGTTACGGATGCAAACACGTCTGCAAACTCAGGTCGCGAGCGATAGCCTGGCTCGGCGAACTTGGCCAGCACTTCACCGTCCGGACTAATCAACACCATCCCCGGATAAGGAATGCCGTAAAACCGCGAGTCAGCTTCGTAGTCCACATTGCGGATACCAAACGCGTTGATGTGTTCGCTGTTGTTGTCGCGCAACAACGGAAACGCAAGATCTTCCTCGGCCACAAAACCGCCGAGAATCTCCTGTGAGTCGTAGGTCATACCGGCAACCTGCACGCCCAAACTTTCAAATTTACTCTGCCATTCTCCCAGTTGCACGAACTGGCGTTTGCAGAAGGGTCACCAATCGGCGGAGCGGCTAAACACCAGCAACAGGCCTTTGGAACCACTCAGCGACGCCAGATTCTGCGCCGCCCCCGTGTGATCGCTCGCCGCCAGCAGTGGAATTTTCGAACCCACCGCAGGACCCCACGCAGAGGCAAAATCGCCGCCGGCATCTGGTACAGCGGCCACGGCTGGCGCAACCGCCTGTTTAACGCCGGCAGACGCCTCGCTAGCTGCACTTTTCGCACTATTGGCTGCACTGTTGGCCGCACTGTCAGCGCCCGCGGAACTGGCTCTTGAACCAGCATCAGAACAGCCACTGACAATGCCACCAAGTAGCGAACTAACCAGCCCTAGGGCTAGTAGCGGATGTCGAGTCATAGTCTCTCCCAGAGATGAACCACTTAAACAGCCTCTATAATAGCAGTTTAGGTAGTTTCAGACCCAATCAGGGCCCGAAAGTTCGACTTGCTGATGCCATAGACGCCTGGCAACGACGCCAGACAGAGCGCCGACCGCTCCCGCAGATACTCCGTCAGAGACTCCACCAGACGCGGCCACACGGAGCGGGCTCGCTTGCGGCGCTTGGCACCTGCCGCTCCACCCAGCACCTTCCACAGCGCCAGAACATGCTGGGTGTCCAGTAATAGGGCTTCAAGCTGGCGGGCCTGCGCGTGCAGTCTTGCGGCCTCAGTGCCGTTCTCTGCCTCGGACTCTGCCTCGGACTCTGCCTCGGACTCTGCCTCGGAAAAGGGCAAGAAGGCGAGC
>CAZSYU010000017.1:48108-60125 GCA_964611345.1 uncultured Pseudomonadales bacterium
CTCTGCCTCGGACTCTGCCTCGGACTCTGCCTCGGAAAAGGGCAAGAAGGCGAGCTGTCCCGTTAGGGAGCGATGCCAGCGCAGCAACTCCGCCAGTTCTCTGTCCTTGAGAATATCGCCATCAGAGTAGGTATGCGCACGCAGCATGGCGCG
This sequence comes from uncultured Pseudomonadales bacterium, assembly GCA_964611345.1. Classification (GTDB taxonomy): domain Bacteria; phylum Pseudomonadota; class Gammaproteobacteria; order Pseudomonadales; family Azotimanducaceae; genus JALZVT01. The sequence continues at coordinate 48,262 of CAZSYU010000017.1, forward strand.
TCCCCGTTTCCTGGCCTGGGCAAAGGTATCGAACACGCCACGATCAACCAACAATCGGTTGGCCAAATCAGAGGTGTCCGCAATCCGCCAGGCGGCAGCCTCGTTTTGCAACACGGCAATACAGCCCTGAGCTTGCCGGGAACAGCCCTGAGCTTGCCCGGAATAGACCTGAGCTTGCCCCGCAACGGTAGGCTCTGAACCGGCGCCGCTCGCTCCGGGCGCGCCAGGCGCGAATAGGGAACGCGCAAATTTAGCTTCAAGCCCCTGCAACCGGGTCTCATCACAGGCCACCAAATGGCCGCGAACCGCGCTTAACAGGCGCCCGTCTGATCCCGCCAACAACGCGTGCGGTAACACACCAATCAGTTGCCGGGCGGTGGCTACGTAGTCCTGGGTAGCGCCGAAGGATCTGCGCAGCGCAGCCAACCGCTTATCTCGCGCGGCGATCTCCGCGTAGGTGCAGATCGGTGCCGCAAGATCACCACAGGCCATGATGCGAGCCAGTTCTTCATCCAGGCCCTGCGCCCCATTCAATCGCACAAGGGCTCGCACCAGCGAATCTGACCCAGCCGACCGACCGCTCGCCTGCAGCTCGGTAAAGAGACCCACCCCACGAATGCAGGCCCGCAGCGCTTCGGCGATCATAATTTGAGCGAGGGCGGATGACCGCATAGAGAATCTCGGTTAATAAGGCATACAGTTTGACATAATTTGCGGCTGCGCCAAGGTGCATGAGCACCATCAACCGCCCTCCGGGGCTACAATCACCCAAAAGAGACGAGCGAGCATGACCACAGACTCAAACACCGCCGCCAACCAGAAAATCGAAGTAATCAAGGTCGAGCACAAGGGGTCCGTGGCCATTGTCACCATGAATCGTCCAGAGCATCTAAACGCCCTGTCAGCAGAACTGCGCGCAAGTTTTGCCCAGACCTTTGACCGCCTTGCCGCCGACTCCAGTTGCGAAGTGATTGTGTTAACCGGCGCCGGCCGCGCCTTTACCGCCGGTCTCGATCTAAAAGAGCTGGGTGGTGAAAAAGCAGCGAGCAGCGCAGCGCAAGCAGCTATGGCGGAGCGTGATCTGGCCGAGGCCATGTCTGCCACACCACAGCCCATCATCGGTGCGGTAAATGGTTTTGCGATTACTGGTGGATTCGAAATCGCACTGCTGTGTGATTTTTTAATCGCCAGTGAGAACGCCAGTTTTGCCGATACTCATGCCCGCGTCGGCGTGGTTCCGGGCTGGGGCTTGTCGCAACGTCTACCCCGACTCATTGGCATCAACCGGGCAAAAGAAATCAGCCTGACCGGTAACTTTGTCAGTGCCCAGCAGGCACTCGAATGGGGTCTGGTGAACCGAGTGGTGCCAAGCGCAGAACTGCTGCCTACCTGCGAAGCACTCGCCCTCGACATTACCACCACCGACCCGGCCACCCGCAGTGAGGTACTGCGCGTCATTGACGAGGGTTGGCACACCACGCTAACAGAAGGCCTGCAGCTTGAGCTCAAGGCCACTAAAGCCCACGACCGCAAACATCGCAGCGCTAGCAAAGTTGCGCAGCGCCGCAAAGCCATCCAAGAACGCGGGAGAGAACGTGGGCGCGGCTTCGCTTAGGCGCAGTGTGCGCGCCTAACAGCGAGTGCTAACCCATCGCGGCAAGCCGTTGGGCCTGCCGGGTGGCACCAAGCAGCCCAGGGTCGGACTCGTCGACCAGAAACGTGGGAATTTGCTGGTTAAAGTGGCTCAGCGGGCCCCGGTCTTCAAAGCGCGCACGAAACTCGCTGGCCAGAAAAAACTCCCGAATGCGTGGCAATATGCCGCCCGCCAAATACACGCCGCCGCGCGCGCCGATAGCAAGTGCAAAGTTGCCTGCTGCTGTTCCCAACATGCCACAAAACATCGACAGGCATTGATGACACAGCGGATCGCCTGTCTGGGCATCTGCGGTGATCGCTGCTGCGCTCGCATGGACAGGTTTAGTCCCCCACAGAGAACACACAGCGACGTAGAGATTAACCAACCCGGGGCCGCTCACCAGCGATTCGATGCGTACGGTACCAAGCTCTGGCCGCAACAACGCAAGCACCTCCTGTTCAAGCTCGTTAACCGGTGCAAAATCGGCGTTACCGCCTTCAGAGGCATAAACCTCGTAGTCGGTGCGCTCAAGGGCAGGTATTAGGTACGCCATGCCCAACCCCGTGCCGGCACCAAGCACAGCACACACACCAGAGTTTGTTGTCTCTCGCTGACCTTTGTGCCCCTGCCAGCGACCAACCGGCGTGACGGCGGTGGTCGGCCCGATGGCGCAGGCCACCGCCACAAAGTCGTTGAGCAGCAAAAAATCAGCACCAAACTGCTGACGTAACTCTGTGGCATCGAAGTGCTGGCCACCATTGGTTAACGCACCCTTGCGATCTAGCAGCGTGTCCTGACCAACCGGGCCTGCAAGGGCAAGCACACACAGCAGCGGTTCACGTCCAAAGTCGGCCAACGCCTGGGCAACAAGCCCGGCACCCGACGAAAAGTCGGTGGTGACGTAGTCTCTTCTGGCCAGTTCTGCCGCTGGCACATGCTCGGCGCTCAGCACGGCACTATCCGCCCCAGGCGCTTTGTGCTCAACAAGAGCAAAGCGCGCGTTGGTGCCACCAATATCAGCCACCAGCAACACATCCGGCATAGACTCAGTGCTGTTAATATCCATTCTTCCAGACAAATTTCTCAGGAGAGACTATGACAGTCGGCGCAGGAATTGGTATAGCCAACTTCACCTTTGACGACGCCGACGGCTTCTGGGAATGGGTTGCGCTGTGCGACAACGGCGGCATCGACTCTATTTGGCAAAGCGACCGGCTGGTCTCCGCCGACCCCTATCTTGAATGCATGACTGTCATGGCCGCGCTCGCCGGTGCTACCGAGAATCTGAAGTTTGGCATGAACGTCGCAAGCCTTGGTTGGCGCGACCCGGTACTCATGGCCAAAACCTGCGCCACCATCGACTACCTGAGCAACGGCCGCTTGCTGCCCGCTTTTGGTGTTGGCAGCGCTCGCTCGCGCGATTTCGTCGGTACGGGCAAACCCACAAAGGGTCGTGGCAAACGTACCGACGAAGCAATTCAAATCATGGCCGAACTATGGCGTAGTGGCGAGTCGAACTTTAGTGGCGATTACTACCAGTTGGACGATGTGAAGATCGCCCCGCTGCCCGTGCAAAAGCGCTTGCCACTGTGGCTGGGCGGCTCATCCAAGGCGGCGATCGAACGCACGGCGCGCTGGAGCACCGGCTGGCAGGCCGGCATTGAATCGCCAGAAGAGATTGCGCCGGTAGTCACCGCCATCAAAACCCGCGCCACGCAACTTGAGCGCCATATCGACGAAGATCACTTCGGCGCCGGTTTCGCCTTTCGCTTTGGCGAGGCAGACCATCCGGCGGTGAGCGGCTATCGCAAACTGCTCAGCGAACGGCTGGGCAAAGACCCCGATGGTTTTATCGCCACCGGCGATGAGACCGACATGATGGCGCTCATCGAAAAATTCCACGCTGCGGGCGCGCACAAATTTGTGTTGCGCCCTATGGCAACTAATACCAGCGACATGCTGCAGCAGACGCGCCTGATGGTCGAGAAACTGCTGCCACTGGTAAGCACTCTCAACAACCAGTGAACTACAACCAGTGAACGGGGCCTAAGGGTTGTGGGCGCTAGCCTTTCAGGCTCGCGAGAAAATCGAGCGTCCTATCGCGCGCGCCCGGTTCGACATCAATAACAGCGGCGTTGAATTCGGTCACGCCAATGTCCCGCAAGCGATCCATCTGTCCGCGCAGATGATTTTCATCACCCACTAACGCGATGTCAGCGGGACCGGCGACACCTTCCCGATCCAGCATGGCCCGATAGCTTGGCAGCTGACCGTAAATAGTTAAGGTCTCGGCAATCTGCGCTTTGGCTTCATCCACTTTGGTAGTGAGCGCCATCGGGTAACCACCGACAACCGTTGGCTGCGGTTTGCCTGCCCCATCAGCCGCCGCCGTCAGGGTTTTCACAATGTGATCTTCCATAGTGCGCGGCCCTACCATCCAGGTGGTGGTGCCATCGGTATGTTCACCTGCAATCTTCAACATCACCGGCCCAAGTGCCGCGATAACCAGCGGTACACGTTCAGCGCCCGGGACATCAATAGCCACGCCGTGTACGTTGTATTCCTCACCTTCGAAGTTGGCGGTTTCACCATTGAGCAATGGCACTAACACACTTAGGTATTCCCGCATGTGTCGCGCCGGTTTCGCATACGACATGCCGAGCATGTTTTCGATAACAACCTGATGCGACAAACCAATGCCCAGCGTAAAGCGGTTGCGCGTTGCCGCCGCCGCTGTGAGCGTTTGTTGCGCAATTGCCGTTGGATGGCGCGGGTAGGTTGGGGTTACTGCAGTACCCAAACGAATGTTCTGCGACTCACGCCCGGCAATCGACAGCGCCGATATCGCATCAAAGCCAAAAATATTAGCCATCCACGCGGTATCAAAACCACGTGCATCAAGATCTTTAACGTTGTCGACAACGTCATCCAAAGTCATCGACGTGCCGTCAGCACCAATCATCACTCCAATTTGCATCGCTCTACCCCAGAACACTAAAACCCCATACTAGCGAATACCCAACAAAACTTTCACAGTCCTTTCACTTCTAAAACGTCTTCTAAAACGTCTATAGAACGCGGGGTTCTCTATTGCCCCCCTCACCGGCATACTTAACGGCTATCTAAATGAAGTGACGGAAACAACCCATGAGCACAATCGCAATCCTCGGCGGCACCGGCGACCTCGGCACCGGCCTTGCCATCCGCTGGTCCAAGGCAGGCCACAATATCATCATCGGCTCACGCACCCAGGAAAAAGCCGACGCTGCTCTGGTTGAGTTAAAAAAGATTAGCCCTGACACACCGGCGCAAGCCATGGAAAACGGCGCCGCAGCAGAAGCGGGTGAAATTGTGGTGTTAACAGTGCCTTTTGCTCATCAACTGTCGACCCTCGAGGCGGTTAAAGCGTCTCTCACCGGCAAGATTCTTATCGACGTCACCGTGCCACTGATGCCACCCAAGGTTGGCACCGTGCAGATGCCGCCTGCAGGTTCTGCGGGTAAGCAGGCACAAGATTTTCTGGGCGACGACGTCATGGTAGTGACTGCGTTCCAAAACATTGCAGCCCACCTGTTGCAGGAAGACGTGAAAATCGAATGTGATGTGCTGGTTGCCGGCAACAAAAAAGTCGCTCGCGACACGGTGATTGCACTCGTTGAAGAAGCCGGCATGAACGGCTGGCACGCGGGCCCCATCGAAAACTCGGCCGCCGCAGAAGCACTGACGTCAATTTTGATACAGATCAATCGCAAGCATCCCATCTCACACTCAGGCATCAAAATTATCGGCCAGGAAGATCACTAACATCCCAATGGCTGAAAAAGAAAGCGGCTGAAACAAACGTGGCTGAAACAGAACTGTCATTGCATGCCGTTTCGGGCGTACCCATGGTGCAGCCCGGCGACGACCTCGGCACCGTGGTTCTTACGTCACTGGCCAACGGCGGGTTTGCACTGCGCGACGGTGATGTTCTGGTATTGGCACAAAAAATTGTCTCGAAGGCAGAACATCGGCAGATAGACCTCGCCGCCGTGACAGCAAGTGCAGAGGCTGTCGAGCTTGCTGCCGAAACCGACAAAGATCCGCGCCTGGTGCAACTCATTCTCGACGAATCCACCGAGGTACTTAGAAAAAAACCAGGCGTACTCATCGTGCGCCATAAACTCGGCCTCGTTGGCGCCAACGCTGGCATCGACCAATCCAACATAGATCACAGTGGGGACCACACTGGGGACGAAAGCGGCCAAGAAGCCGCCCTGCTGCTGCCCGCAGACCCTGATGAGTCGGCGCGCAAGCTGGCCGCCAACATCAGCAAACACACGGGCAAAACCATCGGCGTCATCATCGCCGACAGCATGAATCGCCCCTGGCGACTCGGTACCATCGGCGGCGCGATCGGTTGCGCAGGTGTCAGCGTGCTCGACGATCATCGCGGCGGCACCGACCTTTATGGTCGCGAGTTAAAAGTAACCCTCATCAACCGCGCGGATGCCCTCGCCGGCGCCGCTACCTTACTCATGGGCGAGACCACAGAAAAAATTCCGTTGGTACTCATTCGCGGCGTTGCGCCCTACACCGGCAGCGACAGCGCGGCCGATATTCCGCGCGATCTCGCAGAAGACATGTTTCGGTGAGTAAGACAGCCGATAGGTACGTTGCAATAACCGGCGGTGTTGGTGGCGCAAAGCTCGCGCTAGGGCTATCTAAACTGCTGGCTCCGAATGAGCTGTGCTTTGCCGTCAACACCGGCGACGACTTCGAACATCTGGGTCTGCATATCAGTCCCGACATCGACACAATCACCTACACACTCGCCGGCGCCAGCAATAAAAAACTCGGCTGGGGGCGCGAGGGTGAAACCTGGCAGTTTATTGAAACGCTCGGCGAGCTGGGTGGCGATGACTGGTTTCGGTTGGGTGACAAAGACATGGCCCTGCACATTCGCCGCCGCAGTCTGCTGGAACAAGGTTTGTCGCTCACAGAAGTCACTTCCTCCATCACTCAGGCTATGGGCATTAACCACAACGTGTTGCCCATGACCAACGATCAGGTGCGCACCATTGTGCACACCCAAACGGGCGACGCCCTGCCCTTCCAGCACTATTTTGTCCGCGATCGCTGCGCGCCGGCAGTCGCCCGCTTCGAGTTTGCCGGCATCAACCAGGCCCAACCCAACCCGCTACTGCTCGAACAACTCACACAGTGTCGCGCCGTCATCATTTGCCCATCAAACCCTTATGTCAGCGTTGACCCACTGCTGAAGCTACCCGGCATGCGCGACGCCATCGTCGCCAGCGGCGTGCCCGTTGTCGCGGTCTCGCCCATTGTGAGCGGCATTGCCATTAAAGGCCCGGCTGCAAAAATGATGGCCGAACTAAAGGTACCCAATACTGCGGTTAGCGTCGCGGAGCACTACGGTGATTTATTGCACGGATTTGTTATCGACGAACAAGACGCCGCGCTCGGTGCCGACATAAAAGTACCCACACTCTGCGCCCAGAGTGTTATGCATACGCTGGACGATCGCGTGCAACTGGCCCAAAGTGTCCTCGACTTCATAACCGAACTGAGTTGAGCCAGCTATGTGGGCCATCGTCCCGCTGAAATACTTTGACAACGCCAAGTCCCGCCTTGCAGAGGTGTTAAGCGCCACCGAGCGGCAGTTGTTGGTGCGCACCATGGCGCGCGATGTGCTGCGCGCTCTGTCTGACTGCACCCTGTTAAGCGGCGTGCTCATCAACTCGCGCGAGAGTGAAGTGCATGCGCTTGCGGCTGAATTCAACGCCGAGGTGTTTGTTGAACCGGACGGCTTTGATTTGTCACAAAGTGTGACGCTGGCAAGCGAGTGGTTGCAACGTGAACGCGGTGCCAGCGGCACCTTAATCGTGCACGCCGACATTCCCCTGGCCACCGCGGCCGACTTTACGACGCTACTGCAAAACCATCAGCAACTAAGCCTGGTACCCGACGACGAGGGGCGCGGCACCAACTGCATCGCCGCAACGCCGCCAAACCCCATCGACTATCGCTACGACGGCAACAGCTTTGGGCCTCACCTGGCCGCCGCTGAGGCTAATAACCTGGCGGTTCAGGTCTGCCATATCGAACGCCTGCAGCTCGACATCGACACCCGCGCCGACTTGAAAAAGCTGCTGCGCGCCACCATAAAAGCCCATGCTGCAGGCGAATCTATAGGCGAGACGGGCACATACTTGGAATCATCGGGTATAGCGCAGCGCCTTGGGAGCCCATATAGTGGTTGATGCCTAGAGAGAGCACCCCAAGAGAAGTACATGCCAAACAATCGTTCAGATTCAATTAACGCCTTGCTGGAGGCCTCTCTAGCAGGAAAGCTGCCCTCTGCGGAGGACGCCCTCACGCTTGCCGATTTCTCTGACACCCGCGCCCTTGCCGATGTTGCGAGCGAGCTGCGTAACACCGGGTTTGGCAATACGGTCACTTACTCGCGCAAGGCCTTTGTACCGCTCACCCATCTGTGTCGCGACGTGTGCCACTACTGCACCTTTGCCCAGGTGCCACGCAAAGTGAAAGCGCCATACCTGACATTAGATGAAGTACTCACTACCGCCAAAGAAGGCGCCGCCCTGGGCTGCAAAGAATTACTGTTCACCCTCGGCGAAAAACCCGAACTGCGTTATAAAGCCGCCCGCGAAGCACTGGCCGAAATGGGGTTCGAATCAACCCTGCACTATTTAAAGGCAGCAGCCGAGCTGGTGTTCAAAGAGACCGGCATGTTGCCGCACCTAAACCCCGGCACCATGACCCCCGAAGAGATCGAATGGCTGCGACCGGTGTCCCCGTCTATGGGCATCATGATCGAATCCACTTCCGATCGACTCACCGAAAAGGGTCAACCGCACTACGGCTCACCCGATAAGGTTCCAGCTGTTCGCTTGCAAACACTGGACGACGCCGGCAAGGCCAAAGTGCCTTTCACGACAGGCATTCTTATCGGCATTGGCGAAACCCGCCGCGAACGCATCGAAAGTCTGCTGGCCATTCGCGAGATTCACGAACGGCACGGCCACGTGCAAGAAATCATCGTGCAAAACTTTCGCGCGAAGCCTGAAACAAAAATGTCCCAGGCACCTGAGCCCAACCTTGATGAACTGCTTTGGACCATCGCCGTTGCACGCATTCTGTTCGGTGCGCAGATGAGCATTCAGGCCCCGCCCAACTTAAGCCCGGGCGTGCTGCCACAGTTGGTCGACGCCGGCATTAACGACTGGGGTGGTGTGTCACCCGTTACCCCAGACTTCGTTAACCCCGAGGCACCTTGGCCCAACCTCGAAGAATTGCGGCGCGAAACTGCAGCCGCCGGCAAGGCACTGCACGAACGGCTCACTATTTACCCCAACTACGCCGCCGACCTTGACCAGTGGGTAGCGCCAGAAATGCACGACCGCTTGCTCGAAGTAATCGACGCCAGCGGTTGGCCGCGACTCGACAACTGGTGCCCCGGCGACGACATAACCCCGCCCAAACACGACATCGAACTGCTCACCAAACAACCACGCTTCGTGAGCCAACCCATCGCTGCTGCACTCGCCAAGGTCGACAACGGCGACAAGCTCAACGAAGCCGATGTGGTCGCGCTGTTCTCAGCCCGCGAAGACGACTTCTCTGCCGTTGTGCAAAAGGCAGACGCGCTGCGCAAGAGCGTCAACGGCGACACCGTCAGCTTTGTGGTTAACCGCAACATCAACTACACCAACATCTGCTACTTCAAGTGTCAGTTCTGTGCGTTCTCGAAAGGCAAGATGAGCGAAAACCTGCGCGGCAAGCCGTACGATCTGACCGATGAAGAAATTGGCCGCCGGGTTACCGAGGCCTGGGAGCGCGGCGGCACCGAAGTGTGCATGCAAGGCGGCATCCACCCTGATTACACCGGCGACACCTACCTGAATATAGTTAGGGTAGTGAAAGAAGCGCAGCCCGACATGCACGTGCACGCCTTTTCTCCACTGGAAGTATGGCAAGGGGCCGCGACCCTCGGGCTGGATTTGCACACCTACCTCACGCGCATTAAAGAGGCAGGCCTCGATACACTGCCAGGCACCGCCGCCGAAATTCTTGACGACGAAGTGCGCGACATTATCTGTGCCGACAAGATCAACACCGCACAATGGCTGGAAGTAATGCAGGCCGCCCACGAGGTTGGCTTCCGCACCACCGCAACTGTCATGTACGGCCACGTCGAAAAGCCCTACCACTGGGCACGGCACCTGTTGCGCCTGCGTGATCTGCAAGCCAAAACGGGCGGCTTCACAGAATTTGTACCGCTGCCCTTTGTGCACATGGAAGCGCCCATGTACCTGAAAGGCAAAGCCCGTAAAGGCCCAACCTTTCGCGAAGCCGTGCTCATGCACGCCGTCGCGCGCATTACGTTCCACGGTCTCATCGACAACATTCAGGCCAGCTGGGTGAAGATGGGGCACGAAGGGGTAATGGCCTGCCTGAACGCGGGCTGCAACGACCTGGGTGGCTCACTTATGAACGAAAGCATCACCCGCGCCGCCGGTTCAGCCCACGGTCAGGAAACCTCGCCGCAGCAGATGCACGCCATGATCAATGCCGCTGGTCGAACACCACGCCAGCGCACCACGTTGTACGCCGACGCAAGCCAAGAACGTATCGACACTGGCCTTGCGGCCGGCGAGTTGATTGAAATAATCAACACCGCCCCCGTGAAGCGCAAACGCAAACGCAAAGGTCCGCTCTTAAAACCCGGCCTCGACGGCGGTTCACTCATCGCCGTCGAGAACGTTAATCCTTAACGGGCTACCCCTTAAAACAAGGTTCCGCATTGGCCGCATCGTCAGCAACCGCAAGCGTGAGCGTTAACGGCACCAGCACGCTTGCACTCAGAAGTAACGCAACACCAGCCAACAGCCACAGCATGGCGTGCATGCCATACAGATCAAGGCCATAGCCAAGCACTGGCCCGGTCAAGGCATAGGCGCCACGAAACACAAAGCTCGCCAGCGAATTCGCGGTTGCCCTGAACTCACTCGGCACGCGTTCGTTAAACGCGTTGCGCAACACCGCAAGGCCAATACCGCGGGCTGCGAAAAACAGCGTGGTAACTGCAATGCCACCAAACAGACCAAGCTCGGCAAGCCCGATGTACCCCAATACCGGTGCAACACCCATAAAGTAAAAAAGCTTGCGCGGCCCCAGCCAGGCTTCGAGCGCGTGCGCCCACTGCCCGGCAAGCCCTGCAATCACAGACAGACCACCCCACAAATAGCCAAAGTGCACCAGGCCAAGTTCGTGGTTTTGCCAGATCTTCTGCACCAGCCACACGGAATAAAACGTGCTGAGTGACCACAGTGACAAGGCGAGAAAGATCTGCCTTACCAGCGTGCTGTCAAACAGCAGATGGCGAAAAATGCTCAGCATGTTGCCGCCTGTCGAACCCCGGGGCATATGCACGCGTGGCGGTTCAATGAGCGAACACGCGATAAACACGGGCACCCAACCCACCAAAGCCTGCGCCCAGGCCGCGTATTGCAATCCCCACACCACGGCGAGGGAGCAGCACAGCGACGCGAGCCCTTCGGAGTAACTGCGCGCGGCCATCAATTGGCCAATGACACGCCCGGCACGATTTACCGGAGCCGAGCGTCTGCCGGTTGCCACTTCAGTGTCATAGATCATGGCAAGGTCAGCGCCAGACACCAGCGAGTGCCCCACGGCGAGACAGATTTCGAAGGCAGCCAGCCCCCAAAAACCGTCAGCCACAACCAACAGCGAGTTGCCAACGCCATAAAACAGGCTGCCCACCACCAGCGTCGACTTGCGTCCGAGCACGTCCGCAATATAGCCCGAAGGCACCTCCAGCAGGACAATCACGGCCGCAAAGATGGCCTGCAAGGTCAGAATTTCCTGCATGTCGAGGCCCTTCGATTCCATAAAGGGCACCACCACGGGAATAACCACCATGAAGGTCTGAAAGAAACTCAGCGCGAGCACCCGCGACACGTTTCGCTCAAGATTGGTAACTTTGTTCATCATTTTTCTCCGCCTGAGTTCCCTTCGGTAACGGTAAAGAGGCGCAATCCACAAAAAAAAACCCCGGAGGCTTTTGGCACTCCGGGGTTTCTCACAAGGCGTTCGCCTTAACTTGAATTATCCCGTCGTGTCACCTGGATCAATCACACAGAACGTACATTTCGCAATGGCCGCACTGGCCAGCAGCGACATC
>CAZSYU010000018.1:0-59518 GCA_964611345.1 uncultured Pseudomonadales bacterium
ATGGTAGAGAGTCCGGAAATACCCTGACTACCTACCTGTGGCCGTACTACCCAAAATTGCGCGTCCTCGGTGAGTAGCTCAGCGGCCTTTGGGTCGAGCCGCACAAGCGCGGTGATGGACGAAAAATCATCCGCTAGTTCCACCCGCTCTACTACGCCTATCTCTACATCGAGCGTTTTCACCTTGGTTTCGCCCGCCACCAGCCCTTCTGCTGTTGCGAACTGCACACGCACCTGCGGCCCCTGGGAAATATAGCTCTGCACCAGAGTCCAGCCGCCGATAAGCAGGGCCGCAATAGGTACGATCCAAACCGGGGACATGCGCCGATTGGCACGCACGCTGGCGACGTAACGCTGCCGTTCCTCCGAACTGCTGTTGTCTGGCGTGTCAGTCACTACGGACCTCGCTGGGTTTCCTTATCTTGGGCTTATCCGGTTCACTGGGCGATAGTGCACCTTCTGCAAAGGCATGATCCCATATAAGCCGACTGTCAAAACTGTCGGCAGCTAACATGGTGAACACCACCATGCCGCAAAACGCGAGTGCTGCTGAACCGGGCGCAATAGACAGAATACCCGTGACCTGCACCAGTGCCACCAGCAGCGCCACCACAAATACATCCACCATCGACCAGCGGCCGACAAACTCAGTGACGCGATACAGGCGCTCGCGTTCGTGCGGGTTATACGGACTGCGTCGCGCCACGGTTATGCACAACCACAATAGCGCGATGATCTTCGCTACTGGCACTAGCACCGACGCGACAAATATAATAATGGCTGTTGGATAAGAGCCATGATGCAAGAGCAGCAACACGCCCTGAATAATGGTATTGCTACTCGATTGACCAAATTCGACGGTGTCCATAATAGGCAGCACGTTGGCCGGGATATACAGCACTACTGATGTGAGCAAATATGCAAGAGTAAGTTGCAGCGACTGAGGTCTGCGCATAAACAGCTTGCGTCCACACACATCGCAGCGGGTATCTCCGGCCGGTGCGAGCGTTGAGCAACGCAAGCAACTCTGCAGGCCGGCCGCAGCCGCTGATGCGGGCGGAAATACAGCATACTGATCGTCATTTTCTACTTCAAAAAACTCTTCCGCGTCTTCAAGCATTCGCTGGCTCCAGCGCAGTCTTGCTCTGCAATCCTGTGCCCATCAACAATGCGATGTCCTTCCACATACGAATCCGGTCGACCATGGCAACACTCGCAATGGTACAAAGCGTAAACCCAATGAACGCCCAGAACGCAAATCCCAATTGAATAGTGGCCATCGACGAGATTTTTACCACGCTTACTAAAGTGCCAATCAAAAACACCTCAACCATATTCCAGCTATGTAAGAAGTGCACAAGGCGAGCAATATACGGCAACCCAGGGAATGCCAATTTATAGTGCAGCAGTAGCAACAAAACGATGAGCCACAACAGAAGTAGCACAGGCCCTGCAAAGATCAATCCAAAGACAATAACGCCTAACAGTTTTTGGTCGTAGGCAAACAGAGAGGTGGCACTGTCGAGCAAAGTCATGCTTTCGACCTGACCTGAGGTAGCGAAGCCCAGGAACGGATAAGCCGTAGAACATAACAGCAGCAGTAGTGCAGAGAATGCCAAGGCCAGAGCGTGTTCAATATGCCGGGGACGTTCTGTAGTTACATGGTGGTCGCAGCGCGGACAGTGCGCCGCCTCATGCCATTTCAATACGGGCATCTCGAACAACAGGTCACACGTGCGACACGCATGCAGACGAGAGTAGTCGGCAGGTTGCATCAACTACAGCCGGTAAATTCGTTCTGCTGTTCCGTAGAACATGGCGTGCTGCTCATCTTTCGAATAGTTGGCAGCAATCTTTTTCATGCCGTTCCACATCACGTGGTAAGAGATCGACAACTTGTCGACCGGGAAATTACTCTCGAACATGCAGCGCTGGGGACCAAAGCAATCGATCGTATGGCGAAAATACCGCTCCTGGGCTGCGACAAACTCGTCAGAAGTTGGTGGCATGTCTCGCTCGTGCCAGGCAAATCCGTTGTCTGGCATTGCTAGACCACCGAGCTTTGCGACCACGTTTTCGCAACGGGCAATCGCCTCGATGTCGGAGCGCCACTGGGCAAATACTTCGTCGCGCTTATCGGCCCATGGGCCAACACCCAACGGTGTCCCAAAATGATCGAGAATCATTTGCGTACCGGGCACCGCCCGCGCCAATTCTGCAAAGGCCTGGTTTTGTGTGTGGTAGTGCCAGGTGTCGTAGGTGAAACCCAGTTCACCCAGCCGGGTCACGCCTGCCCTAAACTCTTCCCGACTATAGAGATCGGGGGCGGCACCGCCTGAGATGGTCAATGCACCAGTATCATCAAAGGCCCCTGCGTGACGAATACCGCGAAACAATCCGTTACCGGCCGCATCATGCGCCTGCAGAACATCTTCTACCTCTACACCCAGCTCCATGTTGGCGTGCCCCACAATGCCCGCAATGCTCGCTTTACCCGCTTGCGCACGACTCTTGGCTGCCACCCCAGCCACATACTCGGTCTCGCCCACGGGTTTCAGATGTGCCGGGCCGTCTTCTCGATAGTTCGAGTGACAGTCGATAAACACGGTTTTCTCAATATTGTGGCCGGAACTGGTGTCTTGCCAGAGATTGGGTAGCTCGTACTTACCAAACATGGTCTGCACTGACCACAGGTGATGGTGCGGGTCGATGATGGGCCGATCAGGATCAATGATCTCTTCACTGACCCTGGCATACCACTCGTCACTACGTGGCTTTAACATAGGTTTAACCTTCAATACATTGCTGGGCACACTACATTGCCCAGCACCTTACGGAACCTTACTGGACCTGGCTCGCACCCTTTGTTTTAGATACGCAGATTATCAGGTCTGCTCGTGCACTGCGGTACAGTTAACCTCCCACACCACTCAACAAGAAAGAGAATTATATGCAGGATCTATTTTCAGTTAAGGGCAAAGTTGCACTGGTTACCGGTGGCTCTCGCGGTATCGGTGAAATGATCGCCGCCGGTTACCTCGCCGGAGGCGCAAAAGTCTACATTAGCTCCCGCAAAGCCGATGCCTGTGATGCTGCTGTGGCTCGCCTGACCAAGAAATTTGGCGGCGAATGTAGCGCCATTCCTGCCGACCTTTCGACGGTAGAAGGCTGTACCGCACTCGCCCAGGCGATTGCCAAGCAGGAGCAACAGCTTGATATTCTGGTGAACAACGCAGGCGCTTCCTGGGGTGCACCGCTGGATGAATTCCCGGAAAACGGCTGGGACAAGGTGATGAACACCAACGTTAAAGGCATCTTCTTTCTTACCCAGCAGTGCCTGCCACTGCTACGAGCCTCCGCCAGTCATGACGACCCGGCCCGGGTGATCAACGTCGGCTCAATCGACGGAATAAAAACCGCCGTCTTCGACAACTTCTCTTACGGCGCCTCAAAAGCCGCTGTACATCATCTAACCCGCCAGTTGGCTGCGCATCTGATCAAGGACAAGATCATCGTCAACGCCATCGCACCCGGCCCTTTCCCTACATGGATGCTGAGCACAGGTGTTGGCTTTGGCGGCGAAACCGATGGTGTTGATTGGGACAAAGTTGGCCGGGGTAATCCGCGCGGACGGGTGGGTACAGCCGAGGACATTGCCGGGCTGGCAATTTTCCTAAGCTCACGGGCCGGGTCGTTTACGGTGGGCGAGACGATCACCTGTGATGGCGGTTCCGTCGCCTGTTCCTAGGGCTCCCGCAATAAGCCAATCAGCTCCGCAGTACTCAACCGGGCAGCAGCGTCTGCCCCTTCAAGCAGACTGTCGGCCAGGTCTCGTTTGTCGCGATGCAACTCCACGATCTGTTCCTCTATGGTGTCCTGTGCAACGAGACGGTAGATGGTGACTGGCCGCGTTTGACCAATACGATGCGCGCGATCAGACGCCTGATCTTCAACAGCTGGATTCCACCAGGGGTCCATATGGATAACGTAATCCGCTGCAGTTAGATTAAGCCCGGTACCACCTGCCTTCAACGAAATCAGAAACGCATCACCTTCACCATTTTGAAAAGCTCTGATTCGATCGGCGCGGGCTTTCTGCGGCGTACTACCGTCCAGGTACTGGTAACTGATTCCCGCCGCAACAAGCTGCTCTTCAATCAGTTTCAGGTGCGCTACAAACTGCGAAAACACCAAAACCTTGTGACCACCCGCGAGCAGTTCTTCCATAGTGCGGGAGAACACTGATAGCTTGGCACTGCTTTTGCTCCAGGTGTCTTGCACCAACTTGGGGTGGCAACAGGCGAGCCGCAACTTGGTGAGGTGCGCGAGCACCTGCACGTGCTGTTTGCCTGCATTCGCGAGGCCCTTCTCTTCGACGGCCTGCTTACGCTGTTTGGGAGTTTTGGTATCGAGATCTTCAAGTTCCGCCAAAGCCCGCGTGCGTAACGCTTCGTAGAGGGTGGCCTCGGCTTCAGACAGCTCGACATTCAAGGTGATTTCGGTGCGTTCCGGCAAATCATCGAGCACTTCTGTTTTGGTGCGACGCAAAATAAATGGCGAGATGACGCGGCGCAAAATCGCATTCATTTCCACATCTCCATCGCGCTCAATCGGTAGCACAAATTTGCTTTTATATTGCGCCGCAGAACCCAGCATGCCGGGGTTAAGAAACCCAAACAGCGAATGCAGATCCATCAGATTGTTTTGTATGGGCGTACCTGTTGTCGCGAGCCGAAACTCCGCGCGCAACGCCTTGACCGAGCGCGCCCTGCGCGTACTGGCATTTTTGATCGCGTGGGCCTCATCCAGCACCAGCGTAGTCCACTCAACTTCAGCAAAGCGTTCGATGTCGTTTTGCAGCAAGCCATAAGTGACCACCAGCAAATCAAACGCCGTTAGAGATTCGAGCAAAGCTAAGCGCTCCCCCGGGGCACCTGTGTAATGTAAGACATTGAGTGTGGGTGCAAAACGCCTGGCTTCATCAATCCAGTTTGGCGCGACAGAGGTTGGCGCGACCACCAGTGCTGGCCCCTGCTTGGCGCGCAGCAACAGCAATGCAAGTGACTGCACTGTTTTACCCAGCCCCATGTCATCAGCAAGACAAGCGCCAACGCCCCAGTGGCTAAGCTGGGCCAGCCAATGATAGCCCTCGAGCTGATAGGGTCGGAGTTCTGTGCGCAATGTGCTCGGTAACTCGGGATGGTATTCCTTGGCCTCAAGCAAACGCCTACGACGTTCTTCCCAAACCCCATCGCTCTCCAATACTGCGGTTTCGAAGAGTTCTTCGAGTGCGATAGCGGCCAGCGTGCTCATGCGCTGACTGCCATTTTTTTGGGCTGTAGCAACGGCCTGGAATTCATCCAGCTGCTCTCGGAAGGTATCCGACAGGGCAAGGAACTGACCGTCTTCGAGTTCTAAAAAACGAGAACCCTGGCTGGCTTCAAGCAGTTCAAACAGCCGCGCAAGGCTAATCACCTGATCTTCATTAACCCGCAACTCACCCGTCGCGCTGAACCAGTCAGTCGCAGACTTAATGGTGAGATTGAGGTTGGCCGTCTCTGCTCGCGCAACTACCTTGTAAGGTTCATCCTGCGGCCACAGACAGCGGGCCTCTGCGTTTTGCAGCTCTTCAATGAGCTCCAGGCAATCCTGTGGTTCGCCATAAAACCAATCGAAGCGACCGTCATGCAGGCGCGCAAGCGTGGGACATGCGGCCACAATAGACTCGGCCGCCTGCTTCTCCGCAGCAAGATCGCGAGTAGCTTGAACCGCCGCACCCTCCCGGCTGACAAATACGTTTGCGCCACCCTCACCAACCACAAAGTAGGTGGCGGATTCTGGCACTGGCTCCACGACAAACTTCACGGTGAGCCCTGCGGCGACCGGGTCGAGCTGCACCCACGGCAACGAATCAGCCGGAACTGAGACGGTGTTCGCACCGCCAGACACCGCACTCTGCACCCTAATATCGCCGGCAAGTGCCGCCACCGCATCAAGCAGGCGATCTTTCGCAGCCTCAGGCAGATGTATGCCATCCCGCGGAATAACATCGAGTAGCCGTTTATGGTCAGCACGAAACTGTGTCACGAGTAAACGCGTCGGGCCTTGAAACTCAAACGCATAGTCACTCTTGTCGGCACCTAGCGGCTCCAGGCGCGCCCAGATTTGTCGGCCGCCACCGTCCGCGCCTGGCGCATGCGCCGAAGAACCTTCCGCAGAGACTTCTTCGATAACGAGTTCGGGTTCGCGCTGAACAACTTCAAGAGCATCACCCTCGGTGTTAACCACATGCGGATGACCCTTAAGTTCATAGAGCGTATGGGCATCAACAATGTACTCATCACTGGAGCGACCCCAGGCATAACTGTGCTCCACCTGAATAGCCGCAGCTGCAGCACGATCCTGATCGAGCGCAAAACTCCACTTTGGACACTCAGTATGAACACGCTTGAGCGAAACTACCCGACCCCGGCTCCATTCTCCGGCTTTGGTTGCGCGCTGTTCCCGCACAACAACCTCGGGCGGCCCAAATGCCACCTCTTCTATCTGCCACAGCAAGCGGCGTTGCGCATCTGCTGTGGGCGCTGTTCGGGGTCCTTTGTTGGAGGTGCTAAACGCCAGCTGTTCAAGCGCTTTGAGCGGGTACTCCCAATCGGGCAGTGCCACCACAATGTTCGCCAGCGTTAGCGTACCCAGCGCCGTGTGCTGCGCGGCACCCTTATCACCAAGCTTCGTCAAATCAAATCGAGTGCGCGAGCGCTCTAACAGCGTCACACCCTCAGCCAGCGCCCACCAATAGCCATTGGTTTTTGCGCGCTGCAAATACGCAATCAGCAGTGTCTCTTGATCCTGATCATCAACATCAAAATCGTCTTCGCCCCACGCACGCATCAACGCGGCGAACAAACACAACAAGTTGGGTTCTTCGGCCCGACGCCAAAACCGCTGCTGTTCGTCACGGTCACTTTGCAATAGCTCGGCGATGCGCACCAGATGTACTGTTTCAGGAAACAACGACTCCTTTTCGGCCGTGCGCAATAAACCATTTAGCAGGCCCAAACTATTCGGGGTGCCAAGCCGCACCAATGATAAAAGTGCCAGAGTGAAGGCGCGCGAGCTAGGAAACACATTGCGTTTACGCGAGGCTCCGCGCTGTGCCACCAACGCATCATCGATTAGCTGTGCCGCCGTCTCATCGTCGCCCCGCAGGGTGGCGATAAACGCATCCAAACTTGCGCGCTGCGCCAGACCAACCGGACTAACAGCCAGCTGCGCACTCAAACCCTGAAAAGAACCCGTGGCACCCACAAAGTCACCACGCATAACCCGCACCAGGGCTACTTCGCCCGCCAACAACGGATCCGTTTTCGCCAACAAATCAGCAACCGCAAACAACGCTCCAATCGGGGCGGCATTCCATAACGCATGCCGCAGGCAAGCGCTAACTGCCGCCTTGCGCTGCTCATTGGGCAGTACTTTCCACAGGTCATGCGCCTCATCGCTCAGCAAGAAACTCCAGTCGAGTGTTATTGGCGCACCAAGTTTTGCAACCCGGTCAAACCGCCCGGTGACCACCAGATAACGCAGCAACATGGCGCGCCGGTGTTGCCCACCGTCCCACCAGGAATTTTCTTTTTGGTCGTGGTCATGCGCCAACACAATCGCATCAAGTCGATTTTCTTCGTGCGCACGCAAAGTTAAAAATAGCGCCCAATCCTCATTTACCCGCGTGCCCGAACCCTTCTTGCCCAGCTCGAGAACGCGCGCGGCAATCAGCTCGCCCATCGCGTCCTTTATGTTGGCCTGAGTAATACGCGTGCCATCTGCCAGCTGGTCAGCTTGCGCGAGCCACCGCACAACCCGCGCTCGCGCTGGGTCATTCGGATACACCGCACCAAAAGCCTGCGCGACCAACTGGGCGGCGGGGTTCAGCTCGGCATAGGCCTGTGCGCGGGTTCGGGCAGACGACATGCGCTGGCGCCGCTAGATCAGAGCTTCAATCAACGCGGGCCCTGGTTGACTTAGACTTTCGCGCAACGCCTGATTGAATTCTTCTGCCGTTGACACTCGAAAGGCCGGCATACCCATACCTTGCGCTATCTGCGTCCAGTTCAGCTCAGGATTGGTGAGATCAAGCATGCTCATGGCTTTTGGCCCAGGGTTGTGAGCACCGACACGGGCAAACTCGATCTGCAATATCGCGTACTTTCGATTAGCAAGAATAATATTGGTCACGTTTAGCTTCTCGCGGGCCTGGGTCCACAGGGCCTGCACGGTGTACATGCCGCCACCATCACCCTGCAAACAAATCACCGGCCGGTCAGGACACGCGACGGCAGCGCCTGTTGCCGTTGGCAAGGCGTAACCGATAGAGCCACCCGTTAGCATGAGCCAATCGTGCGGGTGTGCGGTGCGTGTGCTGTAACTGCAGCCGCCGCCGGCGGTACCGCCTTCGTCTACTACAATCGCGTTTTCCGGAAAGTGATGCCCGAGTGACACCCCAATCGCACGCGCATCCAACTCACCCTTTGGCGCCTCCGGAGTCGCCAGCTCAATGTGACGCGGCGCGGCACCACTCGCACCGACGGCCTCTGCCAGTGCCGCCAGCGTGCCATCGACATCGCCATCACGTTCAACCAGCGTGTGCAGTTCGCAGCCCTCAGGTGTCAGCCAGTTTGGTTTGTCCGGGTAAGCAAAGAAGGTGATCGGTGCCTGGGTAGAACACAAAATGAGATGTTCGGTGCCCTGCAGAACGTCAGCCGCCTGCTCACCAAAATAGGGTAGCCGCTCAACTTCGGCGCGGCCTGCTCCACGTTGTACGCGGGGTATAAAGGTATCCATGATTACCCGCGCGCCAGTCGCCTGGGCAATTTGATCGGCAAGCGCCGTACGCTGCGCAGTCAGATGCCCACCCATGAGCAGCACCGCCGGCTTACCTGACTTTAAGGCGCGCGCGCTGGCATCAACCGCGCTGCTATCAACCGCAGCAGGCGCCGGGACGGCAAGCCTGGGCGCCAGCGTCGATGTGCGATTCCAGGCCGTGTCGGCCGGTAAAATCAACGTTGCGACCTGACCCGGGGGCGCCATGGACGCCTGCACCGCAGCGGCGCCATCAACAGCAACGTCATCCGCAGATTCTGACACCTTCACCCAGCCCGAGACCGGCGTGGCGATGCCTTCGACATCTGAGGTTAAGGGCGCATCGTATTTGCGATGGTAGGTGGCGTGATCACCCACCACATTCACCACGGGGGTACGGGCCTTTTTGGCGTTGTGCAGGTTCGCCAGACCATTGCCAAGACCAGGTCCAAGATGCAGCAAGGTCGCAGCGGGCGAGCCTTTCATCCGGCCATAGCCATCAGCAGCACCCGTAACCACCCCTTCGAACAACCCCAAAACGCAGCGCATCTCCGGGTTTGAGTCGAGTGCAGCCACAAAATGCATCTCTGAGGTGCCGGGATTGGTGAAACAAACATCAACCCCGGAATCGACAAACGCCTGCACCAAACTCTCCGCACCGCTCTTGTCTGGCTGGCTGTTCTCTGCCTCACTCATGTCCCTTACCCTTGTTCAATTCGCTATCACCTAACAATCGGACCAGTAGCGTTCGATTCTTGTTCAACCCTGGGGTATTCTGCCTCAAAATGACTCCACACGAGGGGAATCGAATGAGCATTGCAAGCCTTGGCAACCTGTTGAAGATCTTTAACGGCGCGCGACCTACGCCCGAAGAGAAGCAGGCCCTGTTTAAAGAGGCTGCGATCATGACCGTTGCCCGCGCTACCGCTTCCGATATGAACATCAAGGAGATCGAGGTAGAAACGGTGCAGGGAATCGTCAGCCGCATCACCCGCGAAGACATCAGTTCCGCTGACGTTCGCATGGCGGCCAACTCAAAACTGTTTGAATCTGCCCCACTCGATAAGTACCTCTCCAAAGCAGGCGCCCTACTCGACGTCGAAGACCGGCTAATCATTGTTCGGGCGCTGGCAGAAGTGATTTTATCTGATAAGCGCATTAGCCATGCGGAAGTAGAATTCTTCAATATGGTGGCTGGAGCGTTTAATTTGACCCCGGCGGAGCTGGCGGGGCTGATTGAAGGGCCTGCGGCCTAAGGCCGAATCCCGATACCCCAGGTCAAACCGGAGCGTTCGGCTCTAACCCCAGCAATACTCGCCCATAGAGCTCGCCACCTGTATCTTGATCAAACACCGTGTGGCAGCTGAGTGTATTCAGATCACGCTGGATGCGTTGCAGCGGGTTGTGCGTAAACTGAGCACTCGCACCACTGGCTTCCACCACTGAGTTCACCAGATCGCGGGCCATATGCACGGTGTGCGAGATCTGCAAGCGCAGGCGCGCCCGCTCGGCAACCGAACAAGGTTCCTCCTGATCCCCAAATGCCGAGACCTCCTCCGCCAGGCGTAACAGCGCGGCTCGCGCCATCTGGGCCTGAACCATCGCATGACCCAACCGGGCCTGGGCGAGAGGCTTATCAAGCTGCCTGCCACCGGCGCCATAAACTACCCGCTCTGCCAGTCGCTCCTGAAACAGCGCAACTGCCTTTTGCGCTGCACCGACGGCCGGCGCAGCGGCGGTTAAGGCGAGAAAGGGCAGCATCGGTAATCGGTACAGAGCGCTGTTGTGCAGCGTTGCACCAGGGCTACGCCCATCACGCAAGAGCGACAAATCGACAGCCCGATGGGCGGGTACAAACACCTCGGTGGCTTCAATATCGTTGCTGCCGGTGCCAGCCATGCCCGCCACTCGCCAGGTATCCTTGATGCGAATGTCGTCTACCGGCAAGGCAAACATCGACATCTGTGGCTTGCCCTCGGGCGGTCCGGCAACCACCGCGCCCAGCAATACCCAGTCGGCATGCATTACGCCGGTGCCCCAGTGCCAGCGACCACTCAGCGAGTAACCACCATCTACAGGAGCCGCAACCCCATTGGGGGCGAGCGCACCGGGCGCAACAATGAACGGTGCGTTACCGAACAGATCGTCTTGCGCCGGTTGATCGAACAACGCCAGCAACCAGTTGTGCTCCATACAAAAGGTAGTGACCCAGGCGGTCGACAAACAACCTTCACCCAGAGCCATACCAATCTGCATAAACCCATCCAAGCCAAACTCGTAGCCACCATATTTCTTCGGGACAAAATAGCGATAGGCATCGCTATCACGCACGGCCTCCATAACCCCATCAACCGGTTTGCGTTCGCGCTCAGCCGTTTCTGCATTCGCAGCCAACAAGGGCGCCAACGCACTGACTCTGGTTACCAGTTCAGCCTGTGTTGTCATGACGGGTCGGTCCTCGCTGTACTCGTCCAGGGTAGCGGAGGAATTTGTCCACGCTCGCCACTATGCCCAACTGGGCTCATGCCGCCACGCGCCGCAACCTGCGGCGATGCCGCAACTGCAAACGGATCTTCAACCGGAGCAAAGGTCCAACCCAGCTCTGCGGCATCGGCAAACCACTCGTACTTGCTCTTCGACAGCACGGCCGTGTGGAAAGCATCTTCCATGCTATCCCACTCGGGCTGGAGCGCATCAGGTGCAAACGCATCGGCTGGCAAATGTTCACCCATGCCTAAAAATGCAGCGAGATCTTGCCAGGGCTCACGCAGAGCCAATAAATATACCCAGCCGTCGCTGGCCCGTGCAGTATGTCGATAATGCAGCCCCTGTGGATCGCGCGGTCCACGTTGCATAACAGTGCCGCTGTAGGCGTACTCTGCAACATGCCGAATCCAGTGCTGCATAAAGGTGTCTTGAGCGGCGATATCAATGTGCGCGCCCTGCGTTTCGACCCCCGTATCCCGTGCGTAGTAACTGCTCAGTGCCGCCGTTGCGCCATGCAACCCGGCAATCATATACGCCGCCTCACCAGGCAACATTAACGGTGCTTCCTGAGCATAACCGCAGCTGTGCATCACACCACCGACGGCCTGCGCCAACAAGTCCGAGCCTTGCCAGTCCTGGTAGGCACCCTTCAAACCAAAGGGTGACAGACTAATCAGCGTAAGCGAGCTGCTCGCGACCCGGAGCCGACGGTGTGACCAACCCAGGCCACGTAATCCGCGCGGACCAAGGTCTTCAATAACGACGTCGTAGCCAGCCGCATCAATGTGCTGCGCCGTTTTCGATCGCGGCGTAGCCGAAGTAAGCTCAGTCTTATCGCTATGAAAAAATTGTTCGGCCGCCGCTGTTATGTCTGGAGTTTGTGCAAGGGCAGGCGTACAGGCTAAGCGGTCAACCTGGTGACCCAGCTGCGCAAGCAACGCACCGGCATAACCGGCAGCAGCACTGCATGACAACTCCAACACTTTCATCGCTGCACCTTGCTCATTGAGGCAAACCAAGTTTGGTAGCGTGTGCTGCGTCGTGGTGTTTCAATCGCCGCCGTGGGCGTAACTCCTGCGGCGGTGCCAGCGCTAGCACCCCCGAACTTGTTAGCTGCCTGATTTCGGCCGAGTGCATATTCAGCCAACGCATGAGTACGCGCTTGTTATCTGCACCGGTAGGTCGATAGTTGCTCAAGGCACGCCGCGACCGTCCAACCACCCGCCATGGCAAGGGCGCGTGGGGATGCGCGGCATAGCCCAGCACAGGCTCTTTGTGTTTAAGCAGCGCAAGCGAGCCCCTGGCCAACACATTGGGATCAAGTGCCTGATCTTGTGTTGTTCGAACGGGCGCCGCAGGAACACCAAGCGTTTGCAGTCGCTCGGCGAGACTGTCTTTGTCGAACCGTGCGCAAAACTCGCGCAATGCCGCATCTATCCTAGCGTGCATCGCTGATCGCTTTGCAACACTGGCACTCGCAGCAAGTGTTCGCCCACCAAGCGCCACCAACTCATTGGCATTGAGCAACTCGGCAAGCGAGCGCCACTGTTTGTCATTGGCGACAGAGATCGCTATCCACTCGTCTGTCACTTCCGCGTTGCTCGCACACCGATATACGCCTTGGGGTACAAACCGTGGATCACGATTTTTACTCGCCGCAGGCGTCTTGCCCTGCAGGTAAGCCTGGGTCATTGGCTGACCAAGCATATGTGTTATGCAGGCTGTCATCGACAGATCGAGCGTTGCCCCTGTACCGCTCTTGTTGCGCTCAACGAGGGCCGCGAGCACTGCCAGCACGCTGTAGCGACCCGCTAACTGATCCGAAAAAACCGCCGAACCCACCCGTACCGGCACTTCGCCTTCATCCACGAGTAATCGGTTCAGGCCACCCGCTGCCTCGGTGGAGGGGCCAAACGCAGGAAACTTAGACCAGGGTCCGGGGGTGCCGTAACCAGACACCTGCAACGCGATTAGTGCAGGGTTCGTCGCGCGCAGTGCACTCGCACCCAAACCATACTTTTCAAGCACGCCCGGACGAAAGTTGTTACACACAACATCCGCCTTACCCGCGAGCCGCTGCGCAAGCTCCTGCCCAGCCGATTTTGTGAGGTCAATCGACATACTGGACTTACCCTGAAACACACCATCGATGTGGCCCAGATAGGTATCAACCTGGCGAGCTGGCGGTGATACCCGCACCACATCGGCTCCAAGGTCATACAACGACCGGGTGGCTGCAGGCAGCGCGAAGGCAAGCTCGAAGCTAAGTACTTTAGTGCCCTTTAGGGGCTGCCATGTTTTCGCCATCTCAGCGCTCGGCGTAACCGCTGGGCAACGCCCAGATTGGCGACGACCACGCGCGCTCGCGGATCAGTGTTTTGCCATCCCATCGTTTAGTGGGCACCTGTAACACCCGGGCGTACCACAGCGCGGGCTGCTGTGGCTTGTAGTTATCGTCTTGCCAGGCCAGACACCAGTCACTGCGGCCCCGCTTGCTGCCGCTAACGCTATACACTGTTTGCTCGATCCGCTCATCGCTCCCGCTTGCCAGTGTGAGCTTCACAATATCGATGCGCTGCAACGCAGCGGTGTCCTTCAAGGCTCGCACGGTAAAGGTTGGTTTGCGCTTGGCATGCCTATTGCGCTTTGGTGTTTGCAGTGTAGCGCCCATTCGCACTGCGTCCTTGCCAGCCAGCTCACACTGTTCATCAGGCGTAAATGACGCTTCGAACTCAAGAGCGATGCGTGGCCCTGAAGTGGCGAACACGTCGCGTCGCTCAAGTGCGGCAAACAAACTTGCGCGAGTGTTTTCCTCCGCCCATATCCCGGTAATACCACCCGGGTTGTAAACCGGGAAATTGGCGCGGGTTTCGGCAGAACGATCCCACTGACCTAGTGAACCGGCCCAGTGGTCTTCCTCCACATCTCCGGGTCGCGCCGAATGCGAATCCGTGGCGCCAACAAAACCATAGCGAAACGGGTTAATGCCAGTGGTCGCCCGCAAATCCAGGCCTTTGGCAAGCGTGTCCCGTACGTAGCCACTGGCAATATCACGATGCTCTGAGTCAGTAAGCTCGCGCGGCTGCGCGCGCAACTTGTTGCGTAATGGTATCGGCAACATAAACTCAAAATCACAGGCTTCATCCGAGAAGTTCGACTGTGAATAGCACTCGCTCGACCCTTTGTGCTGATGAATTTCCACCAGCTTTTCAAACCGCGCACGCAATGCGTGTGTGGCCGCACTGTGCCCGGCTGTCTGAAATGCACCGCCCATGCCAATGTTTGAGTTGTGTGGTATAGCAAGCACCCGACAGCCCGCCTCGGCTTTGCATTGCGCATCAAGGCCTTCCCAGAGCTTTTCCTGGGTGGGTTGATCAAAGGAATTGATGGCCCGGTCAGGCACGTTGGCGTTTGCGTAAATCAGGTTACGGTGCCAGTGCAAATTGCCTGGCGAGGCTGTCCACTCGCTGGCAACAAACGCGGTAAACTCACAGGGCGTGTTCGCTGCATTGGCCGCATCGATGCTGCGCTGCCACATGGTTCGCTCAGCAATCCGACACTCGTCCGCATCCACCAGACAGTTGCGTTCACCGCTCACGATGAGTGGTAAAAATATTTCTACAAAGCCACGGGTCGAATCTTCTTTAGCGGCAGCCGTCAACTCCTTACAGTAGGCTCTATCCGGCTCATCGCGACACACCTGAGAGAGACCAAAATATTCTGCGTGATCTGTTACCGCGGCAAAATCAAGCGGCCGTTTGAGTTGGTGAGTGCCGCCGGTGTGTAACTTCGACGGCCCGCCGCGCGCAAAAACATAGGCGTCGCGTGGAGTTTGGGTGGTGTTGAGCACGTAGGCATCCATAGAAAAGGCGGTGTGCGTATGCAGGTCGCCCCAGAATATTTGCCGCTTCTTATCAAAAGAGCCAGAAGCACCAGCAGAATCAGAGCGCGAGCAGCTAGCGTCGGCACTAAGGGCAGGCGCGGCTCCGAGCAGGCAAACACCGGCAACCACAAGCGTTGGTAGCACAGCGTGCATCTGGTTCTTCATCGATTTGGCCTTCCAATCATCATGAGTTAGTCCACCAGAGTTTGATAAACCAATGTGCGTAACTCTCGCCGAATGGGATAAGTTGAAGACGGCATGAGTTGGGTAAAAAACACCACGTACAGTTCTTCTTCTGGATCAATCCAAAAAAATGTGCTGGCCGCACCACCCCAGTGATGCTCACCACAGGATGTGATGATGTGCGCCTTAACCGGATCAAGCACCACCGCCCAACCCAAACCAAAGCCAATACCATCGTAGCTCGTTTCACTCCACACCGGCTGCCCCATCGCCGCCATATCGCGATTATCTGGGAGCTGGTTGTGCTGCATATACTCAACCGTCTTGCGACCCAACAAGCGGACGCCATCGAGTTCGCCACAGTTCAGCAACATCTGACAGAATCGGCCGTAGTCACTCATGTTGCCTGTTAATCCGCCCCCGCCCGCATATAGCGTTGTCGGTTGCAGATATCTACTATTCGCAGCACTTTCCAACAGCTTAAGCCCACCACGTTCTGGTGCATCGGCGGCTGGTTTCGAAGCAGCGGCAACCGTACTCATGTCGCCACCAACCAAAGGTCCATACAGGCTTGAAAATCTGTTGTGATTGTCTGCAGCAACATGAAAACCTGTGCTGGTCATTTTCAATGGGGTAAATATTTCTTGCTGCAAAAATTCCGCCAGCGACATACCAGACCAGACTTCCACCAGGCGTCCGAGTACGTCACTGGCAACACTGTAATTCCACTGGCTACCGGGCTGGCAGATCAGCGGCAACTCAGCCAACCGCTCAACAACCCGCCCCAGCGTGCCGCCGGCACCCGGAAACTCGATGCCATGCTCGCGATAAGCAGCATCAACCACATTGGTGTGCATAAAGCCGTAGGTAAATCCAGCGGTATGGGTCATCACCTGACGAATAGTGATGGGTTGTTCAACGGGCACCGTGCTATCCAAATCGGCATCACCGCCAACCCACACCTCGGTTTGGGCAAACTCCGGCAACCAGTTTGTTAGCGCATCATCGAGCTGAAACACACCGCGTTCATAGAGCATCATGGCAGCCACCGTGGTGATCGGTTTGCTCATGGAAAATATGCGAACCAGCGTGTCGCGCTCGAACGGTTGTTCGGCCTCTTTATCGGCAAAGCCTGTGGTTTCAAAGTATCCGACTTTGCCCCGCCGGCCAATCAGAACCCCGGCACCCGCGAGTCGTTCGGCGGCAACCTGCTTGTTTAGCCACTGGGTGATCCGCTCGAGTCGTTCCGGTGCCATGCCCACATCCGCACCGGCAGCTTCCAGGTTAGCGCTCATATGTGTTGTTCCCCACTTATCAGGACAATGGTCCCGTTCCCTAGCATAAGTGGAATAGACACGCAGTAAAGAGGCAACCACAGAGGCCCGGAACTGCTAACCTGAGTAACGTCTGGGGCCAGGATCGAGGACACCAAATATGGGTTGGTATGCAAACAACGTTCTGCCAAAGCTCATTGAGGCAGGATGTTCACAACCGCCACTCATGCAACTGCGTGCGCAATACGTGCCTCAAGCGAGCGGGCGAGTGCTGGAGATTGGTATTGGGACCGGCTTGAATCTCTCTTACTACAATAAGGATAAGGTCGAACTCACGGGTCTCGACCCAGCAGCTGAACTCACAGGCCATGCCAAAGAACGCGCCCAGGAGCTAGCGCTACCCGTTGAGATGCTTGGCGTATCTGGTGAGTCCATTCCAGCAGCAGACAAGGCCTTTGATGCACTGGTCTGCACCTGGACACTCTGTTCAATACCCAACGTCACTGGTGCGTTGGAAGAAATGCATCGCGTCGTTAGACCTGGTGGCAAGTTGTTTTTCATCGAACATGGTGCGTCACCCGACACCAAGGTTGCCCGTTGGCAAAAGCGGATCGAGCCCCTGTGGAAGCGTATCGCCGGTGGTTGTCATCTCACACGCGCTGCCGATGAACTCATCGCCGAAGCCGGATTTCACATCGCCGAAATCGAGAGTGAGTATTTACCCGGTCCGCGCATCGCCACGTTCATGACCCATGGCGTAGCCCAGCGAACGGGTTAATCAGCCTAGCGCTTTGCTGAATAGCGCGTACGTACCGTGTACACACTGTCGCCCGTAAGCACAGCACCACGCCCAAACAGTCGGCCGTTAGCCCAGTTCGAAAGCCCCAGTTCCGGTTTGTTCAAGGCAAACTGCCCATCAACCCAACGGGTGTGGTCGTCGCCAACGAAGGGCGCATCAACACCGGCAAAAAATTGCGCTTGTTCACAGGAATCCTGCGCCAGCAACGTAGCCACCAGGCGCGGGCTGTAATGATTGAACGCACTAATGCTTGCATCGAGATCGGCAAAGACTGCGAGGGTTAACTCTGGTGAGTCTTCCCACTCCCATTCAACGCCAAGCTGGGTCTCCGCAATGAGCTCTGCCTGCGACTCCTGCACCACACCCTCGGCACGACCGATACGAACCACGCGCTCGAACAACCCGACAGGCACAAATTCTTTCGCAGCCGGAGTCACATGCAACTTAAAGGCGTGGCCTCGATTTACTGCCGCCGCCTCAAGACCAGCCAACATCACGGGCACAAGCTCTGCAGCCCGACTCGCTGGCACAGCGCATACGTTCATGGTGTTGCACACCTTGCGGTCCAACGAACGAATAACTGCCGCCTGAAAGTGGCTGGCATAGGCAGTTTCGCCAGCAACCAGCCAACCGCCACCGGTGCCGTGCAAACTAACAGGTGTACCAACGCTCTGCGCGAGCGACCCAAGCAGGTCAACAGCCCAGCCCGAACCGCGCGCAACGGCCAGCGCTAGCCGGTTATCCAAAAACATCGACCAGCCCGCAGCGTGCTCTGCCGAATCGATCAGCGTTACCGCACCACGCGGTAATCCGCTATCAACCAACGCCGGCTCAATGCACTGCTGCATGATGGTTTGGGCGCTGCGCAACGCATCGCTGCCAATGCGAAACACCACGGTGTTACCCCCACGCAGCACTCCACAGGCGTCTGCGAGGACATTGGGTCGCCCTTCAAACACGAACCCCACAGGACCAAGCGCTGCACCAATGAGTTCAATAGAGAAGTCATCGTGCTCAACCGTTTCCAGTACCGCGTCACGACGCGATGGCATCTGGGCCCACCCCATTAGTCCGTTGATCATGCCCTCACGCATGGCACGAGACACCTCGAGGCGAGTAACCGAGCGACCGCGTGACCGGGCCGTAGCGACATCCTGCTGGTTCGTTTCAGTTATGCTCTGCCAAACCGCGTCGTCGGCAATGTAGCCCGCCGCCGCGCGAAAGAAGTTAATAATCTGCTCATCACTAACCGAGCTCATCGCCGCGAACGCCTGACTCACGGCCTGCATGGAATCATCTACCACCGCTGTGATAGCGGCTGGAATATGCAACAGACCGGCAAGTTCATTTGCCACCAGGGTATCGCCAGCTCGAAACGCCGCAGCCAGTGTATCGTCTACTTTGAACACTACGCCGGTGGGAGAAATGACCGGCATACCAGATTCGAGGGAGGTGAGGCGTTCGGGGGAACTACTCATGACGCGTCTCTGCACCAAACAGGACGGCGATTATGCCTCAGACAGGGCGGATGTCAGGCGGTTTTGCGGGTTCGGTGCTGGGAGCGCCAGAGTTGTTCGAGAAATCCTTTGGGCAACATCTCACCAACTTCCTGGGACACCGACTCACCCTTGAGCAGATTCGGTAGCGACAGGGTGACCGTGAGGACGTTCAAAACTTCCGGACTTGCGCCCTTAACAGCCGTAACAAAATGCTCAAACGGCTCGTCGTAGGTCTCTACGATGCTCTGCATTTCAACGCACTGTTCAGGCGTTAACCGATCAAGCAAAGAGTCTATAAGTTGGTCTGTCACTAGAGCTGCACTCAATAATGGGCAAAAAACTAGTCTACTTAACACTGAGCGTATGGCTGTAAGCACTTCTACCCGTATTGTTCGGTTAATCGCCGATTAGTTGCGGAGCTTGTCGGAAAACTGGGCTCAATCCAGTTTTGTGGGTACAAGTAGCGAGTGAAAGCAGAAAGGAAGGTTTGCAAGTGTTTAGTCGGCTAATGCCGTCACCCGGTACAACCCGGTCGCACTTCCACATGGCAGTTCCTCATCAGTACCCTGGTATCGAATGTCTATTAAGCGTCTTTGTAGTTTGCGGCACGCTTTTCAAAGTTCGACATTACGGCTTCCTTTTGATTGGGTGTGCCAATCAAGGAGAGCTGCAACTTTTCTTCGAGCTCCAGACCAGTACGCTCATCCGCGTGCCAGGTGGTCTCGAACAATTGTTTACCCGCACGAATAGCATCGGGTGACTTGTTCGCGATCTCTTGTGCAAGCTCCATAGCCACCTCAAGGGGCTGCTGGGCAACACGCGTTGCAAGCCCATAAGATTTGGCCTCTTCACCACTCATGATGCGGCCTGTAAACGTAAGCTCCTTGGCAACGTCCATCGGCACAAGATCACGCAGTGTCTGCGTCAGACTCATATCCGGGATGAGGCCCCATTTGATTTCCATCACCGACATCTTCGCGTCAGGCGCAATAATGCGAATGTCAGCGCCAAGCGCAATCTGGCAGCCACCACCAAAGGCAACACCATGAATCGCCGCAATCACGGGGACAGGTAACCGCTTCCAGACCAAACCAGGCAACTGCGCGCGGTTGCCCGGTAGTTCGGCGCCCGCCTGCTTCGTGACCAACTCAGGCTTGTCAGCCTTAACAGATCCGTCACCACTGCCCATTTTTTGAAAATTACCCATGTCGAGACCCGCACAAAAACCGGGTCCATTGCCAGACAGAACAACCACCCGTACATCGCCGCGGTCAGCCAATGACTGTCCGGCGGCGACCACCGCCGAGAACATTTCCTGACTGAGCGCATTGTATTTGTCGGGTCGATTCAGCCGCACATCGGCAATGCCTTCAGGGCTCACATCAATCGTTACTAATTCAGTCATGAACCTCTCCTGTTGTTCTCTCACGTTCGTCTAGTCAATTCTGGTTAAACGGGCACTACCCGCCATCTTAGCAAAGAGCCATCACCCCGCGGCAGCAACTATCTTCTGGAGGTAATCCGCCCGCTCTGCAACTGTGCCACGCGGTAACTCTGCGACCCGGTAACCCAGTGTCGGGTAGTACTCACGCAGGTGCTCAAACTCGGCGACCGCCGAGTCAAACGAGTGTTTGCGCCGCTCATCACCGCGACCTGCGTGAAAGAGCTCAGGCCAGGGCGGTGCCAATAGCACCTTGGGTGCGTAGCGATAACGCGCAAGCAACGGCAGATAGTCTGAAGCAATCTGTGGAGAATTTTTTCGTTGGGCGATGCGGACCAACCCGGCAATGGCATCAACAAGGGAGCGATCGAACAACGTCACTTCCTGACTTGCATTGGCATTCACAAAGTCTTCAAGGGCGAGCTCAACACACAGTTGCAGAAACTTCTCCGGGTTCTTCCAGGGCAGTCCGTCCCCGACTGTCGCTTCTTGTCGCTCGACAACTCGCCGGCCGGGCTCTGCACACACACGAACGCCACGCCGGTTCATCTCCGCAAGCAAGGTAGACTTGCCACCGGCCGAGCAACCTGACAGAACAATCAGCCGTTTGTTCATCGGCCTGTCTGGCCTGGTTTTGAGTGCAAAAGCTTTGCGCTACCTATACCTGCCAGCAAGCCAGCCAAGTGACCATCCCAGGAAACAGCCGCATCCGTGGGGAAAACGCCCCACACCAGACCGCCATAACCCAGCATGACCAGAGTTGCGATCAGCATCGACTCTGCACTGCGGGCGTACATGGCCCGCGCGACCAGCAACCCGAAGAGACCAAACACGAGACCACTGGCCCCAATGTGCGCGGCGCTCCGACCAAACACCCACAGCAATAGGCCCCCACCCAGGGTAACTAACACAACACTACGCAAGAAATAGTCAGCGCCACGGGTGAGTAACAACAGTCCAAAAGCAATTAGCGGCAAGGTGTTAGCCAACAGATGGCCAAAGTCTTTATGCAGCACCGGCATAGCGACAATGCCAGGTAGATGCCAAACATCGCGGGGCACCAGCGCAAGCGCATAGGTCAGCCCACTAAACAAAAAACCAATAATAGACAGCACCCAAATGACGCCGACCAATCCAACAAGCAGCAGCAGGTTTTGTTTGAGCTTCACGCTATAGTCCTGGCCTCGCGCAAATCGTACTTAGTGAATCTCTGCCGCTTCGCCCTGCGCTGCACGCAGCTTATCTATATTAAAACCCGGCGCTTGGGCTGCGCTGATAATTACTCGTTCACGCTTGCCAATATCTTCGGCGGCAGCTTTTACGTCCCGCGCAACATCGTGCGGAATAACCACCGCGCCATGCTGGTCAGAATGAATCAGATCGCCGTGCACAACACGCATACCGGCAACAGTTACCGGCCGCGAGTAATCCACAATATGGACAAAGGCATGTGATGGCCCTACCCGGTCTGCCATCATCTGAAAACCCTCTGCGATATCCGGCAGATCGCGCACGCTGCCGTCAGTGATCACACCCAAACAGCCAAAACCATTATGAATGTTGCTGTTCACTTCGCCCCACCAACTGCCATAACCGCGCTCATCGTCCAGATCCTGAATAACCACAATGCTCGGCTTCGCGCCCTCATCGATGTAGGCGTAGTAGCCGTCTGAAAGCTCCCGGGCAGCAGCGCCGCGCAAATCGCTGGGGTGTGCCGCACGCATAGTCGCCGTGCGTGCAATGCCCACCATAGGCTTAAGCTCAGGGCGGGTGCACACTAAGGGCTTGGTGGTAAACCCATAACCCCGACGTTTGGGCGCGACAATCTCCAGTGCATTGCATACTGTGGGCGTATCGAATTGCTGCAGTTCTTCTATTAGCTCAGGAGTAAGCTCAAACATAGTGTTGTTCTCTTTTATATCTACAAGCCAAGGTGGGCGCTACCAGCAATATAGCGTTTATCAACAGTTCGTACGCACTAATCAGCCACAGCAATGTTCCCCGGCACAGATGTTAGACTAGCACTCATCAAGAGAGACACAGGGGAGTCGAACAAATGATAGATCTGCAACGCGACGGCGATATTTTCACGCTAACCATGAACGAGGGTGAGAACCGCTGGAACACAACCTTCGTACGCGCTTTCGCTGCTGCGCTCGATGAAATCGAAGCCTCAAACGGACCCGCTGCGCTCGTAACGACCTCAGCGAACGAGAAGTTCTTTTCCAACGGCCTTGATCTCGATTGGGTCAGCAGCGACCCTGGGCCCGATCACCCCGGTGGCGACCGCTCGGTGTTTGGCGCTGAGTTTATGACGGTAATGAGCCGCATCATCACTCTGCCGATCCCCAGCATCGCGGCTATCAATGGCCACGGCTTTGGTGCCGGCCTGATGACAGCCATGTGTCACGACGTGCGCATCATGCGCGAAGACCGCGGATTTATTTGTGCGAACGAAATGCAACTCGGCATGATCATTCCGCCACCAGAGCTCGCGCTGTTTAAACACAAGCTACCGGCTAACGTGTTCTTCGAAACCGTCCAGCTTGCGCGCCGCTGGACCGGACCCGCCGCACTCAACGCAGGTATGGTGCAGCAAACAGCCAGTGCGGAAAACCTGTTGGATATCGCGCGCGCCAGAGCTTCCGAGCTTGCGCCACTGGGCGCCAACCGCAAAGCGTTCAAGGCGCAGAAGGAAAGCATGTACGGCGAGAACGCAGCGATCAACGAAGTACATGGCCCGGCATGGATGTTGCGCAACAGCGACAGGTACCGGCACTAGTTATCGGCGGCTGTTACTCAGGCTCGCCAATGCGGCCAAACGCGGGGGCGCGACGTTCCACAAAGGATGCCACGCCTTCTTTGAAATCATCCCGCTTCAAGCTTTCCGCCATCCATTGGTTCGATTCCACCATCGCGTCGTGCAGATCTACATTCATGTGCCGGTAAACCTGCTTTTTCATCATCATTAGAGACGTTGGTGAGCAATTGGCTGCAAGATTTTCTATATAGGTCTTGCACTCACTCAGAAGCTCATCCGATGCGACAATGCGATCAAGCAAGCCAATACGCAGCGACTCATCCGCACCCACCTTGCGCGAACTCCACAACAAATCCAGCGCCCGCGAACTACCAATCAGTCGCGGCAATATCCAGCTTTGACCATGTTCTGCAATGAGCCCGCGCTGCGCAAAGGCGGTAACAAATTTCGCCTTGTCAGTGCCAAACCGCATGTCTCCCAACAACGCAATCGACATCCCCAACCCCGCACAGGCGCCATTCACACCAACAATTACGGGCTTGCGGATCGACATGATGTACGTGAACGCAATCTTGAAATTGTCCCCCATGGTTTTATCGCCGGGATCAGCATCGAGCTGTTTGCGCTCCTCGCCACCACTGGCGTCGCCCTGGGATTGTGCCGACAGATTATTCATGTCCATGCCGGAGCAAAACCCGCGGCCCGCGCCCGTCAAAACCATGCCCACTACTGCAGGGTCTTGTTCCGCCTGGGCAAACGCATGCTTAAGCTCTGCAAGCATGGTGTTGGTGAGCGCATTCAGCGCATCGGGCCGATTTAGTGTGATAACGGCCGCCGCGCCGTCTACTTCGTAAGTTAGCTGATCGTACATATTGACTCCCCTCTAGTTACTAAGAACCTTCTATTAAAGCAAAACTTCGCTTGCTACGCGCCACGCCATTCACTACTACCTCAATGTAATGCTCACCCGGATACAGAGCACGAGTGGTCATCGCCTTAAACGGTAAACGCTTCTGCAACTCAAACACTTCGCCTTTCTTGGCAGCACAGTCTTTGAGTGCAAACACCTTTGGCGCATGCTGGCCATTGGACTTCAGATAATGCACCCGCAGTACTATCTTTAGTTTTTGGGTAGCTCCTGAGGTCAACCGCGCCGACCAATCAAGCGGCTCCCCAACCATTACGCGCTTTGCACACTTTACCGCTGCTACCTTGAACTCAGGCTTTGTGGGGTAACCGAGCAGCGCAAGCGCATCCGCGTTGTCTGCCTTAACGAGGCCGCGTAATGCATGGCGCGTGAGCCACTCGAGTTCAGCAGCGCTCTGGCGTTTGGTTTTGCGCCACCGCTTAAGCGCAGCAAGCACGAGGTCTGGACGAATTTTGCTTAGGTCATTTAGGTTATTTGCCACAGAACGGGTAACAAAGCGCGTGTTGTCAGCGTGCAAGACATCGAGCATCTCAATAACTCGCTCCGGCGCCATATCAATCCGCAAGCCCCACGGCAGGAACGGTCGAATGCCCTCGCTCGCCAGACGCCGCACATGGTAGTTGTCGTCGCGGGCGCAGTCGGAGAGAAATGCGTAGGTCTCATCTTCAAACGCCTTTAAAAACGGTCGAATGGCAAACTCGGCCGAAAATCGCGCTGTGGTCGCTCGCAGGAGTTGCAGCGAGACCGCCAGGCGTTCCTCTGTGCAACCCTCGCGCGCCGCATATTCGCTGGGGACCGCCCAGATAAAGTCGCCGAAGTCATCATCTGTTCGAGTCGGATCGAGCGGCGCGGGGAGCGCTGCCATAAGTACCTGCGCAGCCCGCCCGTAGTCTGTGGGCAAACAGGGCACCAGTGCTGCCGCCATGCACTCAATGCACGCCTTGAGCTCGAGATCGGGAAACTGGGCCAGCACCTGATTGCGAAACTTGCTTGCTGGAAAGTCAGGATCCGCCTGGAGCAGGCCCGCACACAACAGATCTACCGTGGTGGCATTGAAGAGTCGATCTTTAAGCGAAAACGTCTTGTCAGCTTTAACGCGGGCCGATTTGGCTTGGTTTGCCATAATTTTTTTTATTCTCGATCAGTCTTGCCATGCATTTGTCATCCCTGGGCGTCTGGGTCATGGTGGGGCTGGATGCAAGGAGAGAGGCACCCACGCGCCACGTTTTCGGACCCGTGCTAATGCACGATTCTCCGGAGCAGTCGCAAAATCGGCGGGGTCGGCGAGCAGTATCACCGGCCCCGCTGACCTATCATCAGGTTGCGGGTCTGATCGACACGCACCCTTAGCCCGCCCTCGCGACCTCCGCAGCGAAGCCAACCGGCAACTTCCACAAGGCCACAAACGCAACGGTGTACCCGATTAGCAAAGCAGCGTAAGCGGGCGCGTAACTGCCGGTATTCTGCAACACGAAAGTGGCGATGGGCAGACCCAACAGGTTAAACGGCATGATCATCGGCGACATGGCGCCCATGACCTGCGAGAACGACATGCGACCGAACAGTTCGCCAATGAGCACTGCCCACAGCGTTGCCATGCCCCCATAACCCAGGCCAAAACACAGCCCGCTCGCGGCGAGCCAAAAATAGTTGTCGGCACTCAGCAGCAACACAATCGCCAACGCTTGGAGGCAAATTGAACAGGCAACCACTCGCTTGCTACTGAAATAATCGGTGAGTGTACCGAACAGGGGCTTGGCGATGGCTCCGGTCAGCGTGGCAAAAGACACAACACCCGCGGCTTGCATATCGAGCAAACCAATACCGGTACCGTAGGACGGCAGGGTGAGCAGAATGGTCGCGATGCCAAAAAAGCAAGGGCCTATCGTCAGTGTTAACAACCAGACGTTCCGGTCATTAAAGGCACGCTGCACTGTCCAGGGCTCGTCGGCTGCACTCGCAGACCCCATAGAATCGCCAGCCACTAGCACCGCACCATCCGGGCGCAAACCAACATCTTCCGGCGTCTTGATAGCAAACTTGAATATCAATGGCACCAGCAACAAGGGAATCGCGATCGCGTAGGCTCGAAAGGTAAACGCAAGGCCCTGCTCCAGCACCAGCCAGGTTGTGAGGGGTACTAAAACCGCGCCTGAGATAGTC
Source organism: uncultured Pseudomonadales bacterium (assembly GCA_964611345.1). Taxonomy (GTDB): domain Bacteria; phylum Pseudomonadota; class Gammaproteobacteria; order Pseudomonadales; family Azotimanducaceae; genus JALZVT01. Next base: position 26,277 of record CAZSYU010000018.1, read on the forward strand.
AGGCCAAACTGCGAAATCCCCATGGCGGTGCCACGATTTTTCTCAAACCAGTTCGCGATCAGCGTGTTACTGGGTAGCGTTCCGATCATGACCATACCCGTTGACACCAACAAACCAAACGCGACGTAAAGGTGCCACACGGATGATGCCCAGGATAACAACCAAAAGCCGCTCGACATGAGTGCGCAGCCGGTAAGCAACAGACCGCGCAAAGACCGGTGCGCAAGCGCGCGACCAATCGTCGGGCTTAGCAGGCCCATCATTACGGTCTGCAATGTCATCGCCAGCGACACGTAGAAAACATCGCTGTTAAGTGCTTCCGGCAGGTATAGCAGGTAGACCCCAAACGCGTAATAGGCAGACCCCATTGCCACAAATTGCATGGCAAAGGTGAAACCAACGATGTTGAGCCCGGGGCGAAACTGCCAGATTTTCGGGGTAGGAGCGGTTGCGGTGGTTGCTTGGTTTATATTCATCAGCACCATTAATACAGGTAATCACCCAATACGCCATTGGCACAGGCTTTCAGGCACACGCATAATGGCGCGCATTGATATCAGGAGGGCCCAATGTCAGGGCAGCCAACTATTCTAAGCGGCATCGCGCCATCCGGCGAACTAACGCTCGGTAACTATCTGGGCGCTATTCGCAATTGGGTCGCCATGCAGGACAGCTACGACTGCTACTACGTGTTGGTTGATCTGCATGCGATTACCGTTCGCCAGGACCCCGCCACCTTCGCCAGTCGCTGCCTCGACTTTATTGCGCTCTACATTGCGTGTGGGATAGACCCGGCAAAAAGCGCCATCTTCATTCAATCCCACGTGCCCGAACACAGCGAGCTGGCCTGGCTGCTGAATTGCTACACCCAGATGGGCGAGCTGAATCGCATGACCCAGTTTAAGGACAAGTCGAAGAGTCATAGCGAAAACATCAATGCCGGACTGTTCACTTACCCCGTGCTGATGGCGGCAGACATTCTTTTGTATCAAGCCACCGCCGTCCCTGTGGGCGATGATCAAAAACAACACCTGGAACTTACACGCGATGTTGCGGGCCGCTTTAACGGCCTCTATGGCGATGTCTTCACCGTTCCAGAACCCTATATTCCCACCGTGGGCGCGCGCGTAATGAGCTTGCAAGACCCCACCAAGAAAATGTCAAAATCAGACACCACTGAAACCAACATCGTCGGCTTGCTCGAAGAACCAAAGCGCATTCTGCGCAAGATAAAGCGTGCTGTAACCGACAGCGACAACGAGATTCGATTTGGCGCAGACAAACCTGGCGTATCGAACCTGTTGTCGATTTCGTCTGCCGTAACCGGTGAGAGTATCGATACACTTGTTGCGCAGTACGCCGGCAAGGGTTACGGCGCACTCAAGGTAGATGTGGCGGAACAGGTGGTGGCGTTGCTTGAGCCTGTGCAAGAACGCTACCGCGAAGTTCGCAACGACCAGGCACTGCTTGATTCTATTCTGGCGGACGGCGCCGCCAAAGCGCGAAAGCGGGCACAAGCTACGCTCGCAAAGGTGTATGACGCGCTCGGATTTGTGCCGCCGAAACGTTAGCTAATCTGGTTAGATCAAGTTCTGTTTCTGGGTCATGTTCTGCGTTGCAGCGAACTCCACAGAATGTTCGGTGCCCGCCGATTTAACCTCATCTGACCAATCCCGCCACATATCTTCGCCAGGTGGTCTGGCGCGCGCCTCGTCGAGATCCGTTTTGCAAAAATCGTAGAGCACAGCCTGGCGAATGACCGTCGAATAATTGTGGCCCGCCATGTGCGCAAGCCGATGATGGAAAAACACCACATCACCCGCTGAACCCCAGCAATCTACAGCCGGCGTGTCTGCCAGAATTCGTGCTATTTCTGCTTCGTATTCCGGCGTATGCAAAATGCCTTTGTGTGTTGGCAAATGCTCGTAGAAAGGAATGCGCGGTTGGTCGTACATCATTGCGAACGTTGGATACAGACGCCGATGCGAGCCAGGCCACACCTTGAATGCGCCGCCGTCAGGTGGCACATCCCCCACCAGACCCACAATGCCCAAATTAAAAGGATGACCGTCGGTGTGACAGACGTCAGGCTCGCGCGCCTTATCGCCATAAGGCAATGTGCAATAAATACCACGCACCCCCTCGGTACCAAGGGCTGGGTCTACCGGACCCCCGGGCCAGGCTGGACCCATGGTGCCCATCGGCGTACCTCCAACAACGGGTGCGCGCAGCGTATCGTTGCCCAGTAACTGCTCGGCAATACCGCTGAGTGTTGGGTTAAACACCAGATCGATCATTAGTTGTTCGGTGCCAAACTGACGCTGCTGCCAACGGTAGCCAGAGCGCAAATGCAGTGCCGACGAATCTTCTTCATGCTCCGCAAACGGGCCCACATGAGTGGCGGGATCGTCACGCCTGATCTTGCTGTTAGCAGGCAACTCACGCCACAAGCGATCCTGCGCTTCGGCGCACAGTTGGGCATCCATACCCCCTCGCACAATCAGGTAACCATTGCGTTTGAAGAAGGAAAGTTGTTCCGCGCTGAGCATAACTGGAGCTAGCTACTTCTTAGGCGCCGACATGAACAAGACCGGTGTATTGGCGAGATACTCCTGATACGCCGGGTCATCACCCCAGCGTTTCTTGCCCTGGCGTTCCAGCAAAGACACGCCGCTAACGTAGTTCAGCAGCACAAACACAAACACCGGCGAGATGAGTGCCGCATACTGCCAGCCCTGCATTACCGGGAACGCAATGATGGCGATACCCGTCCATAACATAATCTCACCCAGGTAGTTTGGATGACGTGACCATGACCAGAGCCCTGTACTGATGAAGCGACCTTCGTTGGCAGGGTCGGCGCGGAAGGCTGTTTTTTGCCCGTCAGCAATGATCTCAATAGCAAAGCCTGCGACCCAGATGATCGCGCCCAACGCTGCCGCCCAGTCGAGGGGCACCGACCTCGCGGTAGTCATGGCGACCAGACCCGCAGCCAGAGTGAGCGACACCCACAAACCTTGCAGCGTCCAGGTCATCAAAAACTGCCAAAAAATAAATTTCATTTTAGCGAAGCGAGAATCGGCCCCCGCGGCGCGAACGCGCCCAAACAGAAAACTACCCAGCCGCACTGCCCACACAATCACCAGTACACCAATCAATATTGCGCGCGGGTCTGCAGGACCAAAAAACAAGGCTAGCGCAATCACGCTCAGATAAGTCAGACTGCCGGTAAGATCAAAATAATGTTCGGTGTGCGCCAAAAAGGAAGGCACATATATCAACCAGTTAACGACGTAAGCAAAGAGTACACAGGTGCCAAACAATGGCAGCCCACTATCGAACCGGACGCTGCCCTGGCTTCCCGCCCAGGCAATACCAGCGCCGAACACCAGCGCCACCACTATTCCCATAATAGATTGGCTATTTTTCATCCCGTTGCCCCTTAACTACCGTTCACCTTAAATCCTGACTCTTGCCCGCGCCAGAAACCATGCCAGTATGCACGTTGAACATTGTATTTTGCTTGTCATTTTCACATGGCACCCCATGCTAGACGAACAAGAGTACGAGGAGACCAATTTGAAAATCTATGTATGTCGCGAGTTTGGTCCCCCGACAGAGCTCCTAGAAACCGACATCCCTCAGCCACAACCTCGAGGTCATGAACTGCTGGTCGACGTACAGGCCAGTGGCATTGGCTTTGTTGACGGCCTCATGATCCAGGGGCTCTATCAGGTAAAACCTCCCCTGCCTTACTACCCCGGGAGTGAGTTCGCCGGCATTGTCAGCGCCATCGGCGACAACGTCGAGGGTTTCGCAGTGGGTGATCGCGTATTGGGCACTACCAACTCTGGTGCGCTGGCAGAATTCACCTGCGCATCACACCAAGCGTGCTTCAAAGTTCCGGAGAATATGGCCAATGCTGTCGCGGCAGGCTGGTTCATTAACTATCTCACCGCTATTTATGGCTTACAAACCTGCGGCGACCTGCAAGCCGGCGAGAACGTACTGATCCTGGGAGCTGCGGGCGGCGTGGGTTCTGCTGCCATCGCCGTCGCCAAAGCCATGGGGGCCCGGGTGATTGCTGCCGCATCGAGCGAGCAGAAACGTGATGCTGCAATTGCTAATGGCGCTGATGAAGTGGTGGACTACAGCAAAGAAGGTTGGCGCAAAGACCTGGCGGTGCTAACAGAATCAACAGGCCTGAACATGGTGTATGACCCGGTCGGCGGCAGCGCGACCGAACTCGCGCTTCGCTCTTTGGCACCTGAAGGCCGGCTATTGGTCGTTGGCTTTGCGAGCGGCACCATTCCAAAAATCCCACTCAATCTGGCCCTGTTAAAGCGTTGTGCAATTATTGGCGTTGACTGGGGTGGTGACAGCCGAGCCCATCCGGAGCTAAACCAGCCGCTAATGGAAAGCCTGTTTGCATGGCTTAACGCCGGCAAGCTCACACCGGCCAATGTGGTCGAAAGAAAACTTAGCGATTGCCGCGCCGCACTGACAGATCAACTCGCTGGAAACATCGTAGGCAAGCTGGTGCTCACGCAATAAGGCCTATGTTCGGACTAGTCGAACACGGTCACGAGCGTCGGGTCCGCTGCCATAGCAAATGCCAACTCAATGTCTTCCCGAATCACGCGCCCTGAGGAAAGTTCAGGTAGCTGCGCAAGCGTGAAGAAGTCAACTTCACTGGTTTCGAGGCCCGCGCTGGGCATTTGACCATCGGCCCTTTCGCACAAATAGAACAGTTTGTAGAAATCACGCACGTCAGGGGCGTAGGCATGCTGCGCTTTGTGCCGAACGGCATACAACCGGGATACTGATACGTGCACCCCAGCTTCTTCCTCAATTTCTTTCGCTGCATTTTCAGCGCCACTATAGCCCACATCCGCAAAGCCACCAGGCATGGTCCAGCGCCCATCGCGCTTCTCGCGCACCAGTAATATCTGATCACCTTCAATTACAGCACCACGCACATCAACCTGTGGCGTGCTGTAACCCGCATTGCTCTCAGCAAACAAACCCGCCACTTGCTCTATAGGCAGGCCACCAACATCAGCCAGCATCGCAAGCGCAATGTCGGCGATCTCCTGATAACGCTCGCGATCAAACTCGTCGTCACTAAAATACAGGCCAGTAGCAGCAAGAGCATGCAGTCGACGGGCGCGACGCAACCAAGCAGACTCGCTCACTGGACGCAAAGGCCCGGTTCACGATTGACTGTTTTTTGCTTATGGCGCTGAGCCTGGGTGAAATTAATTGGGTGCAACCTAGTAGAGGTTGTTTTTATAGTCATCGGCAACGGCAGTATCAATTTGTTGGGCGACTTCCTGTTGCGCCGCTTCGTCACCATCACTAGTAAGCTTTGCAAACTGTCGGCCAAAACTAATTCGACGTTCTTCGGCCCAACTATCAGCCTGCCACAGCCTGGACCGAATAAGCGCCTTACCACAGTGAAAGAAAGATTCTTCTACCGTGACCACCGTACACAACACGGCCGGTTTGCCATTGACGGCATGGCGTTCAAGTATTTCAGGGTCCCGCGTGATTTGGGCCTGGCCATTGATACGCAATGTTTCTTTAATTCCGGGGCGCACAAAAATCAAACTAATCTGAGTGCATTCGAGCAAGTTACTAAAGCCATATGCGAGTCTGTTGCCCGGTCGATCTGGAATGATGAGCGTTGCACTGTCGGCAATCTCAACAAAACCTGGAGCATCGCCTTTCGGGGATACATCCATCGCACCCGTCGCATCCTGCGTGCACAGAAACACCAGTGGCGCCTCCCGCACAAACTCTGTTGCCTCTTCATCAAGTTCCTTTAGAACTTTAAGCCGCAAAAGCTCTGGTGGTTCTGCGATAACTTCGCGTAATTGCGACTCTGTGGTAACAAGATAGTCAGGATTCAGTGGCATGAATTACTCAGCCACTTGAGTGTTGTTCAGCGTAAGTACGAAGGACACTGGCACCGCCCCCGCAATACTGGGCAACCCAGCCAACTCCCTGAGTTTTTCAACACCGGCCACAAGATCAAAACTAGCAACACTTAACACAACAGGTGTTGTGCTGGCGACAACAAGACGAGAATCGCTGAGCCGAGAAACCAGAACATCAGCGGCGAAGGGTACTTCGGCACCATGCAGGTCAAGCATTAGCTTGAGTGTTGAGCGCGTTGAACTACCGGACGGTAAAGCCAGGAAATCTGCAACCGGCAGATGTCCACGCACGTTCGCAAGCGGATACTTGGCCGTTTCAAACAGATGTTCGCGCATACGTTCATCACGAATTGCAATGTTGGTGTTGACGCTCGTAAGGTCGACCGCGATGTTAACTTCGCCACCCGCAGACCCATCGTCCAGCGTTTTCAGACTGACGCCGCCGGACAGCGATCCGAACTTGTGCGCCTCCCCAACCTGTGTAGCCTTGACACTAACAAACGACAAGGAAGATGCGTCACCATCCAGCGTCCACTGCTTGCCCGCATCAACTTGAACCGCCTCTGCACAGGCAGCACTCGTAAATAGTAAAGACACCGACAAGAACAGAGCTCTACCGAAATGGCGTAAGTGCATCGTTAAATTCCTTCAGATCCGGGACATCGTCATAGCTGCGCGGTTCGTCAACCAGAGGACCATCCTGCGCAAAACAAACATGCGCCAGCCTAGCATGACGCTAGATCAAGAGCAGCTGGCTGGGTGCCAAGGCCTTCGTTAGGTTTTATCAGCGGACTGTGTTACCAGCGATTAGGACGCTTACGCTCGTTCGCTTCGTTAACACGCAACGGGCGACCACCCATGTCCTTGCCGTTTAGCTCGGCAATGGCCTTGTTTGCCGCCGCGTCATCGTTCATCTCGACAAAACCAAAACCGCGCGAACGGCCAGTCTCGCGATCAGTAATGACAGTGGCAGTGCTCACTTCTCCAATACCACTAAACAACTCGGAAAGTTCCTGATCGGTGCAGCTCCACGGCAGGTTACCAACGTAGATCTTCATAGTTTCTCCGGACCCAAAATTTTTCGGGCAACAGGTATGTGCGCTTCCAGCGCATCAATCGAACACACACACGATACAGGGACATCCCTATCAACTACTTCGCCCGCGGGCATACATCCTTGATAGAGCGTTAGAGGCGATTGCCGACATTCGAAGGGAACAAACACTAAGGGGCCGTGGCAGGAACTCGATGTTCCCGAGTATAGGTCGTTTGGAAGCGAACGCAACCGAGCCCTTATTCCGTTCGGAAATAGAAACAGCCTGCAAAATTGCAGTATTCGCACGCGTCGAGCCGCGGGTGTTAACCTGATTCCTATACCCAGCGGAAGCTCTAAAACCGGCAATGACCCAGTCTAAAAATTCGACGCGACCACATCTGTTACTCACGAACGATGACGGAATTGATTCACCGTTGTTCGAATTGCTGATCCAGGCGCTGTTACCTTATGGCGACCTGAGCATCGCCGTGCCTGCACACGAGCAGAGTTGGCAAGGCAAATCGATGACACGGCACGGTGAGGTTAGCGTCCAAAGCGTTCAGATCGCGGGCCAGCCCGCCTACTCTATCGGCGGTACGCCAGCGGATTGCGTGAACATCGCTATCTACAATTTGCTCGATGAAAAGCCCGACCTGGTGGTGTCCGGAATCAATGTAGGGCTAAATGCAGGCCTGTCGCTGGTCTGGGCATCAGGAACCGTCGGGGCCTGTCTTGAAGGCAACATAGCTGGCATACCGGGCATTGCAATGTCGCAGCAACTCAACCCGGAGACCTACCAGCACTGGGATCAACATCGTAGGTTCCCCCCGGGCATCTTCGAAAGACTGCAAGGCGCTTTCCTGAGGGTGCTGCCGCTTATCTTTGAAAAACTGGTGACGCCTCAATACGACACACTATCCGACCCCGTAGCCAACAATGTTACCCACAACGTCAACCTGCCCTTTGAACTAGAAAACGCTGAGCTTGTTGACAGTTATCTCGGCCACTCCTGGTATCAACAGTGTTTTATTGAACAAGGCAAAGATGTCTACAAACACCGCATGCAGCCGTTTGCACTCGATAGCAATGACGCAGCCGACATCAACGTCCTGAAAAGCGGTCGGGTAAGCGTGACGCGTCTGGACGTTAAGACATTTGGCACGCTGGGTTAAACAGCATGCTAACTGGCGACGCGCACCACCTCACTTTGGTGTTGGCGCCGTAAGTAATTCAGCACATCAGAACGAGTAATCAAGCCAAGAAACTCGTCTCCATCCATCACCGCAGCATAGGGTCGAACCTCAAGCATGGCGACCAGGTTGTTCACTGTACAATCGGGCTCAACGCGCAAGAAGGTACGTCGCATAACGCCCTCTACAGAATCTGAGAACCGATCTGGCCGCTGAAAGGCGTAACGCATGATGTCATCTTCGGTCAGAATACCGACCAACTTTCCTTCATCGATTACCGGTAGCTGCGAGAACCCGGCATTACGAAGCCGATTGTGGGCAGTGGCGAGATGGTCCGTCACTCCAACTGTGACGGTGGCAAGCTCTTCATGCGGGCGACCGATGAGATCGCGCAGATCACCCTGAGAGTCGCGGGTAATAAAGCCCTGGTCTTCCATCCAAAAATCGTTGTACTGCTTAGACAGGTATTTATTGCCGGTGTCGCATACAAAAGCCACAACCGTTTTGGGTTCAGTTTGTGCGCGACAAAAACGCAACGCCGCAGCAAGTAGCGTGCCAGTAGAAGATCCACCCAACACTCCGGTTTTGGCCAACAGTTCGCGTGCGGTCGAAAACGATTCAGCATCCTCAATGGTGAACGCATTGCGGGTGCTGGAAAAGTCGCAAATTTCCGGAATAAAGTCTTCGCCGATCCCTTCCACCAACCAGCTACCACCTTCGGTGAGCTTACCGCTGGCGATGTACTCCGCAAGAATGGAGCCTTTCGGATCGGCAAGCACCAGTTCCACATCACGGTCTTTAGTTTGAAAGTACTTACTTAGCCCACTCACCGTACCGCTTGAACCAACCCCTACGACCACAGCATCTACCTGGCCTTCGGTTTGCTGCCAAATTTCTGGTCCGGTGGTTTCAATATGCGCCTGTGCGTTATCTGGATTAGCAAACTGATTAATAAAGTAGGCGCCGCGTTCTTGAGCGATGCTCGCTGCAAGATCCTGGTAGTACTGCGGATGCCCCTTCAAAACATCGGAGCGCGTTAGCACAACCTCAACACCCATGGCCTTGAGGTTGAAGATCTTTTCGGGACTCATCTTGTCGGGCACGACCAACATCAGGTGATATCCCAGTTGGCCTGCGGCCAAGGCCAGGCCCAGACCCGTGTTACCCGCCGTTGCCTCGATAAGTGTGTCCCCAGGCTTAATGTCGCCGCGAGCCTCCGCAGCGCGAATCATCGTCAACCCGATACGGTCCTTTATTGACCCGCCGGGGTTGGTGTTCTCGAGTTTCAGCAGCAACGTGCAAGGACCGGTATCGTAGTCATTGAGCCGCAGCATCGGCGTTTGGCCGATCATATCGAGCACACTGTCGTAAACATGCATAGTGGGTTCCTGCTGGAAAGCGGTCGCCAGTATAGCCGTCGTAGACCTGGGGCACACCGGGTAAAAGTCTTGAAAAGCGCTCGTAGCTGCTATGATACGCGCGCAGTTTTGCCCCAGGTTTGTCCCCTTCCGATGCAACGAAATATCAAGGATCTCGGTAACGAGCACTTCGACGTACTTGTGATTGGCGCCGGTGCACACGGCATTTTCGCAGCGCTGGACGCAGCGCTACGTGGTCTCTCTGTCGCCCTTATCGATCGTGGTGACCTGTGCGGCGAGACTTCGAACAACTCTTTGCGCACATTGCATGGAGGTATTCGTTATCTGCAATACCTGCAATTGGTTCGCACAGTAGAGTCGATCCGGGAGCAGGCGATACTGCGCAAGATGGCCCCTGGCCTCACCCAAATTTTACCTTTTGTCATGCCTTGTGCTGGCCATGGTATGCGCGGACCCGCGGTAATGTTCGCCGGCATGCAGGGTCATCAGGCACTGCGCATAGCAACAACCTTAGACGTCAATGGCTTAGCGCATCTGCCCATGAACAAAGTAAGGGGTCCGGCCGCTTACCATGAGCTTGCGCCGGGTGTTATCGCTGATAACCTGACAGGCACGGCCATATGGAACGAAGTGCAATTGCTAGACACCAACGCACTGCTTATCGGTTGCGCCCAAGCGGCTATGACGGCGGGAGCAACTATTGCAAACTACGTGCAGGCCGATACTCTTCTGCATGAGAACTCGAGTTTCACAGGTGCGCATTGCGTCGATCGTTTAAGCGGCAGCTCGCTCACGATAAACGCTACCACTTGCATTAATACCACCGGCCCCTGGATAGAGTCATTTCTGCACAGCGCCGGTGGTAATGAGATTAAGCCCATGCCGATTGCGCTTAATGACAGCATGAATATTGTTTTAAAACGCCAGCTCTTCGACAACCGAGCAATCGCGATTGCCAGCAACAAAAAAGTTGAGGGTGCGGCTGTTGCTGATGCCAATCGCATGTATTTTGCCGTACCCTGGCGTGGCCATAGCGTTGTTGGCACCGTGCAGGAGCCATGGACGGATGAGCAAACCTCTGAACAAAACCGGCCTGGCTTCCTGGACGAGCTTCTCTCGGAACTGAACTCCGCTTGTCCAGATTTCCGTCTGCAGCGCGAGGATATTCAGCATGTGTACTGGGGGCGGGTGCCCACCGAAGATGCGCTTGATGAGAACGGTGTGAAGCGCCGGAAGGCACATGAAGTGATTAGTCACGGTGAACGCGACCAGATCGACGGCCTGTACTCTGTTGTGGGGGTAAAGCTAACCACTGCCCGAGCCATCGCGAAGAAGGCCGTAGACTGTGCAATGCAGCACACGAACAAGCCCTTCGAAAGTTGCAGTACCCACAACGTGAGGTTGCCGTTGCCCGAGCACAATCCAAACCAGCCAAGTAGCACCTATTTAAATACCGAGCCACGTTTTAAGGATCGACTGCATCAAGCGCTGGAAGAAGAAATGGTCATGACAGCAAGTGACTTTCTTTATCGTCGCAGCGATCTAGGCGTGCTAAGCAGCCCAACCTCCGAGCAGAGAATGTGGCTAAGCAGTGCGTTACCAGAGCACTTTGCGCACGCAGCAATGGATGTCCACATTGCCGATTGATGAATATTCGACAGTGTTGGTTACCGGCGCCACAGGGTTCGTCGGGCGCGCCCTGATCCAGGAGCTAAGCTCCCTGGGTTGTCATATCAAGGTGCTCGCTCGCACAGAATCTCAGGCCGAAGCAATCGCTTACAACTATCAGGCCGATCTGTACGTCGGGGACATTCTGGCAGAGGACGTGTTGCGTGACGCCTGCGATGAAGTAACGCACGTGTTTCATTTGGCCGGCCAGGGCCAAAGCCGCGAGCACGACGACGACGAAACACACCGCGTAAACCTGGAGGGCACAAAGCTACTAGCCAAAATTGTCGCAGAGGAACGGCAGCTCAAACGCTTCCTGCATCTTTCGAGTACCGCCGTACACGGCAATATCACAAACGGACCAGCGGATGAAACAGCAGCGTTTGCTGCCCAAGGTAGCTATGGAGTCTCGAAGCTCGCGGCTGAACAATGGCTGTGGGACTTCGCAGCACAATCCCAATTGCCAATAACGGTGTTGCGCCCATGCGCAATCATCGGCCCGGGCGATCGTCGGTTACTAAAACTATTCAAAATGGCCAAGCGCTCCTTTATCCCACTGCCTGGAGGCGGCCAAAATCGGTATCAATTCATTCATATCGATGATTGCGTTCGTATCATCCTGGCTGCCGCACAGGCAGAAAATGCAATTGGGCAAGCGTACATCTGCGGTAATGCAGAGACACTTTTATTGCGTGAAATTTTGCAGGTGATTCATGCCGCAGGGGTTCCCGGCACGACACAGCCTAAGGTACTGACACTGCCCTTGGCGCTGATAAAAACCATACTCGGATACGCAGATGCACTGTGGTCGGTGTTTGGTGCCACATCGCCACTAGCAGCGGAGCGACTCAGTTTCTTCGAGCACAACCACTGGTTTACAACCACCAAGATGCACGAGGAGTTGGGGATTGAGCTGCAGCATGACAACGTGCAAGCGTTGCAGGCAACTCACGATTGGTACCGTACTAATCACTGGCTGTGAGCCGGCACTGGCTGCGCAGCCTCGTGAGCTGCGCAACCCATATCACGGAGCAGAAGCGCTCCTTACTTGAAGAGCTCCTTATTTAAAGAGCTTACCGGCCATTCCGGCCAAACCACCCATCAGGTCACCGCCGCTTGAGTTTTGGTCGATAAGGTTCGGGATGAGTTCCATCAGACCACCCGCCGCTTCTTCCTGACCAATGCCAAGCTTGCCTGCAAATTCAGCCACTTGATCTGCACCCAGTGCTGAAGTTACCTGCTCTGCAGAGACAGCCTCATTGGCGCCGTCGCCAAGCCAGGACTGCAAGGCACCGCCTGCATCACCGCCGGCAAACTTGCCAACCAGACCGCCGAGATCGAGGTCGCCATCGTCGCCACCACCAAGCAGTGAGCCGAGCGCGCTGCCGATCATGTTTGCGTCACCGCCGCCCATTTTCTGCATCACCATTTGGATTGCCATGCTTTTAAGATCCATAGCTTTGAGTCTCCTATCGTCGCTATCAACACCATCCCAACGTAGGTCCGTGTTGTCTTGCGTCCAGTATACCCCTCACAAAGGACGCACTTTGCTAAATCGAAGAAAAATACCGTTAAGTAGGTTTACGCGGCTTTTACAGACGCGACGGAACCCTAGGCCAGCAACGCCCGCGCACAGGCCGGGCGAGCCCGGACCCGCGCAAGATAGGCTAAACATGCAGGATAGTTGTCATCTAACAGAACTTCGAGCAGGCCCAATGAATAGCCCAGCATGATGTCTGCGGCGCTGAAGTTGTCCCCCAGCACATAACTGTGCTGCTGCAGCGCGGTCTCTACCACAGCAAGGGCATCCTGGGCTTTACGGGTGCCTTCAGCCACCAATACCGATGAATCGCTCGCGCCCGAACGCAAAATTCTGTGCAGACCAAGAGGTCGGGTTAGCGTTGCTTCGGCAAACCAGCACCACTGATGAAACCGAGCGCTCTGGGCAGTCCCAGCAGCAGGTTGCAGCCGCCTCTCTCCATAGCGTTCGAGCAGGTAACTCTGCATGGCCCCAGATTCAAACATGGTGAGCTCCCCGTCGCGTAAGGCCGGCACCTTGCCTGCCGGGCTAATGCTCCGCCACTCCGGGGTGTCCCGGTAGTCCCGCGAAAAATCAATACTCACCAGCTCGAAGTCTAGCGCCAGTTCGTAACACAACCAGAGCGAGCGAACCGACCGGGTACCAGAGACATGGTAGAGCGTTAACATGACCAACTCCTTGTGCTGAAGAATGAACCTACCTACAGATGCATTCCGGCGAGTCTATGATAGATTCATGGTCCGACAACAATAACAGGGGAAGTAAATTGAATTGGTATATTGCCGTACTCAAGAAGTACGTGGTGTTCAGTGGTCGTGCGGGACGACCCGAATTTTGGTGGTTCTTTTTATTCAACCTTATCGTGTCGATAGTATTGGTGACTATTGATGTTCAGCTTGGTCTGCTCGTCGCTGGCGGCGCCGGCGGTATACTGAGCACTGTGTATTCCCTCGCAACACTCTTGCCATCGCTTGGTGTCTCGGTTCGCAGACTGCATGACACCAACCGCAGCGGTTGGTGGATGCTCATTCTCCTGGTGCCGTTGGTCGGTCTCATCGTGCTGCTGGTATTCTTCATCATGGCGGGTACGCCGGATGAAAATCGTCACGGGCTACACGCAGACCCAAGCCCAAGCTAAGGCTAAAGGCTAAGGGCTAAAGGCTAAAGGCAGGTCTGATAACGCTAACGCGATGAACTTGAAACCTGAGTGCTACCGATTGGGCCCACGGTTCATGGGGTAGGGTTGCCAGCGCTCAAGCGCAACCCGCGGTAGCACCGTCGGATTTACACAGCTCATCGGCCACCGCTTGCGTAACACCAAACTAACTTCACGCCCAACCCGACGACGAGTTTCCGGTCGCATGCGGTCAGTAGCCGACGCAACATGCGGGGTCACAGTAACGTTCGCCATGCCAAGCAGGGGATTATCAAGTGCGGCGGGTTCCTGCTCCAGAACATCGAGTCCGGCGCCTGCTATTTCTCCGGCTTGCAGAGCCTCGGTCAGATCAGATTCATTTATAAGTCCGCCACGCGCTGTGTTCACAACAACACTGGTAGGTTTCATCACCTTAAACGCTGCCGCATCCAGCAGGTGGTGGGTTTCCTCATTCAAAGGCGCATGTAGCGACAGGTAGTCGCTGCGCTCAAGCAACTCACTAAAACTCACCGGTTCGGCGCCTTCGGCACTAATGGTCAATTCACTGACGTACGGATCATAAGCAATCACTTGCAAGCCAAAACCGGCTGCACGCCTGACCATACAGCGCGAGACGTTGCCGAACCCCACCAGGCCGAGCGTGCGTCCCATCAGCCTCGGTGTGTGGTTCAGCAACGGTCGCCCGCGATACCACTCGTCAGCATGAACCATCTCCTCCATGCGTTTCGTCTGCCGAACAACACCAAGCAGCAGCATCATGGCGTGGTCGGCCACTTCTTCAATGAACACGTCAGGTACGTTGGTTACCACAATGCCAGCTTCGGTTGCAGCAGCCACGTCCACCATATCGACACCGACGCTGCCCACCCCAATCACCACACATTTCTCCAACCGCTCGATCACCGCGCGGTTAATAGTGATGCCCCAGCTGGTAATAATGGCGTCGCAATCGCTTGCACCCGCCGCAAACTCTTCCGGTGTTTTCGCCGCTATTTCATGAATCTCCGCGAGCGCATCGAGGGCTTCAAGTTCCAGCGAGTAACGCTCCCGCACCTGTTCCGGATTGGCCTGTCTTGGCAGTTGAACTGCGATTTTCTTCTTGGTAGTAGCCGGCATAATTCTGTGAACCCCTAATTCTCTGCAGCAAACGTTAATATAACCGGCTCGGAGAGATAAGTCGGAGACCATATGACGATCGAAGTAAACGGTATCGCTCACATTCAGTTAACCGTCGCGAATGCTGCCCAATGTTTGCCGTTCTGGGAGAAGCTCTGCAACTTCCTGGAGATGAAGACCCTTGTGAAGAACGACACCACCGTTTACTGCATCGGCAGCCGTACCGGCATTCTGGTAAAGGAGGTGCCCGTGGGTGGCGACACAACGGCCTTCAACCAGTACCGGCCCGGCCTGCATCACCTGTGCTTTCGCGCGCGCTCCAACGCAGACGTTGTTGGCATTTATGAGTTTATAAAAGCCGAACTCAACCCAAAGTTCATCCATGGCCCAGAGGAAGGCGAGCACTTCGCACCCGGCTACTATTCAATCTTGTTCGAAGATCCCGACGGAATTCGAGTGGAATTCAACCATGTGCCTGGGCGTGGCCACTTTGGCGACAAGGGACGCCTGGGGCCCGGCGGGAAAGGCGTAGCCAGCCGCTACGGCGACGACGGCCTGACAAACGCCTGATGAAGCATCAGCTATTTCAAATAGTAGGAGCCGCAAGTAGGAGCCAAAATATGAACCTAACAGGTGGCCTACTCATGCCGGTTGCGCCACGATGAAGGCATAGGAAAAGTACTCGCCGTAGTTTCGCCAGGCGTCGATTTCCTGTTGTCCTTCCTCGATCACACTCAGGCGTTCAGGATCTGTTGCGTATTTATCGCGGAGTGTCACAACTCGGCGCTGCAGCGGTACGTAATACGCCTCCCAGGCAGCGGATGGCATAACAAAACTGTCCAGCAGGTTGTAGTCTGCCTGTGCGACCCAATAGGCGATGCCTTGCAGGTTGGTCATAGGCGGATACTCTGCCCAATTTTCGATGACAGCGGGGGGCAAGTCATCCCTTAAAAACACGGGCTCGCTAAACGCAACAATACCGTTCGATGCACTGCCCAAATCAGCACCACGCAACAGTGGCCGCCATGTTGTTAGCGCCGCCTCCACACCAAGCATATAGGCAGCACCTTCACACCAGAGAAGATCGATACTCCCTGGCGCTACGGGCGGTTTGCGCATATCGCCCTGCACGGCGGTGACTCGATGATCGAGTTGGTTGTGCTCAATCCAGTTGCGCACCTCGGTAACAAAGGGAGCATGAATATCCAGTGCCGTAATGCGGGCAGCAGGTAGCAGCTCGGCAAGATGTCGAGTTTGCATGCCTGGACCACAGGCGAGATCCAGCACTGTCTCTATACGATCTGCGCCGACTGTCTTGACTGCAGCCGCAAGCGCCCGCGCAGTGCTCGCCTGATCACCGGGGCCTTCGCGGGGATTATTCCGATGCAAATCAAAGAAAGTGGCCACATGGTTGGGGTTACTCCAGTCCATCACGGCTGCCTTGATTGGTTTGTCTCATCTCGGCGTCTATGATCCGCACGACCACTCATCAACCACCGTGAGTTCTGCACGTTGTAAGTTAAGCGTGAAGTACTCGCCCGCGAGCCATGTCGTATATTGATTAGCCACAAAGGGGCTGTCCGCTCGACCCCCATTACCACCCGCAATCACAAATCTGGCGTGATCTGGATCAGCAAGATCAACACAAAGGCGATAAGCCGGGCCGTGGTAAACGCGACACAAAGGTTCATCTCCCGGTGTTTCGTCGGTATTACGCACATGCATTGCCATAGCTAGCGTTGTCGCACTGCCACCCAATGGGTCTGGCCCTACCTGCATGTCTTGCCAGTGCGGAAACCTGGCGAGGCTGTGCTTAAAACTGATTTGCTGTAAATCGCCCCAGCGCCAGGTCTTAGTATCGGTGCCCAGCGCCGCCGTCACCGAGCGTACAGCACGGATCATGGCGTCTCGCACGGCGCGTTCCAATAATGCCTGATGGTCTTTCCATGGGCTCTCTGGCTCAAGATAACTTGCGATATCAAAACGATTTAGCCCTGGCGCCCCCAGTGGCAACAAACTGAGTGCTTCGTCACCCAGCGCTTCTCGCATGAAGTCCCGCTGCCAGAACACACCCATATAGAGGTAATAGATACAGGCCGCACTTGAGTCGATAGCCGCTCGAGCGTCCCATTGTTCGAGTAACTCACAGGCAAGCAGCAACTCCGGTTCTGTGCTGCCGCGCAATACAGCGAGCAGCTGCGGTAACAGCTCTACCGCGCGCAGATCCACCAGATCAAGCTGCATGGATTGAAAATCGTCGAGTGAGAACCGCTGCGCTGCACCCAGTAGCTGGCCTATTCGATCCGCCCGGGCGCTGTGAATCGGGAAGTTGTGGATATAAAACTCGCCACGTTCTTCCATAGTGTCGTTGTTTGCCGTATAGCTAAATCCGCTCTCAGGATTAACTTCCACCACCAGCTGAGCCGCTTTCGACAGGGGAAACTCACAGTCTTCACGCCAGCCTGCCAGCGGCACGCTACCGGTAACCGATGCGCGGGCAGGCGTAGTGGTTGCCACAAAACGCCGAAGGTTATCCGCAGCGTCCACACAAATAATATTGTTCACCAACGGGCAGACATCGTTTTCAAACAGCAGGTCGCCAAACTCTGCCGCCGTTTTAGCAAGTGGTAACCGAGCGAGTGCACCGGCCGACGTAGGGGTTTGTGCAAACGACCAGTACAGTGCAGTTTGCACCTCTTCCTGCAATTGGGAGGCCGGGGTGTCACGCATTCCCAGCGAGGCTTGCAAACTTTCGAGCAACACACCGTGGCTAGTTTGCACAATATCCACAGTGTGCGAGCTGCCACCCTTAACATCGATTGTCTCAGTACGACGTTTTACTGGCTGCCAGCCAGCGTGTGTGCGGTGCTCAGTAAACTTCTCGCTACCCGCACTCGTCCGCAATTGCTCAACATACACATCGTAACAATCAACAAACCCAGTGGTTAAACCCCAGGCAACGTCCCGTGTGTAACCCATCATAAAATATGGCACACCCGGAAACGCCGCTCCAAAAGCATCCCAGCCTGGTGCGTGCAAGTGCACATAAAAGAACGTGTTAGGAATTGCGTGTGGCTGGTGCGGATCGGTGGCAAGCATTGGCTTGCCCGACTCACTCAATCGACCTTGCACTGCCCAATTGTTGCTCCCGGACAACGCGGACACAGCCGCGAGCGCAGCCGGATCGCCCTTTATCTCTGGATACGCGAGTTCAATCGCGCCCATATCCATGGCTCGAAGCGACTCATTCAGCTCGGCAATGAGTGCTTCGTCCGTCGCAGAGAAATGCAAGACATGATCGCGGAAGTAATCGACCCCATGGGTGGCCATAAGCCGACCCAGTAGCATCTTCTCTGTCCAACTCTTGTGTTGAAACCAGCACGTGAACCGATACCGGGCTGCAATGTCAGCCCGGGTGAACTCTCGCGGTTCGGCGTTCGCGTGCAGAAACTCGGGTGGCACTTCAGCAAGGCCGCGCACCCAGCTATTCAAACCCTGCAAGTAAGCATCGACAACCCAGTCGCCGGAGCTTGCGAGTAGGGGAGTTTGCCCACCATGAACATTACAGGCGCGCTGTAGGGCATCCTGACGCACCCAACGTTCACCCAATAGTGCAGCCGCCTCGCCATTGGCGAACGCACAGCTTAAGTGAGTTTGCCAGAGCCGTTCTGAACCTGCTGCGTAACCCATGCCGCGATAAGCGTCAGCAACAGAGGTCGCGTACACGTGCGCCACGCCCAGAGAGTCCCAAACGATATCAAAGGGTGCGTCGGCACCTTCAACTTTGTGTTGCATAAATATCGTTCTCCAGCAGCTGGTTCGTCTTTCACAAAAAGTATACCGCGGCCAAGGTATGATGATCGGCTATGCCAAATTTTCGCAACAGCCAGCTGCAATGGGCGAATGGTCCGCTAGAGCGTATTAATGGTGTGATACGCCCGGCTGGCCAAGTGTTCTATGGCTGGTGGGTGGTGCTTGCCTCGGTAGGTATCCAATTTGTGGGTGGTCTTTTTTTCGCTCACAGCTTCGCGCTCTACGTTGAAGAGCTTAAGGTGGAGTTTGGCTGGTCAGCCACCGTGCTTTCTGTTGCGTTTGCACTAACCCGCATGGAAAGCGGCATTCTTGGACCACTCCAGGGCTGGCTCGCCGATCGTTTTGGACCACGCATCGTGCTGGTGATCGGCACCCTGCTGTTTGGCGGCGGCATGATGCTGTTCAGCTTTACCTGGTCTATACCCAGCTACTACGCCAGCGTTCTGCTCATTGCCCTGGGTGCAAGCCTTGGCGGCTTTGCCACTCTGATGGTCGCCTTGGTGAACTGGTTTAATCAGCACCGCTCGAAAGCTATTGCCGGGTCGCAGTTGGGTTACGCCATGGGTGGTCTTGCTCTACCAATAATGGCGGTGGCCATACAGAATTTTGGCTGGCGACCCACCGCCTTTGCGTCTGGTTTTATTATTCTCGCGGTGTGCTTACCTTTGTCACTGCTGGTAAGACATCGGCCGGAAGACATTGGCGAGCAGGTTGACGGCGCACCGGCGCCGGTAACTGAGTTCGCAGATTCAGGCACAACGAAAAGCGTAGTTACCGAATTCACAGCACAACAGGCAGTTCGCACTCCCTCCTTCTGGCTGTTGTCATTGGGTCATGCGTTTGCCTTGCTAACCGTATCTGCGGTCATGCTGCATGCCATTTCTCATCTAAAGAACGGTCTCAATTACAGCGTTGTTGAAGCAGCCAGCGTCATGAGTCTGGTGATGGGCTGTCAGATACTTGGGCAGGCTATGGGCGGTTATCTCGGCGACCGTTACGACAAGCGCTACATCTGCATAACCTGTATGGCGGGTCACGCGAGTGCCTTGCTATTGCTTGCCTATGCCAGCAATTCTGCAATGGTCATCGCTTTTGCTGTGATTCACGGTGTTTCCTGGGGTGCCCGGGGACCGCTAATGGTTGCACTGCGCGCCGACTATTTTGGCACTCGGGCCTTCGGCATGATAATGGGCATCTCATCACTGGTTGTGATGTTCGGCATGATGGGCGGGCCAATTGTTGGCGGGGTGCTTTCTGACTATTACGGTAACTTCGTGAACGCTTTTGCAATTCTGGGACTGGTTTCAATGTTAGGCGCGCTATGCTTCTATTTTGCGAAACCACCGCCACCACCCTGATATGCTATTGAAAGTCTGGGAGCAAGCTAATGAAATGGATTAAGCGCCTCGTAATTTTTGTCGTAATAGTGGTTGTGGGACTTTTGGGATTACAATACGCAGCGTCCGAAATCACAGGAGAAGTGGTTGTCTTGACGACCACCGACGACGCGGGCGCTGATCACGAGACCCGCTTGTGGATTGTCGACAGCGAAGGCAGCGCATGGTTGCGTGCTGGTATGGCGGAGTCTGGCTGGTACGCGCGAATTTTACGCCAGCCCAAAGTTACACTCGCGCGCAATGGCCAGAGCGCTGCCTTTACTGCACTACCAACGCCAGAAGCAACAAGCAAAGTTACCAACCTCATTCAACAAAAGTACGGGTGGGGTGAAACGCTGCTCTCCAGCACCCTTGATAGAAGCACTTCTGTAGCTATTAAACTCACCCCTGCAAACTAGCGGGTGAACTCCTCCAACAACTCCAGCATTGCTTCAGTACCTTGCTTGAGGTTCTCGACACCAAGCCGCTCATCGTTGCCGTGCACACCGCGCACGTCTTCTTGCGGTACCACAAAAAATCCGAGACCATAGCTCGCGATGCCGAGATCGCGAGAGAAGTGACTGTCGGTAAAGCCCGTCGATACGCTGGGGATAACTCGCGCGTTTTTGTAACGACGCGCTGCGAGCTGTTCGATGTGTTGCCACAGCTCACCACTCGCCGGTGAAACCGCTGGGCTAAAGCTCATGATCTTTTTAATTTCAATCTGTGGGTCATTGATCAGAGTTTTTATTTGTGCCAGAAATTCCTGTTCGTCTTGATCAGGCAACAACCGGCAATCGAGCTCAAGTGCAGCTTGAGGCGGTATGACGTTAATTTTACTGCTGCCCTCGAGCGTTGTTAGCGAACAGGTATTACGCAGCAGCGCATGCTGAAACGGACTAACCGCTTCGAGGTGGCGCATAAACAGATCATCTTGCACAGCCTTCGCAATGTCAGCGAAGCCAGACTTTAGGCGCTCATCATCTTGATAGGGAGCAAGGCCAGCGAAGAGCGACTCAACTGCAGGTATCGCCCGCGCCTCAAAACGGCTGTCGGCAAGACGCGCACCCGCACGCAAAATACGTGTCACCGCGGTAGTTCGGGTGGGTGCAGAACCATGACCCGGCTGATCGGTGGCTACCAGCCGTAACCACACTGGCACTTTTTGGGTCACCTCCACCATTAGCAGCGTGTCATTACCAGCCGTGCTTGCCGATCCGCCCTCATTCACAAGAAACCCGGCACCCGCAAAGATCTCTTTGCGGTTCTCCACCAGCCATCCGGCCCCATAGGCTCCGCCGGCTTCTTCGTCTGCCGTGGCGACAAACACCACATCACGTGACAGTTTCGCGCCATTTTTCTGGGCCTGATGCAGAGCTAAAAATGCCTGCAGTTGGGCGATTGCTGTACCTTTCATATCCAGCGCACCCCGGCCCCAGATATAACCGTCTTGCACCAATCCCGCGAACGGATCGACGCTCCAATGACGCGGGTCTGCAGGAACAACGTCTATGTGATTCAACAACACAATGCCCGGTTTGCGGCCACCTTTAAGACGAGCCCAGATATTGCCGCGGCCCGGCGCAGACTCAGCGGTCTCGAAGTCAACGCCAGCGGCTGTAAATATCGCAGCGAAAAAATCTGCACCGCGCACTTCATTGCCCGGCGGGCTGGTGGTATCGATACGAATGTAAGCAGCCAGCCGCTCGGGAGCGGCATCAATAAACGACCGCTTGGAAGCCGCGTTTTGTGCTGCAACTTCGCTCACCGGTGCCACTAACCCCAGTGCCGCAAGCAAGGTTGAAAACAAAAAACGGGCGGACAAATGGGCTGCCCTTAAGTTCGAGGAACGCTCGTTCATGGTTCTATTCTTCTATTTAGTTCTTTTTATTGGCTATGATGGGGCGAGAGACACCATTCATTCAGAGACCACTATGACCGATTTTCGCGCCGAAGTACGGAGCTGGCTTGAGACCAACTGCCCGCCCAGCATGCGCACCCCCATGCCAGTGGACGAACATCCCGGCGGGGGCAGAAATGCCAAGTGGAAAAACCCTGAAAGCAAGCTATGGCTTACGCGTATGGCAGAACGCGGTTTTACCGTGCCAACCTGGCCGAAGGAATATGGTGGTGCAGGCCTAAACGCAGAAGAAAATCGTATTCTGCAACAAGAATTGCGCAACATTAATGCACGACCCGCACACCTTGGCATGGGTATCAGCATGATTGGCCCGGCGCTACTTGAGTTCGGTACTGATGAACAAAAAGCCGAGCACCTGCCGAAAATTGCGCGCGGCGAAATCTGGTGGTGTCAGGGCTACAGTGAACCTAACGCGGGCTCAGATCTTGCGAGCCTGCGAACAAGTGCCGTATCAGACGGCGACGAGTATGTGATCAACGGTCAGAAAGTCTGGACCTCAGGGGCTAACCACGCCGACTGGATATTCTGCCTGGTTCGCACCGACCCTGACGCACCCAAGCACGAAGGTATTACCTTTATTCTTTTTGATATGACCACACCAGGCGTCACTGTAAAGCCCATTCTATTAATCAGCGGCTTGTCACCCTTCTGCGAGACCTTTTTCGATGATGTGCGCGCGCAAAAGAAAAACGTGGTGGGCGAAGTAAACAAAGGCTGGACGGTTGCCAAGCGACTGCTGCAATACGAGCGCACCTCAATCGGCAGCATCGGCAAGAGCAGTCAAAAAACCGCGTCGATGGAAGAACTGGCCAGGAAATACGTGGGCGTTGTCGATGGTAAGCTCGCGGATAACAGCGTTCGCAATGACATTCTTGCCCATCGCATGAACGATGCCGCCTACGCGCTCACCACACGCAGAAATGCCGAACAGATGAAAGCCGGCATCGCACCCGGCGCAATCTCCTCGATGTTTAAATACTACGGTACCGAACAAAACAAAAAGCGCTTCGAGCTGTTACTCGACATGATGGGCACGCAAGGTGTGGGTTGGACGGGTGATGCCTTCGCACAGGATGAAATCGATACCACCCGGGGCTGGCTGCGCTCAAAAGCGAACTCCATTGAAGGCGGCACGTCCGAAGTACAACTGAACATTCTGGCCAAGCGCGTGCTGGAACTACCTGAATAATAAGTTTCACGAAATCACACCGAACAAAGGGAGCAAAGCATGCTTGAATTTCACGATCCACGGGGCGCAAAAGGCGGCGACTCCGAGCCTTACACGCTGGGAATCGATCTGGCTCGCCAGAACAAGGCGCGTATCGCTTTTCTAGCAAACGGTTTTCCCGATTCCGAGAATTTCTTGAAGAAAATCGAGGAAGTGCTACTGGAACAACTACCAGGCGCTGACGTTTTGCAACTCAACAAGAACAACGCATCCAGCATCGCATCCGACGCCATGCTCGACAAAATGGACGGCTTTCAGGCCGCTATTGCTGCCTACGGGCACTGAGGCAGCTGCACTACCGGCACCGTGCGTGACGGCATCAACATAGCAAAACGCGGTATTCCAGCAGTAGCCCTTGTCACCGAAGACTTCTGGCCCCAAGGCGACTTTGTCGCTGAGAGCTTCGGCATGCCTGAGGTGCCGCGCGTGCGCATTCCGCATCCGATCGCGGGCACAGGAGAAGCCAACATGCGCCGTGTGGCAGAACAGGTTGTTCCGGCCATTATCGAAGCGCTCACCCAGAAGCACGTACCTCCTACAGACCAGCAGTAGCTATATGGAAGCAGCAACCCAGAGTCATCTTAGCGCTGCGGATGAGAACGCCGCGTTAGAACAACTGCATGAGCTCGGTTGTACCGACGGCTTGCCAGTAGTCATCCCCACCCCGGAGCGGGTTGCACGAATGGTATTGGCATCGGGTTACGATGCCGAATTGGTACTGGGCAACATGGGTCCCGGCGGCGGCGTTGCCAGCATAGAAAAGGTAGCAGTAGCCGCCGTGATGGCGGGTTGTACGCCCGACTACATGCCAATAGTGCTCGCCGCGGTACGCGCGGTGCTCGACCCACGATTTGATCTGACCGAAATGCAGGCCACCACTCACTGCACGGCGCCGCTGATCATAGTGAACGGCCCGGCACGGCTGAGCTGCGGGCCCATCGCTTGTGGCTTTGGTGCGCTGGGTCCAGGGTTTCGCGCAAACGCAAGTATTGGCCGGGCCTTGCGGCTCGCCATGTTGAACATTGGCGGGGCAAAACCCGGTGTTTCAGATATGGCGTTGCTGGGTCATCCAGGCAAGTTCACCTACTGCCTGGGCGAGGACGAGGAGAACAGCCCACTGCCACCGCTGCACACCTCCCGCGGCTTCGGTGCGGGGGACAGTACGGTCACAGTAATAGGAGCAGAGGCGCCGCATTCGGTCATCTTCAGTGGCGACGCGGACAACCCCGAATCGCCACAGGCTCTGCTTGATGCACTCGCAATTGGCCTCGCGAATCTCGCCACCAACAATGCCATTTTGCGTGGCGGCAGTGCGGTAGTGGTGTTAAACCCAGATCACGCGAACATTCTTGTTGCAGCCGGGCTTGATCGTCGCGCCATCCAAGTGAGCTTGTTCGAGCGCGCTGCGCATCCCTTAGCAGACATGATGCGTGTTGCGCCCGGTCTTGCCGGTCGTGCGAAAAAAGCCGGGGCGGATACAACCAGACCCGCGTTCAAGGCTGCCGAAGACATCATCGTGTTAATGGCAGGCGGCTCTGGACTCTACTCGATGGTCATGCCCAGCTGGTGCGCCGGACCGCACCAAAATTCAGCGGTAACCATCGCGATAGAAGTGGATCAGTTCTGCGAAGTACCTGAACGCAACGGCGCGGGGTAAACTCAGAGGTCGCAATCACCATCGGACCGGTTCATGTTTGCACGCACTCGTTCTGTCTCACGCCCAATCCCCTGCACAACCAGCTGGGCGCCACTAGTCGGTACCTTGTGTATCACTCTCATCCTCAGCGCCTGCGGCGGTCCCGCCAAGGGTCCCGAACACGCGACGCCACTTGGCGCCGTGCAGGGCACCTTCGCTGACGGCATTCATGTTTTTCGCGACTTACCTTACGCGGCACCACCAACGGGTGAACGCCGCTGGCAACGCCCCTACCCTGCAACGGCGTGGGAGGGTGTCCGCAATGCAACCAGCAACCGGGCGATTTGCGAGCAACCACTGGGCGATGATGATCTGAACAACAGCTTTCTCGAGCGCCTGCTAAGCGGTGCCGGCGTTTCCGGTTTCGGTCAGTTTGCACTCAACAACCTGGCCGGATTAGTCGGCAACGAACCAATGAGCGAAGACTGTCTAACCTTAACGGTCCGCACAAAATCACTCGAACCCGAATCCAAACTACCCGTAATGGTCTGGATTCACGGTGGGGCGCATCGCTACGGCTCCGGCAATCAGGGCTTCAGCGACTCAAACGCCTTGGCCGCAAAAGGCGTGGTGCACGTCTCGATCAACTATCGACTGGGTATTTGGGGCTTCTTCGCCCATGACGAGCTTGCACAAGAAGACGCTGACGGCAGCACCGGAAACTATGGTCTGTTAGATCAAATCGAATCGCTACGCTGGGTGCAGGCAAACATCGCGGCCTTTGGTGGCGACCCGGACAACGTCACTATTTTTGGTGAATCAGCTGGCGGCCACTCTGTGGGGCAAATAATGGCTTCACCTCTGGCCCGAGGATTGATTCACGGCGCCATCGCGCAAAGCGGCACGGGCAATCACCAAATGCAGCACAGTCACGAAAACGTTGAAGGTCTGTCCGGCATTGCAGCGGGCGCCCGCTTTGCGCAGCTTGCAGGTATTAGTGGCGAGAACCAGCTAGCCGCACTGCGTGCCTTGAACGTTACGCAAATTCGTGAACTCGAAAACGCTGACCCCGAAGTATCACGAACCTATCATCCGCAAGTAGATGGTTATGCATTGCCACAAACCGTGGCAGAAATTTTCGCAGCCGGCGAACAAGCACAGATTCCGCTATTACTGGGCAGCAACGCCGACGAAGGTACCGTGCTGGGTTATGTTATTCCCATATCAATGGACGGCGTCGCTCAACTGCGACCAGAGACCATTGAGGGTTGGGATCGATATCTAAAAGACCACATGCCCGCATTGGCCGACGAATACGCGGTCGAGACAGAAGCGCAGCTACTGGATGCGCACTTTCGTGTCGTAGGTGACTCGCTGTTCGGTCGGCATGCGTTCTACACGGCAGAAAATCACCACAAAACAGGCGCACCCACCTGGCTGTACTTTTTCGAACGTGCACCAGAGTCTGACCAACAAATCATTGGCGCCACCCATGCCCTCGAACTGCAACCGCTATTTAATTCGTATATTCCGTTTTGGCCGAAAGGCGATCGCGATGACGAGCTGGCTGCACAGATGAGCGACTACTGGACCAACTTCGCGAAACAGAAGAACCCTAACGGCGCCGGTTTGCCACAGTGGCCAGGTTTTGACCCGGCACTTGCACAAGAGCTGGCGCTGGGCCATCAAACAACCGAGGCGCGCAGGGTGGCACGCCAGCACATCTATGAAGGTATGCGAGCACAACAGGAAAGTCGCTTAGCAAAACTCAAACAGCTTCGTAATCAGCCTTCAGGAGCACGCTAATGCGCGGCAGACAGATCTTTATGGACAGCCTGCGAGCGCACGGTGTGGAAAAAATATTTGGCAACCCAGGCACCACCGAAAACCCACTGCTCGACAGCCTGATCGACTACCCGGACATTAGCTACGTTACGTCGCTGCACGAGGGTATTGCGGTTTCAGCCGCCAGTTTTTATACCCAGTCTGCTAACAAACCGGCGGTGGTAAATCTGCACGTCGCACCCGGCTTAGGTAACGGCATAGGGTCTATCTACGGCGCGCTAAAAGCTCGGTCGCCACTGGTGATCACAGCAGGGCAGCAAGATACGCGAATGCGTATGCGCTCGCCGTTACTGTCCCACGATTTGGCAGCAATGGCCGCACCCGTAACCAAGTGGAGCGTTGAGCCAGCGAGCGCCGACGAGCTGGGCCCAATCATGCAGCGCGCGTTCAAAGTCGCTCAAGAGCATCCGACCGGTCCCGTATTTGTCGCTCTACCCATCGATGTGATGGAGCAGGAGAGCGACATAGGCGCGAGTACCATGGGCAATGCCTTCGATGCAGTCACCCCGGACGCTGGCGGCATCGAACAATTACAGGATCTTCTGCAAGCTGCAAATTCGCCCGTGATCATCGCGGGCGACGAAGTAGCGCGCAGCGGTGCCTTTCACACTCTAGTGTTGCTGGCCGAACAACTGGGTGCACCGGTGTACAACGAACCGCTGCGCGCCCAGCTTGCCTTTCCCAACAATCATCCAAGTTACGCCGGGCGTCTGGGGCTCGAAGCAAGCACGATCAAACAAACGCTGGCGGGCCACGACCTGGTGTTAATGATTGGTGGGGTACAACTTGAAGAGGTTTGGTACGACAACTGCGAGCCGTTTCCTGATGGTGCGAAGCGCGTGCAAATCGAATGCACCCGCGCAGAGCTCGCGATCGATCACCGGATAGATCTCGGTTTGTACGGCGACCTTGCCGAAACACTCACACTGGCAGTAGCTGCCATTCAAGCTTTGTCTGGTGATTATCGTTCCCAGGCGCGAACACGCAACGAAGCCATAGCAGCCCGGCGCGAAAAATCCCAGGCCGCAGCACAAGCAAGTCTCGATAAAGCCTGGGACGCCTCGCCCATGGCGCCAGCCCGAGCACTGCACGAATTAGCAACCGCATTGCCTGACAACAGCATTGTTGTCGATGAATCGATCACCGCATCAGTCGAACTCGCTCGAGTATTCAGTTTCAAACAGCCAGGCGACTACATTGGTGGTCGGGGTGGCGGCATAGGTCAGGGTATTGCCGGAGCGATAGGCGTGCAGGTCGCACAACCAGATCGAACCGTGATCGCACTCACCGGTGACGGTTCTGCCATGTACAGCATCACAGCCCTGTGGAGCGCCGCCCATCACAACTTACCAATCCTGTTTGTCGTGCTGTCGAATCGTGAGTACCGCGTGCTCAAACACAACATGGATATCTATCGCGCCCGATTTAACACCAACTCCAACAAGCCCTATCCCAACATGGACCTCACCAATCCCACGCTTGGGTTCGTTGAGGTCGCTGCGGGATTTGGTATGCAGGCAGAGCAGATTACGGACGCCACTACCATCGGTGAACGGGTGAGTGCCTTGCTGGCCACGAATAAACCAGCATTACTGGATATCGTCGTCTCTGGTAAAGAATTTGGTATGACCGACTAGACTGGAGGCTAACGACAACGGAGGGCGTCGTGCACAAGACCAGTAACAATTCATCACCGGTTTCTCTAGAAGGACAGGTCGCCGTGGTCGCTGGCGCAACCCGCGGCGCCGGCCGGGGTATCGCCCACATGCTGGGTGAAGCCGGCGCCACTGTGTATTGCTCTGGTCGCAGCATCACCAATAATCTGTCGCCAGTCGGCCGCCCCGAGACCATCGATGAAACTGCACAACTGGTAACTGCGGCTGGCGGTAAGGGTATCGCGGTACAAACCGATCATAGCCAACCAGAACAGGTGCGCGCGCTGTTCGATCGGATTGCGGCTGACGAAAAACAACTCGACATACTGGTTAATGATATAGGTGCTGAGTATCTCAACATCTGGGATCCCCTGGCCCAAGCCAAAATAGAAGCAGGCTTTGCGTTTTTAGATGCTGCCGTACGCACCCATATCATCACCACCCACGCGGCAACACCGCTGCTGCAAAGCCAGGGCCACGGATTGATTGTGGAAGTCACCGACGGCAACCACCACGGCTATCGCGGCGCGTTCTTCTATGACCTCGCAAAAACTCAACTCATGCGCCTGGCCTACGCAACAGCGCGCGAACTTGCGCCCAGCGGGGTGTTAGCCCTCGCGGTTACTCCAGGATTTTTACGCTCAGAAGCCATGCTCGAAGCCTTTGAAGTGACGGAGGCCAACTGGCAAGATGCTAGCAGCAAGGTAATGGGCTTTAGCGAGTCTGAAACACCCTGTTTTGTCGGCCGAGCAGTGGCGGCGCTCGCGGCCGATCCGCAGGTAGCGCGCTTCAGCGGGCAAACCCTTGCCAGTTGGGACCTTGCTCGCGAGTATGGTTTTACTGACATCGACGGGCGTTCCCCACACTGGATGGACTTTGCCCTCGGATCACTACGCACGATCATTACGAACGGCGGCCCGGCCAACAATAACGAACGCGACTGGCTCGCCGCCTGGTGCAGTAACCTAGAGGATCAGGAGCAACACAAAGAGCTCCTGGCAGAACTTAAACGCATCGAGCCTCTAAACCAGTAAGAGAATCAGTAAGGCAAACAAGTTATGACCGGCAAAAGTTTACGGATTAATGACTGCTATGGAGATCTTTCCCGCAGGGTTGTTGCTTAGCCTGCTTGGAGGCGCCTTACTACGCAGATACTCTTGACGTCTTATTATTCGGCTCAATAAATGAAAATACATGGCGACAAAATTTCTGGCAATTGTCTAAAGGTGAAGTACACCGCGGACTACCTGGATCTGCCCTATGATTGGGTAGATATCGACATTAATACAGGCGAATCGCGCACAGCGAAGTTTTTGGCCATGAGCCCTCAGGGACAGGTGCCGGTGCTGGAACTCGACGATGGCCGCACACTGGCACAATCCAACGCCATCATGCGTTATCTGGCCAACAACACGGCACTGCTACCAGATTCAGACTTTGCAGTCGCCAAGGTCGATGAGGCGATGTTTTGGGAGCAATACTCCCATGAGCCGTACATTGCGGTCTGCCGATTTCAGATGCTCTACGCCGGCAAATCGGCAAGCGAGCGTGAAGACTGGCGTGTCGAACGCGGCGAGTTAGCCCTTGAATATATGAATTCGCATTTGAGTACGCGCGAATTCTGGGTCGACACGGCAGGAATCAGCATTGCAGACATTGCGTTGTTGGCCTATACCCGGGTAGCCCACGAGGGTGGGTTTGATCTCGGTAAGCACGCCCACATACCACGCTGGATCACTCATTGCGAAACGGCGTTGCGCCTGTCGTAAGTCAGATAGAAATACAGTGGTACGGCGCACGACATGCCGATAGTGAGGTTTAGCAACACATACATCCACAGCCTTTCTGCGCCGCGCTCATACAGGTAAATCCAAAATACCAAACTTGTAATCAACAGGTCTGCAGAAAATCCACCAGCGGCACCGTTCACAAAGAGACCACCAACAAAGGCAGGGAGATTAACCCCGTACTGCGCGAAGAAATCAAAAAAGAACAAATAGGGTACAACCGTGCCAACAATAGTAAGTAACAGGTACGCAATTTTCATGAGTTAGCCTTTTTGCCTAATCTTCTGTTGGTGAATTGGAGAGAGGCGTCTTTGCCTGATACTGGAACACCTGATCGACCGAAGTGTTGAACACTTGCGCTATCTTGAATGCGACCTCTAGTGACGGGGAGTACTTACCTTTTTCAATGGCAATGACGGTCTGTCGAGTAACACCTACGCGCTCGGCCAACACCTGCTGAGTCATTTCATCAGCCGCAAAGCGGAGGGCTCGGATGCGATTGGTCAGTAGGGTTGGTTTCGCTCGCCCCACGCTTAGCGCCGATAACCAAGCAATGCGACGGCAAAGCGGGCCAACTCTGCGCTAACCAGACTGGCGAGAATAAAATGCACTTCAAACAGCGGCCAACTCAAAATTTGTTCACCACCCGCCTCAAGATTGCGCTGATTGACCAGGTGCAGTAACAGCGCAACCAGCACGCCAAACGCAAATACGCCATAGGCGAACCGCGCTGCGCGCGCCGCAATGGCCTCGTCCCGTTCATCCATGGGTTCACGTTGTCGAGCATTGCCGAGCACGAATCCCAATTCGATAACTACCAGCAGGCAGGCGATGCCCAGTAACAGGCCGATCAAACCGCCTGCCGTTAGCGGTGCACCCGCCCACCAACCACGCAAGACCATAAAAAAGTAGAGCGTATCTACCAGGGCAACGGCACCCAGCGAGACCCAAAGACTACGTTCGCGGTACCCCATAAGCTCTCCTGCAGCGGCCACTCTAACTACCCTTTATGCATCCTGTGTATCCATGGATAATGTATGATATTATTTACTTCATGTATAGTATTCTTTACTTACAATAGTAACAGCAAGGCATAGGTGCAGGCATCAAGGGCATACCCACAGACTTAGAGGCGAGGATAACGATTGATCGACGAGCAAACGCCCGCGTGCTTAGGGCGTTTTAATCGGGTTCAACATTCGCTTCGAGACTGGTACATACAAAGCTGTGGGCAATGCCCAGGCCATCCGCGATTCGCTCCAATACCTCAATCTCTTCTTCCGCGGCTTCATCTTCGGCACTAGCCACCAAACAGAGATCGCGCAACACCTGCATTGCCTGGGGCGTACTGGCCTGCTCCTTCACCGTCTCAATGCGTTCATCAAGATCACGATCAAGCGCATCAAGATCAAGCCCTTCTGAGAACGCACCCTTGCCAAAGAATTTCTCAAACAGCGCCACTTCTTCTTCGCTGATGCCATCTTTGGCATTAGCGACTACGAGCGCTCCAGCAAACAGCAGACGCCGCATGGCTTCTGCGGTTTCGGTCCGACCTTCGAGGTAGCTCGGCTCCATCAGGCTCATCAAGCCGGTCACACCCACTTCAAGATCAACCGACTCTGTGCCACCTTTCTTCATAAACGCTGATTCATCGAACAGCTTCAACGCCCGAACGCGCAATGGGCTGAACGGATGGGTAGAAAACCAGTCTTC
Source organism: uncultured Pseudomonadales bacterium (assembly GCA_964611345.1). Lineage (GTDB taxonomy): Bacteria > Pseudomonadota > Gammaproteobacteria > Pseudomonadales > Azotimanducaceae > JALZVT01. The sequence continues at coordinate 58,275 of CAZSYU010000018.1, forward strand.
TTTGGGGGCACCCTGACCAGGTTCGGCATCTTCGAGCTGCATTTCATCAACCTGCTGCAGGAAGTCTTCCATGTTGAATTGCACCGTTTTGGATGACAGGCCTGAGGCGAGCTTAAACAACGCACTCGCGACACCGTGCATATCCTGCGCGCAATGCGCGCCGGCTCTATCCGCCGAAATCTCCGCATAGCGCGACCAGGTGAATAACTCCATAGCAAGGCGGGGATCGGGCCGGGACTCACCGCGCAAAATGTAGCCGATAGGTATGTCGTGGTGCTGATAGACGTGATGGCCAAGTTCGTGGCCCATCACAAAGCGCAATTCTGAATCGGTGAATGCCTCAAGCAAACTGGAGGCAAACATTACAAACAACCGACCGTCCTGGGGCTTAAAGCACATGGCGTTGTATTGCGGGCTGGCAAAAACATAGAGCTCCAGCGGTATCTCCATACCCAGTTTTTCGATGCAGCTATCGGCCATCTTGTGCAGATCTGGCGCCATGCGCTGACTCAAGCGTACAGAGGTGGCCAACAGGCGGCGGCGTACCCCGCTCGGCGTCTTCTCTTCCATCCGGGTAATCTGTTCGTTTACCTTTTTGACCGTGCGATCTTTCAGCAGTTGTTCGCAAAGGTCGCGATCGTTCACACAACGGATACGGTCAGCTTCGGTTGAAATGGACATGCACAGACTCCTGAATGTTCAACAATTATTCGTATTATGCCGGCTAGATAATACCGGGTTCGCGGCTCGCCCGCTCAGCCAGTGGGCGGAACAGCACAGTCGAACTTCTCGAGAAACGCCCTGTCTAGCGGAGCAAGGTCAAGCGCCCGTGCTTCCTCTGGCAGAAACCAGCCCAGCGCCTCATGTTCCAATGCAATCGGCGCACTTTCGGTAGCAACAGCAATAAAGTGCAGGCGGATCTGTTGCGCTTCGTCGTCCAACACGGCCAACACCTCGCCAATATCACAGCCCTGCAAAACCAGTTCTTCGGCAAGCTCTCTGGCAAGCGCCTGGGCGAGGGTCTCGTCGTGACTCACCTTGCCGCCGGGAAACTCCCAGAGCCCAGCATGGGCCTTGTCGCGGGGCCGCTGCGCCAACAGGTAGCGGCCGCGGCGCTCTATGACGGCGGCCACAACCTCAATGCGAACATCACTGCGAACATCTAGACGTGGCTCTGGGGGAGGCTGGGTTCGAGTGGTTGTGATAGCTCTGCGCCGACAATTCTTCTAGGGTGTGGCCATGAT
>CAZSYU010000019.1:0-55607 GCA_964611345.1 uncultured Pseudomonadales bacterium
TTGTTCGTCAGTCCTGTACCTGATGCTGACAGTGATCAGCTTCGGCGGCGGGATGACTGGCTGCACGCCCACTAGTCACGACGGACAGGCATCGAGTGCACTACAAGCACGTGCAGCCACCGAGCCGTTTTTGATCATTGCCCACAGAGGAGCCAGCGGCTATCGACCGGAGCATACTCTGGCGGCCTACCAACTGGCGATCGATCAAGGTGCCGATTATATAGAACCGGATCTCGTCCCCACCCGCGATGGGCACCTGATTGCGCGCCACGAAAACGCGCTCGCCCTGGTAGAATTTCCTGCTACCGGGAAACTCAGCGAGCACCAAACAGCAGGCACCCTAAAAGTCCACTCGGCCACCACCGATGTTGCACAACGACAAGAATTTGCCCACCTGCTGCGTGTCCGCGAAATTGACGGGCGCACGGTGGCAGGCTGGTTTAGTGAAGATTTCACGCTGGCGGAGATCAAAACCTTATGGGCTACCGAGCGCATTCCGAAGTTGCGCCCGGCGAATGTCAGCTACGCTCGTGAGCGCATTCCCAGCTTGCAGGATGTATTGACGCTCACTCAAAAAGCCGGCAACACCCACATTGGGATCTATCCCGAGCTAAAACACCCCACGCACTTTCGCTACGGCAGCCGCACTGCAGGCGGCCCCCCAATCAACATAGATACTGCGCAGTTACTGGTTACTGCACTGGATAGCAATCCAATGCAAAACCTAAAGCCTCTGTACATTCAGTGTTTCGAGGTCGAAACACTCCGCCGGCTGCGCCATGAATTGTTGCCGGCGACTACAAACCTCATCCAGACTAAACCCAGGACCAATACCAGAGTGCCAGAAATAAGGCTGGTGCAGCTCTTTGGTTCGATGGCTGCTACCCCAGCCGACGTTGCCTATCACAGAGAGAACTCATCACCCACAGAGCTTTCCGCGGTGTACGGTCCTCTAAATGATATTCTGCACAACGATTCAAGCTACGCGGCCATCGCTGATGCTCTGCCGGAAATCGCAACGGATTATGCCAACGGTCTGGGACCACGCAAGGGTGATGCAAGAAAGCTTGCTGCGCACAGCAAAAAACTTGGACTTGAATTGCACCCGTACACGATCCGGGCTGAAGCGTTTTTTCTCTCGCCACTGCGCGGCGCTCTGGCGACAACAGTTGCCGGGGAGCTGAACGCTCTGCAGGCTATCGGTGCAACCGGAGTATTTATTGATCATCCAGATCTGGCGGTTAACTGGCGAGCGGACTCCGTCCAACAAACTGCGCCAACGCCATAAGCCGACCATCCGGGTCGCGGATTTGATCTTCGCGCGAATGCAATACTTCAAGGCCAGCGCAGGCAGCTGCCAGTTGTCCGGGTGCCAACCGAAAACGTTCGCTACCGGGTCCACCTACCTCAGTGGTAAATTTCTCGCCACCCAGGTGCGCCTCCACCAGCAAAACACCTCCAGGTTGCAGCGCTTTTGTTAACTCGGTAACCAGCGCAGCGTCCGCGTAACGTACAACGATAATCAGGGCATAAGGGTCAACAACCGACAAAGGTTCATCCAGGTCATGCTGCTGCCAACAGATCGCAAGCCCCGCCTGATCCGCACGCGTGGCCGCAAGTTCGAGAGCTGCGGTCGAAATATCGACCCCAGTAACTTCAAAGCCACCTGCGGCGAGAAAAACCGCGTTGCGGCCGGCACCACAGGCAATATCCAACGCGCGACCGGACGGTACCACGTGAAGCCAGTCCTCAAGCAACACCGCAGGGTGCGTGCGCTCACCATAAGCGCCGTTGGCATACCGCTCGTTCCAACGCTCGGAATCGTGGGTGGACATTAAGACTCCAGGTGTTGATTTCACAGCTTAGGGCGGCATGATTATAACCTTCAGAGTGTCGCCCGTTTGAACAACGAATCAGGATTTGGCGCCGGGCGACTCCACAGCCAGAACAAGAGCTAATAGCCAGAACAAGAAACAGAGAATTGAAGAGGTTCCACAGTGCCCCTTGATAAAGACACCGCCAAGATTCTCCAGCAGTTAGAGGAGCTGGGAGGGCCCGACATCAGCGAGCTCAGCCCCGTTGCTGCTCGCGGCCTGTCATTTTCGGCGCCCGAAGAAGAACCAGTACCCGTATCCAGCATTACCGATCAACTGATCACCGCAGCCGAACTACCCGGCGCACTCGACCCCGGGCGCGCTTCACCTTTTATCGACACTAGTGCTGACTTTCCCGATCTACCGATAAGAATTTACAAACCACTGGTACCTGCAGGCAAAGGAGCGCTCGTCTATTTTCACGGCGGTGGTTGGGTGCTGGGCGATCTCGACAGCCACGATGCAATTTGTCGACGTCTATCCGGTGGCGCAGGAGTCACCGTAATTGCCGTCGACTACCGACTTGCTCCAGAAACCCCGTTTCCGGGTCCGTTACAAGATTGCTATGTCGCCACCAGATGGGTTGCCCACAACGCAGAGGAACTCGGTATTGATCCGCAATGCATTGCTGTTGGCGGGGATAGTGCTGGTGGCAATCTCGCCGCGGCGGTAGCGCTGCTGGCACGAAACGAAGCCTGGCCAACCATTCGCTTCCAGCTGTTGATCTATCCCGTTACAGATGCCCGCTTCGACACCGCCTCTTACCGGGACAATGCCAGCGGCTACCTGCTCACCCGGGACTCTATGATGTGGTTTTGGGATCACTATGTACCTAACATCGAGGACCGGGCACAGGCATTGGTCTCGCCGCTGCGAGCCGACTCGCATACAGGTCTGCCCGCCGCTCTGGTACTAACCGCAGAGTACGACCCATTACGTGATGAAGGTGAAGCCTATGCCAACGCGCTGGAAAGTGCAGGCGTGCCCGTACAACACACAAGATACAGCGGCTTGATTCACGGCTTTTTTGGGATGTACGAAACAGTACCCGCGAGCCGTCCCGCAATCCGCGAGGCAACTGTCGCTTTGCGCGAAGCACTGTATTGAGCGCGGCCCACACACGCGGTGGCTAAGCCCAACCAAGCGTTTTGGACAACCCCCCCCTGGGCTCATGCTAATGGCGGTTACCAGATGGGCCTGGCGCCGATAGATCCAGCTGCGTGGTGCAAAACCGCCATATCTGCAGCACAGCTGCGTGCCAAACTCACATTGTTAACCAGTCACCACAGCGGTGTGGTACAAGCAACATCGGAGTCTGGGCGAGCACAGCAGCTGTTATTGGACGCCATTGAACAAACCCATGACAGCACTACAGCGCGCAACGCCAGCAAACAGTTTGTTAGCAACTTGGCACTCACAACGGCAGCACTGTGTGTGCCCGAAGATCTCTGCTTGCTAGAACGCCGTGGTGATCATTATGAACTGGTTGCCGGCTGTGTTACCGCGCCATCTTACTGGCGTTTAAGCGACAAGCTGGGAAAGAGCTTGTGGGCAGTACACGACAATGTGCCCGGACTGAACAATGCGCTCGGCGAACGCATGCAAACCTTTTTCAAACGCTTGCCTGCACAGCGCTGTCTGTTGCGCCGCAACTGGTTCATACATGCCTCAAGCGAACTCTTTCAACCAGACCCTGAACGTCGGCACCCCGTTGTATCCGCCGATGATGCCGCACAACTCACAATGCGCAGTGAGACCCAAACACTGCGGCGCCTAAGCCAACAGGTGATTGTATTCACTATCGCTGTTGACTGTTATCCACTGCGCGAAATCTCGGCGTATCCTGCCGCAGCCAAAAGCTTGCTAACAGCGCTTGCAAGCCGCAACGAGCAAGAGCGTGAGGCGGCGAGCCAGGCGAGTTATGAACAGGGTGTGTACCGCTTTCTCGAGCACTGTATTTAACAGCAGCGCAATCGCACAAACAATGGCGCTAATACCCATTGCCTGCAAGCGCAAGTCGCTGGCAGGCTCTTTCCATGAACCCACTACAACGCCGGCTCAATCTCGCAACCTGTGTGCTAACCAGCCTGGTCGTGACGGTACTGTCAGTACTGTCGTCAGACACCCAGGCCCAGACCCCAGCCAACGGCACAACCGTGTTCCGTTGTATCGATATCAACGGCGTTATCCGATTTGCCGACACACCGTGCAAAAGCAGTCGCTCGACGCGTCTGCGCGTAGAACATTCTTTAATCCAGAACGCACCACTTTCAATCGCAGAGCAACGGCGCTTGCGAGCTCTGGAACAACGCCTGCAAACCGACCGGGCTAGCCAGCGCACAAAGGCGAGTGCAGAACGTAGACGCCAGCATGCGGCAGCACAGGCTGGCGCAAAACGCTGCAAGCAGGCCACCGCGGGACTTAAGGAGATTCGACAACGCAAGCGTCAAGGCTATCCCGTCAGTCAGGCGCGGCGCATCGACAGCGAAGAGACTGCTCTGCGTGGCGAGATTAAAGCGTGGTGTGACAGGTAGTCCGGCTCATTTTGCAGTAGGCTGCAAACCTCGCTATAGAGCTTGAGGATGTAAGTTGCAAAGTCTGGCTTCCAGGGTTGCGCGCAGCGTAGCCAAACCCTTTGTCGTATTCGTAGAGCGCTACTACCCTGACCCCTTTGTCTTCCTGATCGCACTGACCGCGGTGGCATTTGGGCTCGCTCTAGTACTGACCGACGCGACACCGATCGGCGCCCTTACCGCCTGGGGCGAGGGTTTGGCCGGCCTTCTCAGCTTTATGGCGCAGATCGCCATCACCTTACTTACGGCGCATGCACTCGCCCATACCGATGCAGTTAGCAGCGGCCTGCAGCGCCTTGCACGGCTGCCGCGCTCGGTTACTGGCTGCTACGTTCTAGTGGTGGTTGTTTCCTGCCTGTCGAGTTTGTTGGCGTGGTCGTTCGGTTTGGTTGCCGGTGCGCTCATTGCACGTGCGGTGGCAGCAGAGGCAGCCAGTAGAGACTTGCGCGTGCACTATCCGTTGGTTGTTGCCGCGGCCTATTGTGGTCTTGCGGTTTGGCATATGGGTTACAGCGGCAGCGCGCCGCTTATGGTTGCAACTCCCGGCCACGCCATGGAATCCTTGACCGGCATTTTGCCTGTCAGCGCCACCCTGCTCACACATTGGAATTTGCTGGCAATCGCAGCAACCATAACGGTATTGGCTGTTGTATGCCCGTTGCTGCATCCCGGCGCGGACGAAGTGCGCGGCCTTGATCGCGATTCCTTGCCCATAGAGTCGGCGCCACCAGAGCGCAGCGCAAAGTTATCCTGGACCCCCGCAAATCGAATTGATAACGCACGCTGGCTAACGCTGGGGTTTGGCATCCTGCTCGCTGCTTACCTGGTAAGTTATTTCTTAACTGCAGGCTTGGCCCTGAATCTCAACATCGTCAACTGGACCTTTCTGGCCCTCGGCTTGTTGCTCACTCGCTCACCTGCGCACTACGTTGAACTCATTCTCAACGCTGGCAAAACCGTTGGTGCCATTTTCATTCAATACCCATTTTATGCCGGCATCATGGGTTTGATGGCGGGCACTGGCCTGGTGCAAATCACAGCGAACTGGTTTACCGACGTAGCCACCGCAGAAACTCTCGGTTTCTGGGCGTTCCTGGCTGGCGGACTGGTCAATCTGTTTGTGCCATCCGGTGGCGGTCAGTGGGCAGTGCAAGGTCCGGTATTTCTGGAGGCCGCTAGAGAACTGGGTACAGACCCTGCGGTCATTGTTATGGGCATCGCTTATGGTGATCAGTGGACCAACCTGATCCAACCGTTCTGGACCATACCGCTGCTCGCAATCGCGGGCCTGCACATGCGCGACATCATGGGTTATTGCTTTGTGTTGTTTCTGGTCAGTGGTGTCGCGCTGGGTGGCGCCATTCTCTACGCTGGCATGTTATAGCGTATTGAGCATTCAGCCCGCTAGGCCCAGGCATCTACCAAAAAGCGCGACTTTGCCTCAAGTTCCGCCAACCACTGCTGCGCCTCTTGTGTTGTCTGCGTCGTCGGTTGGTTGGCAAAGCGTTGATCGTGTTGCTGGACAAGTGACACAAGCGCGCGCCTTACGTCTGGCAGCATTTTTGCCGCATCACCGCATACATAAACGATCGCACCACGCTCTATCAAGCTCCAAACACGTTCGCCCCTGGCCGCAATGGCGTCCTGCACGTAACCACTGGTTTGAAAATAATCTGCAGTGGGCAAAGGAGTGTCACCCAAACGCGAAAACGCAACAGACAGATCGACGAGTGAATCGCGGTGCGCACGCGCTAGCTCTGCGGAATACATAAAGTCAGCTTCAGGATGTCTGCAGCCGTAAAACAACATCGCTTCCCCGAGATCTGTCACGCCACTTTGTTTATGCCAGAGGCGATCTTGTAAAAACCCACGGAACGGCGCTACGCCTGTACCTGGGCCAATCATGATGATGGGTGTTGTTAGGTCAGCCGGCGGCAGGAAGTGTGAGTCAACTGCCCGTACACGCGCCGTTACTGTGCTGCCTGGTTCTTGCGCAGCCAGATAGTGCGTGCACGAACCCGCAAAGGGTTCATCAAAACCAGGCTGAGGCGCGCTGAGTACACTGATCGTTATGTCGACACTGCGCGGCTCCACCAAAGCAGAGGAAGATATTGAATAATATCTTGGGCGGGTAGGTGCAACATATTCCAGGAATAACTCAAAAGGCAACTCACACTCTGGCGCGGTCTCTAAGTACTGCAGCAGACTGACCCTGTGCCCACTGATCTCACGCTCAAAACGTTCGCTGTCCTGCGCAAGACTCTCTGCTTCTGCCCGACGATTTGGACAACCTATAAAGTTAATGAGCTTTTTCAGAACGCGCAGCGACAACGGATCCTGCAACTCAATATAGTGTGTTAGCAGCTCCACCACCGTCAGTTCCTGGCCAACCGGCAACGGATCGTCCCCCGGGGTATTCCGCATTACTGCCAGTGTTTGATCGAGCGGCAGGGCAAACCGCTTAGCCACACGTTCAACCAGTGCATAACGATTACGCGGCATCACCAATAGATGATCACCCGTCTTGTAGGTCACTCCATCCGGCAGACGCAGACTAAGATGGTGCTTCGCTTCACCAAAGGCCTCACTCTGCTGTGCGAGACAGTCGTTGTTGATAACTTCGAACGCTTGCATATCCGGGAAACGTTCCTCCTGCACGCCATGGTGCAAGGTATCCACCCGGTAACGAGACGTTGTGATTGTCGCCTGCGTGGCTCCAACACTTGCGTCCAGCAAGTCGAAGCTTTCGGCCGCGGCCCGCCAGGCCTGGGGAACAAAGTCGTCGACCTGACCGAAGAAATCGCTGCGAGCATCCGCTTCGCCCCGCGCAAGTAAGCGCTTGCCACCCGCAAGTTCCAACCATTCATCCAGCAGTCGCGGGACGCGTTGATACGTTGCCGCCCAGTCCTGATTGCCTACCCCGAGCACTGCAAAATTAAGCTCACTGCTAACAACTGCCTTACCCGCCGTTGCAACTTCCGTCTCGAGCCAGGAGAAAAACTCACCCGCATTATCTGGTGGTTGGCCGTTGTAGGACGCGCACACCACCATCAGCACGCCACTTTCTGGCAGCGCATTTGTTCTTTCGTCCAGAGTTGCGAGCGTGGTGGCATAGCCCTGAGTCTCGCCTTCGTCCACCAGGCGTTGTGCGATCTGACGCGCGGAGCCCATATTCGAACCATACAAAATGGTGAGCGGCGTCTGGTGGCCACTGCGAACCGCAAGCACTGGACTGGTTGCTTCATTAATTTGTCGATCGGTAGCCTCTAGCACCTCCTCTCGATCTGCTTCGGAGCGTTCGCGCACTTGCAGGTAAAAATCATCCGGCTTGAAAGTTAGCGTTTCCTTCACTCGCAACTGATAATTAGTGTGATCAATCAGATTGAAGCGTTGCAGAATCATGCCAATCACCAGCGTCGACTCTTGCAACGCAAACTGACTACCAATGCATGCCCGCTGGCCATTGCCAAACGGTTTAAACGCATGTGGCGGACGGTCTTTTTCCCGCGCCGGGGTAAAATTCTCCGGGTTAAACAAGTGCGCGTTCTCACCCCACACCCGCTTATCGCGGTGCAGCTGGGTGGTTAACGCCAACAATGGATACCCTTTCTTTACTTTGTACTTGCCGCCGATAACCGTGTCTTCGTAGGGCGTTAGTTGCATCGCCGGCGCCGTAGGATGCAAGCGCAAAGCTTCGTTCAAAATCTGTCGAATATAAGCGAGACCAGAAACGTCGCGAAGGGTCGGTTGCTTTGTCAGGTCGTGTCCCAGCACGCGGTCAACTTCGGCGCGTGCTCGCGTCATTACCGCCGGATGTTTGAGCAAATGATTGAGTGTAAACGCGAGCAAACCACTGGTGGTTTCATGACCTGCAATTAAAAACGTAATGATCTGATAGCGGATGTTCTCATCAGTTAAACCGCCGGCGGGGTCTGACTGGCTCTGCAACATCAAATCCAGCAGATCACCAACCTCACCAATCTTACCGGTAGCCTTACGTTCCTTGATCACGGTGTCGACCACTGAGTTCATGTACTCAATGCCATCTTCATAAGCGCGGTTTTTATTAATCGCCAGTTTAGTGAAAATGGGTAAGCGCACACTGCGCGCCATCGCCTCACTCAAACAAAGCCCCATTGCCGCAACAAACGGATGGGCGTCTTCTCGCCCAAACGAGTCGAACCGATAGTCGAAACCACACAACCCAATCACTTCAAGCGTCAGTCGCACCATTTCATCGGGAACGTCCACAGCGTCACTGTGATTCAGCCGCTGCCAGCGATCACAAAGTTGCTGGGATACCTCCAGCATTTGGGGGAAGTAATCTTGCATCGAACCCATGGAGAACGCTGGCAGTAGCAGCTGGTGCGCTCGCTGCCAGTTGTCTTCGCGGGTATGCGCGGTAAACAGTCCATCCAGGGCAAAGTCACGAATCTTATACAGCGCGCCACTGACCATTTTGTCGAACCGGCTCTCATCACAGAGTTCGGCAATCAGTTCCTGGGAAGAGATAACCACCAACTCGGCTCCGCCAGGAAATTTGAGCTTGTAGATGTCACCGTATCTTTCCGCTAGCTTGCCCATCGATTCTATTGGCGTGTCAAGATCTAGCAGGTGAGCGTGGCCACCAAACGGCCGCTCGCCGTCTGGTTCCGGTATTCGAATTAAAGCTGTGTCGTCTGCCATCTTGGTCCAGCCAATACTTCTCTGACTGAATTGTAGCGAGTTACTGGCTAAATATTGATAACCAGAGTTTTGCAATTTACTCCTCGAACGCTAATTACCGACATAGAGGGCAGCCGGGCGAATAATGCGGGCCGTGCCACGGCCCTCTAGCACATGCGCGACATAGCCAAACACCCGGGCCATAGCAAACACTGCGGTGAATGCTCTATCTGGCACCCCCAGAGCGCGATAAACGATGCCCTTGTAGAACTCGAGGTTGGCATGTAACGCTTTGTTATTTCTGGACATTTCTTTAGAAAACGCAGCTTCGATGGCAATCAGGGTTGCAAAGGTTGCTGCGTGCGGCGTCCCCTGGGCCAGAGCTTCAGCCAGCTCTCTTACGTGCACCGCACGTGGATCAAGCACTTTGTATTCTCTGTGCCCCATGCCCATGATTTTGGTTTTGTTGGCAAGCGCTCTGGCAACAAAGTCTTGGGCTGCGTCGGCATGACCCACCATGTCGGCCATTTCTATCGCGGCCTGATCCGCGCCACCATGCAACGCACCCGAGAGTGCACCCAATGCACCACTCACCGCAGCGGGCATGGAGGCCTGCGTGCTGGCAACCACGCGGGCGGCGAAGGTACCGGCATTGAGGCTGTGCTCAAGCTGCAAAATCTGTGTCACTGTAAAGGCACGTAACTGCAGGGCCGACGGTTGCTTAATACCCAACATGCGCAGAAAGCGCACGCTATAGTCAGGCTCAGCAGGATACTCAACGGCACCGACAGACGTGTCGCTGCTTGCAAGCAGCGCGACTATCTGCGGCAACTTTGCCGCAATCACTACACCTTTAAGAGCTTCTAGCTGCAGCGGGTTTGTCCAGCCGTGGCGCTCACCAAGTTCGCGAGGCGCGTCCCTTTCAAGCAACGGCACAATGCCTTGCAGAATTGCCATGGGATGTAACTCTTGTCCGGCACGGGCCGTTCGCAGATCTTGTACTAGCGCACGCTCAGCACGAGACAGCGCACCGCAATCGAACAGCGTCGCAGCCAGGTCAAGGTCAACGCCCAGTGACTCAAGATCCAGAATCGCAGCCGCAGCAGTTACAAAATCTTGTTCAATCCAGTAATCAATAGAACGACCCCGATAACGCAGGTCGCCCTCGGCGCCGCGCACATCGCAAATAGCGGTGGCAGCGACCACTACACCTTCAAGTCCGTTGTTTACGGCACTAGCCGCAGTATTGGGTTTCTGTCTGGCCATGAGTACTTCTCGGATCTAATTTCAGCCTACAAACCTAGAGCTGCGCGCTCGAAAATTCCATCAAGCCTGGCTTATAAGGCCATAAGCCAGGCTTAACACCCGCAGATCGTGCATACGTTAAACTGTGTCAAACCAAGCTGTTGAGCGATAGCGTGACAAACCCAGACCAGGCTGATTCGCAAAAAACTGACCCGCAAATAGAACGCCAGGAAATTCGCGTGTTTGCGGCGGTTGTTGAAGCCAGCGGCTTTGGCCGCGCCGCAGAACAGCTCGGCCAATCGCAATCAGCCGTCAGTCAAACTGTCGCGAAGCTTGAACATAAGCTTGGCACAGTATTGTTGCTTCGTAAGGCCAAACCAGAACTGACCGAAGCGGGACTGCGCTTCATGAAGTTCGCGCAAACCGTCATCAACGAAGAGGCAAACACACTCGAAGACCTGGCGGCATTGCGATCCGGTGCACTGTCGACGCTCAATTTGGCAATGAACAGCATGGTCAACAGAATTCACGGGCACAAATTGCTGCTCGAGTTTTGTGACGACAATCCGCTTACCCGCCTGAAGCTGGACGTTGCTCCCAGCCGGGAAATAATCTACGGCGTCGATGACGGTCGCTGGGAACTCGGCTTTGGTCCGTTTTTGCATCGTATGCCAGGACACTTCACCAGCGTGCCGTTTTTTACCGAACAACGAACACTCGTTGTTCACACAGACCATCCGCTCGCAAACCAACTAAAAACCTCCCCACAGCAGGTGCTGGGGCAGGTGCCACTGCTCACCTCCTACCTTGACGACGCCGCCAAACGCCCGGGGCTCGAACGACTGCGGAATCAATTCGCAAGCGTTTGGGAAATATCTAATCTGGAACTGCGTTTGGCCCTGGCGGCTTCTGGGAAAGGATTGGTCTATCTGTCGAATCACCTGTTGCAGGAGCTACCAGGCTTTACGCCGGTATCAAATCTCGACATTTCGCTGATCGAGCGAGATGTTGGACTGTGCTACAAAACGGATGCCGCCCTGAGTGAAGGCGCGAAGCGCTTCATTGGTATTTGTCAGCGCCGGTTTCCGCCGTTGAAGAAATAAGGTCAGCCTGCTTTTCGCTGCCAGTTTCGCGCGCAATATCTGTCCAGCGCAAACTGCCCGGCTCTATTCGCCTTTCGATGACATCACGCGCAAGAGTCTGCAGCAGTGAGTTAAGCGGTGTGGCAACGCCGTGCAAGCGACCCAGCAGGGCTATTTCACCATTTAGGTAGTCGGTTTCTACGTCGGGGGCGCCACGCTGCAAGCTCTGAAACGTTGATCCTCCAATGCGCGGCGCATCAGCCAGTTCGACCGGTGTATAAAGAGCGCTGTTACGTGCGATGTAATCACGCAGGGGCACAAAATCAATTCCCGCAGCGGTATAGCAAGCCAACGCCTCGGCCCGTAACGCTCGCCCGGCCGCAGGAAAATCAGCTCGGTCCGCGAGCACCAATTCAAGTGCGTTACCAAGATTACTTAAGAGTTTGGCGTACTTCTGCGCCATAACGCGTGGGTCTGGCGATGCTGCAAAGCCCGCTCTTTGCAGGCCCGCACAGACAGTTTGCAGAACATCATCATTGCCCTGTGGATACCGGCCGCAATCGAGCACGCCACCGGCCGACTCCTGGGTCCCCGCAAAGGTTGCAACAACTCCAGGGTCTAGATGGGTAGACGGCAGATTGACCGCCACCCCGTAAACGTTAGAACACAGACGCGCGGCGAGGCGTTCGTTGGCTACGCCGTTTTGCACACAAAATATGGGTACATCTTGCATTCCCAGTGAGCACAGCTGCGACAGTGCTGCTGCGGTGTGCTGAGTCTTCATGCATAGCAGAACGACGTCATCGGTTGCGGGAAGCAGTTGTCGTGGATGCTCGACAACGGGAATGTTCAGAACTTCGTTACCCAGCGGATGAATAAAGCGGAGCCCTTTGGCCGCCATCGCCGCGCCATGCTCTCCACGCGCAATGAGCACTACCTCGTCGCCGGTTCGTTCTGCAGTAACTTTGTGTAGGCGTGCCCCAATAGTGCCGCCAATGGCGCCAGCACCGTAAATTATCCAACGCAAAAGGGTTGCTCCCAAATCCTCAGTGCTAAGTCCTCAGTGCCTGTCCGGCAAAACTCAATTGTGCCACTCAGGGCACAGAGTCGGCGCGGGCAATTGCCTACCCTTTACCCATGGCCATCGATTACCACATAAACGCTCGTGACGACCTGATTACCGTCACCGCATCTGGCGCCGTAACGGCGGCTGACGCCTGTGCGGGTCTCAGCGAGATGCTCAATGATGTCAATTTCGATGCCCAATTGCCCCAGTTGGTGGATCTACGCCAGGCAGAGCTCGAGGGCTCGCAGGCGGATCTGAAGCACTTCGAGAGCTTCTTGCTGACCGACTACCGATCGCGCCTGAATGCGGGAGTGGCGATTGTGGTGAACCCGGAATGGGCGGAGGACATCTGCGCTCAGGCCTTTTGGATGTGCTGCGCCCTATATCGCGCCGAATTGTTCGATAACTGGAGCCAGGCTTGTAAGTGGTTAATAACGAAAGAATTTTCAGCCCCACTGAACGACCAAAACGACCAAGAAGATGCCTCAGAGCAGCAGGCTGAACACCCCCAGTAACACTGCCATAACGAGCCAGAACAGATAACGGCTGAGATACGCCAACGTCTCGTAGCGCGTCGTCCTGCGCTCAACATAACGCTCTTTCGGCTGTTGCACAGGCACATTAGACAAGGGCACGTTAGACATAACCGTTCTCTTCCACAGAAGAGCAACAGTCTTGCCTGTAAAGATATTTGCTTCAATTCCCGGAAGGTGTTGAATTGTCTAGTCAATGTAATTGACTGCTATGCTAGGCAGGCTTGTTTCCGGCAAACCACCCCTGCCCGGGTTTTGCGCAGAACAGCCGATCTAACAAGCGCTAAAAGTGAAAGAAGAATGGAACCTGCATTTTCTGGCGTTGCTAACGCTTTGAAGTCATTCGGGATTTCAAAAAGCTAAGACACAGCTAACACAAAACAACTTTTTTTCGCTGGAAAGAGGCGCTATATTGAACGCCTCACTAGCCGGGACTGTATGTATATACAGTGTAATTCTCCTCGGCAGGGCAATCGCACAATCGTGCAGCCCGGCTAGTTGAGGCCACTCTTTACAGCCCCCCCACAGCACGAAGCCACCGCAACTCTCTATAAGCAAGCCGCTGCGGGCTAGTCCGGTGGTGCGAGTGTCGGGAGTCGACTCATCCAGTCATAGCTGGCATCACCCAGAGCCAGAAACTCCGGATTCAATAGCGAGTCCTTGGTGTTGTACTGGAGCGTTTTGCCATCAAAGGTCAACACCTCACCACCAGCCGCGGACAGCACGGCATCAGCCGCCGCAATATCCCACTCTGACGTTGGACCCAGGCGCGGATAAATGTCCGCCCCGCCCTCGGCCAGTGTGCACAGCTTCAACGAGCTACCCATGGGTTTGCGATCCACTGCGCCAAATTCTGCTGCAACAGCATCGAGGTAAGCCTCGAGCCGTTCGCCACCATGACTGCGACTCGCTACTGCTGTCACGCGGCCGTGTTGCGAAATTTGCGCTTCAGCCTTACGTCCCGTCAGTGGCGTTGGTTTACCGCCGGCAAACAACAGCGCCTCACCGGCGTTAACATCACCAAAAAACACCCGGTCTTGCACCGGTACACCCACCACTCCAAGCACACTCTGGTGCCCGTCAATCAAAGCGACATTGACAGTGAACTCACCGTTGCGATTGACAAATTCTTTGGTGCCATCCAGTGGATCAATAATCCAGTAGCGCGACCAACTTTGTCGCACTGCGAACTCTGGCGCCTTTTCTTCCTCAGACAACACAGGGATATCAGGGGTAAGCTTGGCGAGCCCGGCCACCAGCACTCTGTGGGCAGCAAGGTCCGCCTGTGTCAGTGGCGAATCATCTGCCTTATCCAGCACCTCAAAGTCTGTTTTGTAGACCGCAAGAATCGCCCGACCCGCCTCTTCGGCGAGATCAACCAGTTGTTGAGCGGTGGGCAGGCCATTTTGTGTCGTCATCAGGAACCCTGTTGCCAAATTTATTCGAGTTTATTCTACGCGTTGACTATTGCTGGAATCGTTTGTGTGTTTGTAAACGGTCCACCCCTGACAATTCGTCGTACCGCTAGATGCAGGGCGGCGATCGCTCGAGCCTCGTCAAATTCTGTGCAGTCGTAAAGCTGTTCCACGGCGTCGAGCGGCCAGAGCACCAACTGCAATTCTTCTGGCTCGTCCCCTTGCAGCGGCGCAGGGTACAAATCTTGCGCAAGAATGACATGAATGGTGAAACCCATGTGCCCGGGTGCGAGGTTAAGTTCACGCAGATAAGTAAGCCGTCTCGCGCCTAACCCTATTTCTTCGCGTAACTCTCGATTTGCCGCCTGCTCAAGCGTCTCGCCCGACTCACTAGTACCCTTGGGCAGCGTGAGTTGGTAACGATGCACACCCGCCGCGTATTCCTTGATGAGCTGCAGATTATTATCGTGGTCCAGCGCCACCACTATAATGGCCTGCCGACCGCCCGCCGGCAGGCGTTCATAGGTTCGTTGAACCCCGTTTGAAAATTCAAGCAACAACTCTTCAATCCGAAACAACCTGGACCGACCTACGTCAGCAGAGCGAACCACGCGCGGTAGCTCGTGCATGTCAGGAGGCACTGCCACCTTATCTGTAGCAGGATCTGTAGCAGGCTGTGCAACAGGAGAATGATTGTCAGAATGGTCGTTCGGCACAGTCGTTTAACTCTTGCGTATCATTGCGATTCACAGCCACTATGCACTACAACCCCGCAAGCTGCTTTGAGCCGACTCACTAAAGAGATGGCCTCTGAACAATGAGCAACACTTGACCCATGGATAAAAGTGAAAGAACAGGAACACCAGCGGCAGCACGGCTGATTGATTGGTCACAGATTGATACGGTATTGCTGGATATGGATGGCACTCTCATCGATCTGAACTTTGATAACACGTTGTGGAACTCTCACCTGCCTGAGGTGTACGCGCAGGCTAACAAAATATCAACCGAGCAGGCACGGGAACTGCTGTTTAGTCACATGCGCTTAAACGCCCGTACTATCAAATTCTATTGTCTGGATTACTGGGCAGAATTCACCCAGCTAGACATTTTGCAGCTCCATCGAGATGTCGCTGGGTTGCTGCGTTATCGAGATGGTACCGAGGCGTTCCTGCAGTGGCTGCAAACTCAACCCAGCAGGGTGTTGATGACGACCAACGCGCATCGCGACAGCGTAGCAATTAAGGACAGTCACCTGGATCTATTGAGCTATTTCGACGCCGTGATTTCGAGCCATGACTATCAACAGGTCAAGGAGACACAAGAATTTTGGCACACTCTGATCGACAACCAGTCGATCGACGCCAAGCGCGCTGTGTTCATAGACGACAACGAAGCCGTGCTCGACGCCGCTGCAGAGTTCGGTATCTCCCACGTGCTATGTGTTGCGTCACCCGATTCCCAGCGCCCACCGCACACCGATTCTGCACACCCCATGGTGCATAATCTGGCCGACTTGGTACCTGGAGCATGAAACAACCTCTCAAACGGGTACGGCTTGATCGCTGGCTGTGGGCAGCGCGATTCTTCAAATCCCGCGCCTTGGCCAAGAGCGCCATTGAAGGCGGCAAGGTCGAACTTGATGGCCAGCGCGGCAAACCAGCTAAAGAAATCGCCGTGGGCCAACAAATTACTGTACGGCGTGGCGATGAGTTATTCGACATAGAAGTGATCGCGCTGGCCGACAAACGTGGCAGCGCAACCATTGCAGCAACGCTATTTAATGAAACCGCGCAGAGCGTGGAGCGCCGTGCTGCAGATGTTGCTCGACGCAAGATGGAACGTGCAGGCTTAAAAGTGCCCGACAAACGTCCCGAAAAGCGTGACCGCCGGGCTTTGGCAAAAATGAAACAGGCAAACGATACGTGAGCGACAGCATCTCCAGATTCACCTTTCAGCAACTGCCTGTGCGTGGTCAGTTCATTCGTTTGACCAAAAGCTGGCTGGCCGCCACGCACCAACAGAACTACACAATGCCGGTGCGTCAGAGTGTTGGCGAGGCAATGGCGGTGGCTGCGTTACTGGCAGATGGCATCAAGTTCGAAGGCCGCGTTGCATTGCAAGCCACCAGTGACGGCGTCATTCGCACTCTCTTGGGCGAATGCGCACAACGTCAACTCATCAGAGGCATCGCGCGTCTCGCGGATCTTCCGTCAGACGATCGACAACACGCCAAAGGTCTGGGCGCCGGGCGCCTGGCAATATCGTTGATTCCCGACGAGGGCGAAATGCATCAGGGCGTGGTTGAACTGATGGGCGACTCTGTAGCGCCCGCGGTTGAACATTACTTCGAACACTCGGAGCAATTGCCCACTCGTATCCAAATTGCAAGCAATGCAACAACCATCACCGCGATGCTGTTGCAGCGCATGCCAAAGAAGTCGCCACTGCCAAACGGCAAAATTTTGCCCGGAGATAAAATCGATCTGGAGTGGGAGCGCCTGGAGACTTTATT
The DNA here is from genome assembly GCA_964611345.1 of uncultured Pseudomonadales bacterium. GTDB lineage: Bacteria > Pseudomonadota > Gammaproteobacteria > Pseudomonadales > Azotimanducaceae > JALZVT01. The sequence goes on from CAZSYU010000019.1 coordinate 16,969, forward strand.
CAGCACCGCGAAGCCCGAAGAATTGTTGAACTTGCAAGCACGAGAGCTACTGCACCGGTTCTTCAACGAAGACGATATCGTCCTGCTACAACCAAGATCGATCGCGTTCGGCTGCAGTTGTTCAAAAGACCGCAGCGAACAGGCGCTGAAGTTGTTGGGCAAGGAAGATCTTACGGCGCTCAGCAACGAAACTGACGAGATACAGATCAGCTGCGAAATGTGCGGGGCTCTCTACACATGGGACAGTGTCGAAGCGCATGTCTTGTTCGAAGCGAATAAGCCAAATCTGCATTAGTGTGCTTCGACACTGGATCACGAGAATGGATCACGAGAATGGATCACGAGCTCGATTGCATAATCGTTGTATTTACACCTGCTGTAACGGCACCGAGCCCAAACAAGAGACGCACAATCTAGAATGAGAATCGGAACCGCTTCAAAAAATTGGCGATTAGTCGCCAAAATGCTGGGAAAATTGGCCGATTTCCTTACATGTTCCTCATGCGGGTATTTCAGCCCTCTGGCATAATTCGCGATCACTTTAGAGTGGCGAGTTCTTATCTCCTGCTCTTACGCCAACACAGGAAGCCCACCACCATGGCCCTTGATATTGATAACACATCCAAGCACCAACGTTACGTCGACCTAAGCTCTGCCGAGCTCGCGGAACTTTCGGTCTTGCGTGGTGAAGGTCGATTCGCCAGCACAGGGGCCATTGTTGTAGAAACCGGCAAGCGCACCGGTCGTTCACCCAACGACAGATTCATTGTCGATGAACCAAGCACCTCCGGCGACATTCACTGGGGCCCGATCAACAAACCCATTGCTGTAGACGTGTTCGACGCACTTTGGGAGCGCGTGCAGGTTCATCTGACCGAACGCGATACCTTTTTGTCGCACCTGCACGTTGGTGCAGACGCCGCTCACTATTTGCCCGTCGAAGTGACCACCGAATACGCATGGCACTCTCTATTCGGTCGGTCCATGTTTATCGCTCCCGATCACTACAACCCGCACAACAAAGAAGCCTGGCAGGTTGCTAACGCGCCACTATTCGAATGTGATCCCGCGCGCGATGGAACCAACTCTGAAGCCACGGTAATGATTAACTTCGCGCAGCGTAAAGTGCTGATCGCCGGCATGCGCTACGCAGGCGAAATGAAGAAGGCGATGTTCTCAGTACAGAACTTCCTGCTGCCCGAAAAAGACGTCCTGCCCATGCACTGTTCCGCAAATGTGGATGCGAAAGGCGACACCGCATTGTTCTTTGGCTTATCAGGCACAGGTAAGACCACACTGTCAGCCGATCCTGATTGCTCGCTAATCGGTGACGATGAACATGGTTGGGGTAAAGGCACCGTCTTTAATCTTGAAGGTGGTTGCTATGCAAAGTGCATAGACTTAAGCCAGAAAAACGAGCCCGTAATCTGGGATGCAATTTCGTTTGGCGCCATCGTCGAAAATGTTGTCATCGATGATGAAAAACGGGTAGCCGACTACACTAACTCGACTCTCACCGAAAACTCGCGTGCCTGTTATCCACGCGACAATATCGAACTGAAGGTGCCCGAAAATCGCGCCGGCGAACCCAAAGCCGTTATCTTTCTGACCTGTGACGTCAGCGGAGTGCTGCCACCGGTTGCAATGTTGTCTAAGCAGGCGGCGGCCTACCATTTCCTGTCGGGCTATACCGCGGCAGTGGGCTCAACTGAGATTGGCTCCACCGAAGCGTACAAAGCCACCTTCTCTACTTGCTTTGGTGCTCCTTTCTTTCCGCGCCCTGCTGCCGTTTACGCTGACCTGTTGATCAAACGCATCGAAGAATTTGGCTCCAATGTGTATCTGGTAAACACCGGCTGGACGGGCGGTGGCTACGGTACAGGCTCGCGCTTTGACATACCCACTACCCGCAGCATCATCACCGCAATTCAGGCGGGCAAGCTCCAGAACGTCGAAACTCATACGTTGCCCGGCTTTAATCTCGATGTGCCCGTGTCAGTAGAGGGCGTCGATAACAAACTGCTCAACCCACGCGATACCTGGTCTGACAAAGACGCCTATGATGCAGCGGCCAGAAGCCTCATTGGCAAGTTCGTCGAGAACTTTGGCAAATTTGAGGTGGATCAGGCCATTGTGGCGGCCGGTCCGGACGCAACCTACTAACAACCTGTTTCGGTACGCAGTAAAAATTCCCCATACCTACCTGTCTGAAAAGCAGCTACGCTTAACGGCTACCCGCGCGCGGCGCGAGTCTTGACGGCACAGGACGAGGAATTTACGTGCAACCAAACCTGCAAAAACTCCTTAAGGGGCTATCTGGGAGCAGCCATCTGCTCACCCAGCTTGGTCACGGCATAGAAAAAGAAAGTCTTCGAGTGCGCCGCGATGGCCAGCTCGCAACAACCCCACACCCGGCGGCTCTGGGCTCGGCTCTGCGCCACCCCCACATCACCACCGACTTTTGTGAAGCCCAGCCAGAACTGATTACCGGTGTGCACAACTCGGCCCACGCCTGTATCGCGGAACTCGACGACATTCATCGCTATATGCACGCGAACATCGACGATGAGCTGCTCTGGGCTTCCAGCATGCCGTGCATGCTGGGTGAGGACAAAGACATTCCCGTTGGGCGCTATGGCACCAGCAATATCGCCCGCGCCAAAACGGTTTATCGCCTTGGTCTCGGCAATCGTTACGGCCGGTTGATGCAGACGATTTCAGGCATTCACTATAATTTTTCGCTGCCAGAAGACTTTTGGCCCGCTCTCGCCAAAGCGCGTAACGAGCCTTACAGCGCAGACTACGCCACGCGCGGCTACCTTGATCTGATTCGGAATTTTCGCCGCGACTCCTGGTTATTGATTTATCTGTTCGGCGCATCGCCCGCGCTATGCAAGTCCTTCGTGAAAAACAAAACTCACGAGCTCGAAGATTTTGGTGAAGGCACGCTCTATCGGCCGCACGGCACATCACTGCGAATGGGCCGGCTTGGCTATACCAGTGATGCGCAATCCAGCCTGCATGTGTCGTACAACACGCTTGCAGACTACGCCGAGACCATTCGTAAGGGACTCACTACCAGCTACGCCGAATATGAGGAGTACGTCGGCCTGGTAGACGGTGAGTATCAGCAATTGAATTCCGCACTGCTGCAAATCGAGAACGAGTTTTACGGCACCATCCGACCAAAACGCACTATCCATAAAGGTGAACGCCCGCTTAGTGCATTGCTTGATCGAGGCGTCGAGTATGTCGAAGTGCGATGTCTGGACGTAAATCCGTTTTTGCCTGCCGGCATCGATGTTATGCAGTCACAGTTTCTGGATTTGTTTTTGCTGAATTGTCTGTTGCAACCCAGTGCCAAGGATTCACTGCCAGAATCAGCAGCGTTAACTCGTAACCAGCTTGCTGTTGTTGAACGCGGACGCGAACCAGGCCTGCAACTTGAGCGCGATGGTCGTAAAGTTCGCCTGCAGGACTGGGCCAACGAGCTGCTGGATAGTTGCGCCGAGATTGCCAGGTTAATAGACGCCGCGGCACCGGCTGCTGCAAGCGACGAACACTCCTTCGCCCTGGAATGCCAGCGCAAAAAGGTCGCCGACGCCGAAACTACACCATCCGCGCGAATTCTTGCGCAAATGCGCGACCAGCAAATACCTTTCTACCGCTTTGCCATGAACGCCTCGCTCGCCCACAGAGGTTATTACGCCGACCACCCACTACGGGATTTAAGACTTGAGGAATTTCGTGAATTCGCCCGCACCTCCGTCGCAGAACAGGCGGCAGTAGAAGCACAGGAAACGGAAACTTTCGAAGAGTTTCTGGGGCACTATCTGGCGTTACCATGAATTTTCTCGCCCACGCGGTATTGGCGGGAGACGCAGCTAACGTTGTCGCAGGCAGCCTCGCGGGGGACTTCGTCAAGGGTGTGCTCTATGACGAGCAGTACCCGGCCGATTTTCTGCTTGGGATTCGCCTGCACCGACGGCTGGATGCCTTTAGCAATCAAAACCAGCTGCTGCGCGAGAGCGCCAACCGACTACCGAAAGCCCTTAGGCGAATTGCCCCGCCGTGCATCGATATGCTTGCTGACCATCTGTTAGCGCGTGCTGCACTTGCGCAACCCGCTGACTACCTTCCCGACCCAGTAATCTGGGGGCCGCATTCAGATAACGCAGCCGAGCGCCCCGCGCTGCTCGACTACGAAGATTGGCTACACTCTTCCCTAAACACCCACTGGCAGCGCCTGTCTCCCTCTGCCCAACGCTTTTTCACCCATGCCAAAACCACGCGTTTGTTTAGCAGCTACGCCGATTTCGATCGCACTAGCCGGGGCATCGGTTACGTGTGCGAACGACTGGGTCGCAAAGCAGACGCAGCAGCCATGGTTCAGGCGCTGGACGCGGCCGCGGACACCCTGGCAACAGACTTTGCCGGGTACTGGCCGGAGCTGGTGGCAGAGGCGCGGTGCTATCGGCAGTTGCACGAATGAATTCCAAGTCTGTGAATTTATTGGCCATGAATTTATTCTGCCTCAGACCTACACTATCCTTAACCGATTCTCTGCGGAAACGAATCAATGAAAGCTGTCCTGTGTCACGACTTTGGCCCCCCCGAATCCCTGCGCCTTGAGACCATTGACCCGCCAACGCCAGGTCCTAAGGAAGCCTTAGTCGATGTTGCAGCGACAGCCTTGAACTTTCCGGACGTGTTAATGATTGCTGGCAAGTACCAGTCGCGCCCCCCCTTTCCGTTCTCGCCCGGTGGCGAGATCGCGGGCGTGGTGAGCGCCGTTGGCGCGGAGGTTAAGAATGCCAAGGTAGGCGATAGAGTATTCGCCGGCTGCGGACATGGTGGCATGCGCGAAGCACTCTGCATCAACGCAGAAGCGCTCCGCCCCATCCCTGCCGGCATGTCATTTGTGCAAGCCTCGGGCATCAGCACCACCTACGGCACCTCTTACTACGCCCTAAAGCAGCGTGCCAACTTGCAGCCTGGAGAAAACCTGCTCGTGCTTGGCGCGGGCGGCGGCGTGGGCATCGCAGCCGTAGAGCTGGGCCATGCTATGGGCGCACGCGTTCTAGCAGCCGCCAGCACCGAAGAAAAACGCGCAGCTGCCTTAAAAGCCGGCGCACATGAGGTCATCGACTACAGTGACGGCGACCTTAAAACCAAAGTAAAGGCGCTCACCGAAGGGAAAGGCGCAGATGTCATTTATGACCCTGTAGGTGGTGATCTGTTCGATCAGGTAATGCGCTGCGTCAACTGGGAAGGCCGAGTATTGGTCGTTGGTTTCGCCGCCGGCGACATACCAAAATTGCCGATTAATCTTGTACTGCTAAAAAGCTGCCAGGTGGTGGGTGTGTTTTACGGCGCGTTTACCGCCAGAGATCCAGCCGCAACCGCCCAGAACTTCAGCGAAATCCTCGACTTTTATAATACTGGCAAAATCGACCCGCTAATCGGCCAAACCTTTGCCCTGCAGGATTACGCGCAAGCACTACGCTGCCTGAGTGAACGCCAGGCCATTGGCAAAGTAGTCATCGAGCTATGACGCGCGCGACCACCCACCGGCCAACTGCCTATCAGGACGCTGGCCTCGCAATTGTTGCGCTTATCAGCCTCTTTCTTGCGGTTGCATTGGTGCTGGAGTACGCCTTCCACATGGAGCCCTGCGCCCTGTGCCTGACCCAGCGCCTGTTCTTCATGCTGGCAGGGATGGTGGCCATGCTGGGCATGGTGGCCCCCACTCCGTCACGCGCCTTTCCCGTGGCAACAGCGATCACCGCTCTTATAGGCGTGGGGTTTGCGCTACGGCAGCTGTATCTCTATTTGCTACCGCCTGAGCAGGTTCCCGCCTGCGGCGCGCCCATCACCCGCCTAATCGAGTACGCCCCGTTTATGGATGTCTTCACTGCCATGACCCAGGGTACTGGCAACTGCGCGGAAGCATCATTTCCGTTTCTGGGCATGAACATGCCCGGCTACTTCATTCCGCTGGGCGCTTTCGCAGGTTATCTGCTTATTTTGCTGCTGGTCTATCGCCAGCTGCAGACCATCCGCTAGGCAGTTGCGCACCTGGGCTGACTGCCACTCTGTGTTCAATTCACCCCCAACGTCGTGAAAAGTGGCTGTTAAAAGCGGCTGTTAAGCGTTAACTTGGTTGCTGTATCAGTACTCGCAGGACGGGGCGTTAGATCGCGCCTGCAGGTACAGCAGTTAGATACAACGCAAAGACACGACAGATTAGCGCGGCAGATAAGCGCGATCTGAAAAACGAAAGGGACCGCCGCAGATGAGCACCGTAAGGATGCAGAGCACATTTGCGAGCTAGTGCGAGCTAGTAATAGCTTAGACATCAATGACTGCTCATCATGAATAAATCACTGTGAACGGGATCCGCAGAATACTTATCATCAACGGTAAGGGCGGGTGTGGGAAAAGTACGATCGCAACCAACCTTGCGGTTAGCTACTGCCAACGCGGCTATCGCACCGCCCTTATGGATTATGACTCTCAGGCATCAAGCACCGATTGGGCCGAGCTACGCACGCAATCCCCAGACCCCAGGGCAAACCTGCAAGTCGTGCCAATGCACAGCCGCGTCGGCATGTACCAAACCCGGGCGTTTAAGCAGCAACTCCCTCCCGACATTACGCGCATTATCATCGACACCCCTTCCGGCGCGCGGGAACGCGACATAGATGCGCTGATAAAGCAGTGCGATGTCATCCTTATACCGATGCTGTCCGCACCGCTAGATATTCGTTCGGGCTCGCGATTCATTGCGGAGCTGTTGACCCATCGCGGCTACCGGGCCAACCCCCGCGCTATTGGTGTTGTTGCCAACCGACTGCATCACGACACCGCCAGCCAGCAAAAACTGCTCCATGCGCTGGAGTGCCTGAACGTTCCCTGTGTCGCCAACTTTGCCGATTCAGCCCTGTATGGTCGCGCCGCCGAAGATGGTGCCGGCATTACTGAGCTCCACCTGCACGACGATGCGTCGCGCATTGAAGCCAATAAGTGGATGCAGCTGATCGACTGGGTCGAGGCTCAGCCACGCCGGGCCGAACGCATCCCCGCACCGCCGGGAGCGACCACTTCACCCACAAGAACCTCGCCCGCAAGAGGGCGGGGCAGCGTGAAACCTGCTGACCGCCCCCAACACCGGGACCGTTCCTGACCGGGTACACCGTCGGTGCTGCAACTACAGGACATCACTCTGCATCGCGGCGACCGCCTGTTATTCGATCGCCTGAATCTGGTCGTGCATGCCGGTCAAAACGTCTCTCTGGTAGGTAGCAACGGTGCTGGTAAATCCACCCTGTTCCAGATGATTCGGCAGCGTCTGTTGCCAGAGGAAGGGGATGTAAAGTTGCCGCGCAGCTGGCGCGTGGTGCACCTTGATCAGGAGGCGCCTGCCACCGAACGCCCGGCAATCGAGTTTGTCCTCGACGGTCACGCCGAATTACGTGCCGTCGAAACAGCCATAGAGCAGGCGGCCGCCGCCGGCGACGATCTGCGCCAGGCGCAACTGTTGCAACAACTGGAAGATCTGGACGGCTATCGGGCTGCAGCAACCGCTGCAAAAATCCTCCACGGCCTTGGCTTTGCGACCAGTGAGCACCAGCAGAGGGTCAAGGATTTCTCAGGGGGCTGGCGCGTGCGACTGGCACTGGCTCAGGCACTCATGACGCCGGCAGATCTGCTGCTGCTTGATGAACCCACCAACCACCTCGACATGGAGGCAACGCTGTGGCTTGAACGCTGGCTTGCGAACTTTCCCGGCACACTGCTCACCATCGCGCACGACCGCGACTTCCTGGATCGCGCAACCCAGTACACCGCCCACCTTGAAAACGGCCGCATACAAACCTACACCGGCAATTACTCTGCATTCGAAACCCAACTGGTCGAACGAGCCAATCTGGCAGCAGCCCAGGCAAAAAAGGCAGACTTGAAGCGCCAGCAAATCCAGGCGTTTGTCGATCGGTTTCGGGCAAAAGCAACGAAGGCCAAGCAAGTTCAGAGTCGACTAAAAGCACTGGAGCGACTTGGCGCCAGCGCGGTTGTGCAATCTCAGCACGACTTCGAATTTGCTTTTGCCAACGCCACCAAGGTGTCGAAGCCGCTGCTGAAAATCGACCAGGCGAGTCTCGGCTACCCAGAGGCCACAATCTTGCGCGACGTATCGGTGCAGTTGCAGCCAGGCGCGCGCATTGGCGTGCTGGGCAAAAACGGTGCAGGTAAATCCACCTTGCTGAAGACACTGGCTGGTGAACTGGCGCTGCAGTCGGGCGAGATGCTGCGCGGAAAACACTCATTGGTTGGTTACTTTGCGCAACACCAAATGGAATTGCTGGACGATGGAACCAGCGCAATGCAAGCACTGTTGCGCGAGCATGGCGGGCGCTTCAGCACGGAAACCGCCGCCCGCAGTTACCTCGGTGGCTGGGGCTTTCGTGGCGATGATGTGTATCGCAAGGTTACAACATTCTCTGGCGGCGAACGTGCCCGTCTGGTGCTCGCGCTAATTGCCGCAGCCGAGCCTGCGTTACTCATTCTTGACGAACCCACCAACCACCTCGATCTCAACATGCGGCAGGCGCTCGCGTTCGCGTTGCAAGAGTTCACCGGCGCCATGCTGTTGGTGTCCCACGATCGCCACCTTCTGCGCCAGTGTGTTGACGAGCTGTGGCTAGTGGAAGACGGCAATATTCAGGAGTTTGCCCAGGACCTGGGGGCGTACGAGCGTGGCGATTACGGGGCCGCAATCGAAGCCAGACCGATCGATCGTTCGGCACGCAGTTCGGCCGAAGAATCAAGCGGCTCAACACCAGCGAGCGAACCACCCCCCACTTCGTCTCCCGACGCCTCCAGTGCCGCTGAGCGCCGCCAGAATCGCGCTCAGGCGCGAGCAGCAACCCGCCCATTGCGCCGCGAAATAGAGCGCCTTGAGGTCGAGATGGAGGCGTTAAACGAAGAAATAGCGGCGCTCGACGAAAAACTGGCTGACAGCGCGACCTACACCGAGAACAGCGATACCTTAAACAGCCTGCTAGCGGAACAGGGCCAGGCCAGAGCTCGACTGGCTGCTGTAGAGCAGTCCTGGCTTACCCGCCAGGAAACGCTCGAACAAGCGCTGGAAGCCGCTCTATCGCAAAGCTAAACTGCTCACGACCGAACGTTCGGTCTTTATCAGTCGAACTTAGGCACACCATTTACACAAAGAGTTGATGCGCCGTGACTCTAGCCCCGAACAGCACCAACATCGCAAGCACCCAGGCACCCAGCGACCTGCTCGATGCGCTGCTTGGTGTGTTTAGCGCCAAAGGCTTTGAGGGCGCATCACTGGCAGAGCTCTCCCGTGCCTGCGACCGCAGCAAGGCAAGCCTCTATCACCACTTTCCAGGTGGCAAGGCAGAGATGATTCAAGTCCTCAAAGAGCGCTGCATCAACGACCTGGACCAGCACGCGTTTGCGCACCTGCGCGCACTTGCTACAACAAAGCCAAGCCCTGAAGGTCGGTCAGAGAAAGTTGCCTGGCGGGCGTTAGAAACTTTTATTGACGGATTCGACGATTATTTGCAGGCACACAACGGCCACTGTCTGCTGGCCACCCTGGCGCTCACGCAACCAGACTTGCTGGCGCCTGACACACAGCGGCATCTCACCGAATGGCAGCATCTATTGCGTTCGCTATTCGAACAGCTCGGCCACAAACCCAAGCGCGCCCGCCGCTCAGCCCACGCTCTGCTGGCCCGTTTGTACGGCAGCTTGACGCTCGCGGCCATGGGCACCGGGGTTTCCACGCAACAAGCTTGCGAGCTTTTGAAAAAAGATCTGCAAAAAGACCGGAAGCGCGATCTGCGCCTTAATCTGCGCAGGGGCGAACACAAGAAACGGACCTAGCGCCGATATCCTGGCCACTGAAGCAGGTAGTATTGCGGTGCGAAAATACACCGCTGGAACCTTTGCATGACATCCCGATCTTTTCCCAACACCCGCCTGAGGCGCACTCGCAGCCAGGAATTTATGCGTCGGCTGGTGCGCGAAAACGCGCTCTCAACTGATGACCTCATCTATCCCATGTTTGTCATCGAAGGTCAGGGCCGCCGCGATCCCATCGATGCCATGCCAGGCATCGAACGCTATTCCATCGATTTATTAGTTGCCGAAGCCGCAGACGCTTACAATCTGGGCATACCTGCGGTGGCACTGTTTCCATGCATAGAACCCTCGTTACGATCACTCGACGGTTTGGAAGCATGGAACGATCAGGGTCTCATTCCGCAAGCAGTGCGAGCCATCAAACGCGACATACCCGATCTTGGGGTCATCACCGATGCCGCGCTCGATCCGTATACCTCGCATGGGCAAGACGGCATCGTCGATACGAACGGCTACGTCCTAAATGACGAAACTGTCGAAGCACTCTGTCGCCAGGCCACCGTTTGTGCCGCCGCGGGCGCAGACGTTATTGCTCCATCGGACATGATGGACGGACGCATTGGGGTGATTCGTGAAGTCCTGGACGAACTGGGGCACACCAACCTGGCAATCATGGCTTACGCCGCAAAGTACGCGTCGTCGTACTACGGTCCGTTTCGTGAGGCCGTCGGCTCAGATCAGGTCATCGGAGAAGGTGACAAACAAACCTACCAGATGGACCCAAGTAACACCGACGAAGCCCTGCATGAAGTAGCCATGGATATCGCCGAAGGCGCTGACATGGTGATGGTGAAACCTGGCATGCCGTACCTCGACGTTGTCCGTCGGGTTAAACAAGAATTCAAAGTGCCTACATTCGCCTATCAGGTCAGCGGCGAATACGCGATGCACGTAGCAGCCATTGAAAATGAGTGGCTCTCACCTCAGGTGATCGCCGAAAGCCTGTTGTGTCTGAAGCGCGCTGGCGCTGACGGCATCCTTACCTATTTCGCTAAACAACTGCTGGAAGAATAGGTTTAGTCCGCTACTCAATAACCAGAAGCAACAACAACGTTAGAGCAGCAGGTCGTTGAGATGTAACTCAATGTGCGCTGATCGCAACTGACGAAACTCTTCGGCCAGCTCCTGGTCAGAGAGCGCGTGCTGCTCGAGCCAACCCTGCGGTAACTGCAGCACAAGCGCATGGTCTTCCACTCGCGCACTGAGCGGGTCTGGGCTTTCAGCATCGCTTCTGGAACGCTCCAGAATAACGGCCAGTCGTAACAGCGCGGACAGGCGCATCAAGCGCAGGCCGTGCACTGCCTCAAAGCGCCCAAACGCAAGAGCAGGAAAGCTGCGCCGATGGCTGCGCACCAGCAATGCCAATTGCGTCTGTTGCTGGCGGGAAAACCCACGCAGCGCGCCATTCGCAATAATGTAGCCACCGTGCCGGTGGTAGTGCTCCGCCGATATCTGCGAACCAATCTCATGGAGCTCGCACGCCCAACCCAACAGACGCCGATACTCTTCAGCGTTGCCAAACCACTCGACTCGGCAGGACTGCCACAATCGATCGGCGGTATCGCGCACCCTGACTACCTGCTGCTCATCAACATGGAAGCGCCGTGCTAAATCTCTAACGGTACGCCACTGCACATCCTCCACTCGCCGCTGCGAGATTTCGTAGAGCATGCCTTCCTGCATAGATGCATCCGCAAATCGAATCGTCGACAAGTGCAACACATCAAAGATCGCACTGAGAATTGCAACACCGGCTGGAAAAATATCGACCCGTGGCGGCACTAATCCCGGCAAGCCGATGCCAGGTATCCAGCGCTGATCACACAGCGCCGCCCGAATATCGGCAAGACTTTCCGGCGTTATCTCATCAAAACTCCAGCCGTTGGCATCGGCTACCTGCAGGATTGATTCCACTGAACCCGAGGTACCAAACACCTGCACGGCCTGCTGCAATTCATCGCGCGGCACCGAACGCTCTGACAACACAGCTTGCAGCGCTCGCACCGCATGCGCCCGCGCACTTTCGAGGGACTGTTCGGTCACCAGTTGATCGGGAAAGAACTCATCAGTGAATGAAACGCAGCCTATATCTACCGATAGCGTAACCGACGGCGCAAAGCCACGGCCGAAAGCGAGTTCGGTACTACCACCTCCAATGTCGATGACCAGGCAGGTATCACTCGTCTTTGGCAGGTGATGCAACACGCCAACGTAAATCAGGCGGGCCTCTTCTTCGCCGCTAATGATTTGCACCGGCACTCCCAGCAGCTCTTGTGCAGCCACCACAAAATCGCTCGCGTTATCGCTCTGGCGCAACGCGTGCGTGCCGCATACATGAATGTTCTCCCGCGCGAGACTGCTCAGCCGCTGCTGGAATCGCTTCATGCTCTCGACGCCTCGCTCAATCGCGGCGGCGTCCAACCGGCCAGCACTGCTGCCACGCAACAACTGCACTTTCTCTTTGAGCTTCTCGCGAATGATCAGCTCGCCGTTCTCCTCATCGGCGAGCAGTGCGCGAAAACTGTTGGAGCCTAAATCGAGTACCGCACGCGCTACCAACAGCAAATCACCCTAATTGACACTGATACCAAACCAGCACCGGATATCTTGTGAATATCCATATTTCTCAATCTCACTTGAAACCACGAGGCCTCGACCCCACTATTGTAGCTGTATAAACGAATCCATAAGGCCCAGCCATGAGCGACAACATTACCCATACCACAGACGATGCCTTTGAAACCGACGTTTTACAGGCAGATTTGCCCGTATTGGTGGATTATTGGGCGGAATGGTGTGGTCCCTGCAAGATGATTGCGCCTATTCTTGACGAAATATCAGGCGAGTACTCTGAGAAGCTCAAGGTCTGCAAGATGGACATCGATGCCAACCAGCAAACCCCGCCAAAATACGGTATTCGGGGCATTCCGACCCTTATGCTGTTTAAAAACGGCGAATTGCAGGCCACCAAGGTGGGCGCATTGTCGAAATCACAGCTCTCAGAGTTCCTCGACGCCAATATCTAACGGGCCCGCCGACCAGCAGGCCCCCTTTTGGATCATTTAGTGCACGGAAGTGAGAACCCGTTCGCAGTCCGTGCGCTACCCCTTGACCCTGAGCCGCTTTCCCTTAAACTCTGCCCAGTCGCTAGCTTCACGCGACTTCTGCTGATCTCTGTCTGACCACCTTGTACGTTTCGACTTGAGCATGCGTCCGTAGACCTCTTTATCGCTGTCTGGGACCACAACCAGCTAAACACGCAGTCTAAACATGCAATGAGAAGTCACCGATAGACTCGGCATCAAACCTTACCCAAACCCCTAGATCCCTGATCTAACTGCGCGGAAGAACCCTCTAATCAATAACAGCCAATAACAGCCATAAGAGCTAAAGAACAAGAAGAACAAGAAGTTCTAAGCGCCTTACACGCTCTGACTGCCCCCACTGAAGGACCCTCTCCCCTCCTCCTTCGCCAAAAGTGAGTCTGCAGTCGAGCCCAAAATAAGAGATTACTCATGAATTTAACCGACCTGAAACGCAAACCCATTGGCGAGCTTATCGACATGGCCCGAGAGATGGGGCTTGAGAACCTGGCGCGAACACGCAAACAGGAAGTTATCGCGGCTATTTTGCGCAAACAGGCCAAGAACGGCGAAGACATTTACGGCGACGGCACACTGGAGATTCTCCAAGACGGCTTTGGCTTTCTGCGCTCCGCAGACAGCTCTTACCTCGCCGGACCTGACGACATTTACGTCTCACCCAGCCAGATCCGCCGTTTCAATCTGCGTACGGGCGACAGCATTGCTGGCAAGATTCGCCCACCCAAGGACGGCGAGCGCTACTTTGCGTTACTGAAAGTTGATGACATCAACCAAAGTGAGCCCAACACCAAAAAACACAAGATTCTGTTTGAAAACCTGACGCCACTGTTCCCCACCGAACGCATGGTGCTTGAACGCGGCAACGGCAGTACTGAAGACCTGTCAGCCCGTGTAGTTGATTTGATTGCGCCGATTGGCAAGGGTCAACGGGCACTGGTGGTCTCACCACCCAAGGCGGGTAAAACGCTGATGTTGCAGAACATCGCCCAATCGATTGTTGCCAACAATCCAGACGTCACCCTCATCGTTTTGTTGATCGACGAACGACCAGAAGAAGTCACCGAGATGCAGCGCTCCGTGCGCGGCGAAGTCGTCGCCAGCACATTCGACGAGCCACCCTCACGCCACGTGCAGGTGGCAGAGATGGTCATCGAGAAAGCGAAGCGTCTCGTCGAACATCAGAAAGACGTGGTGATTTTGCTCGACTCAATTACCCGTCTGGCACGCGCCTACAACACCATCGTCCCTTCCTCAGGCAAGGTACTCACCGGTGGTGTTGACGCCCATGCCCTCGAGCGACCCAAGCGCTTCTTTGGTGCGGCACGTAACATCGAAGAGGGCGGCAGTCTGACCATCGTTGCCACCGCGTTGGTAGATACCGGCTCCAAGATGGACGAAGTAATTTACGAAGAGTTCAAAGGCACGGGCAACCAGGAACTGCACCTGGAACGCAAGATTGCAGAGAAGCGGGTCTACCCAGCCATTAACATTCGTCGTTCCGCTACCCGGCGTGAAGAATTATTGATGGGCGAAGAAGAGCTGCAGCGCGTATGGATTTTGCGCAAACTGCTGCATGACATGGATGATCTGGCTGCGATTGAATTCATGATCGACAAGCTCAAAGACACCAAAACCAATGACGAGTTTTTCAACTCGATGCGCGGTAGTCGCTAGCTAACAAGCACTGCACACAGCAACAGCCCCGATCAGGCGGCTTCGTCCTCGCCGCCTTTAGCAGCGCTGTCAGTCTCGGCACTGGCGTGTTGATCAGTGGCCTTTTTGTCTGCGCCCGTGATGTCTGCGCCCGTGGTCTGTTGCGCCCGAGCAATCTCCGAGCGCGCCGCCGCTGATGGAGCAATCTGCTCGCTGGTCTCGGCGTGTTTGAGAGCCTTCGAGAAATTACCGTCCTGCGCAGCCGCACGCGCGGCCAACAGTTGTACGCTGGCATCTTTGGCATAGGTTTTTAACCAGTTCTTTGCCTGCGCAGCCTGATCTTTGGTTATCTCTGGCAAGTCGACGTAACGGGTGAGCACCGGTGCGCTCCACTCTTCGTTTAGCGCACTAACCAGCACCTCGCCCGCCTCTGCGTAGGCGCCAGCACCGGCGAGCTTATCCGCAATCTCAAGCACGAATGTTTGATCTTTGCGCACGCTTTTATCAAGCCGCTTCCAAACTGCAACCGCACCTTTGGCATCGCCGTCGTTCGCAAAGCTATCAAGTACCTTATGCCGACCAATGGCTGTCTCCATGCGAATCACATCTTCAGGATGATCTTTGCGCATGCGCTTGAGTTTGCCCAGCTGGGATTCAAGGGCCGAGAAATCGCCTTTCTTTTCGTAAGCTCGGGCCAGAAATTCACCAACGATCTGATGGCGTGGCGCCTGATCGCGCAAACTCACCAACTTTTCGATCGCTGAATCAACTTCACTGCCATCCGGGGTTGCCAACTGCATTCGGGCCGCAGCAAGGTCCACGGCAAACTGGGCACCTGGCGTTGAGTCAGTGGCTTTTTTTAACAGCGCATCGCGGCGCTTTATCTGTCCAAGCTCGTTGCTCGCCAGCGCCGCCTGCAGATAATTCAGCATCGGCGCACTGGCACCTGCCGCACCACTCACCAGTGATTTGCGCGCGTCAGACCACTCTTCTTCTGCCATCAGCAGCAAGCCCATTTCGGTTTGGCGCTTTGAGCCTTCTAGTCGACGGCGAGCGTTCCAGCGCCCAAACAGCCTGCCACTGGAAAACAGCGAGGCAATCAAACTTAGAACAAGGCGTATCAACAACCAGGCAGCAATCACGACACCAAGTGCAAACCACAGGCTGGTGACAATCTCGTGACCACCATAGGACAGCAGCACATAACCTGAGTCGCGACTGGCGAGCGTACCCACCAGACCCGCCAGCACGAGTATGGCAACAACAACTAGAATGCCGACCAGTACTTTCACCGTTACTCTCCCGCGCTCTGTTCGGCGTTCTGCTCGTCACGTCCGCGACTAACCGCTTCAAGCGCCTTCAGTGAACCCGATATATCCGGCACAGGTAACTCAAGCTCGACTTCCAATAGCTCGGCAATCTGGCCGCGGGTTTGCGCGACCGAGGCGTCCTCATCGTCGAGATATTCAACAATCCATTCATCCGCAGTAACGAGGCTTTGCTCGTAAACCAACTGATTACGACGCATCAATGCCAACTGGCTGCGCTCCAGCATAAGGCGCAGATTCATCTCGAGATAGATAGATTCGTCGGGGCTAAGTAGTGGCCGTCGAGTTTCGTTACCGTCGATCTTGCGGTACTGGAAGAAGGCCGACATTCGACCACCCAGCTCTTGCCAAACCGACTGTGTGTCGGTGGGAGCATTGGCTATGGAATCTGCCGCATCCGTGTCATCCAGTGCAGCATTTAAAGCAGCCCCAGGAGCAACATTGGCTTCCGTGTATTCGGGGGGACGCAGGGGCAGCGTTGCGACACTTTTCTTCAGCGCCTCTACTTGTAAATAGAGCCCCTGCAAATCTGTGCTGGTCATCGCTTTGAGGCTGAGGATTTCATCAGCGAGACGAGCCCGAACATCAAACAACGAGAAGTCACCCACCTGACCAAGAATATTGTCGGCGGTTGTCAGTAGCTGGCCCGCAGTGAGTGGATCCCGCTCCATCAACAATCGATGGTTTGCTATGCGCAACAAATACTCCACCTCCGCCAGCTTCCAGTCACGACTTGTTGGGGGTTGCGCAGTAATGGTTTCACCCAGCGACTCAGCAAGCGCCGCCTGCGCCGCCTCGAGGTTCTCCTGTTGCGCTTCAAGCTCTGTTCGGAGCTCTTGCGCCTGTTCTTGTTGCGTATTCATAGCCGCATCCATCGCCGCCTGAATCTCGCTGCGCAACGCATCCGACTGGTTGGCAACCTGGCCACTATTAGCTTCGGTTTTGGTAGCGAGCTGCGCAATGCGTTCTTCTACCGGCGCGAGAGGGTTTTGCAACTGCGTCAGGTAATAGAGATAACCGGCAAGACCGAGACCACACAGGCCCAACAACAAACCAAGATAGCCCGGCACTTTGGATGGCATTTTCGGTGCGGCTGCGCCCGCTGAGTTCTCAGCGGAAGTATCCAGCGCATCTTCTTGGTCGTACTGCTCATCATCCATTTCTGCATCGTCTGCATCTGAATCAGGCCGCTGGTACTTGTCTTCGTGATCACTCATCGCGCTTGTGTCTATTCCGTGTGGTTAGGTCAATTACTTCTTGTCTGCTTGGCGGCCAGGCGCCCAGAGTCCTTGCTCCGCCAGTCCAGCAAGCACTGCTTTTGCGCTCGCCCCCGGGCAGTTTACCGGTTTCTGCCAACCCAGTTTTAATGCCAGATTGTAGACCCTCGGCGAGGGCACACAGACAGGCACCTGACGTTCGGCTGGCGATTCTCTCTTACGATCTCCCTCGAACCAAAGACGAGTCAACAATTCGAGCCCCTGTCCGGAAGAAGCTACTACGACGTCGACACCAGCCGCGGTGTCTAGACTAGCCGCCGGCGGAGCCAGTTCCGTGCGCCGATAAACCAGCCAGGACTCAACGCTAGCCCCGCGCAAACGCAGCGTATCGGGCAACAGTGCTCTGCCAGCAACGCCCGCGACAATCAGTACTTTGTGACCTGCGATGGCCTGCAGATCTGAATGCTCAAGCAACCCCTCACTGCGGGCTGGTTCAGGCACAACAACGACCGGAGCGGAAGCCTCGGCAGCGGAGGCAGCAAGCGCCGCCAACAGCGTTGCTTCTGTTGCCGGTCCAATAGCATACCACTGGGCTGCTGGCGCAATGCTGGCCAGAGGGCGATTACTCGCCTGAAACACCGCCTGTGCATGGCTCACAGCGTGTTCCGAGACAAAAATTACATGCCTGTAACGATCCGCCGGGAAATCCTGCTGCGTGGGCTCGGCTGCCACTAGCGGGACAACCACCGCTTGCAAGCCAGCCCTCGCTAGCTCCTCGGCCATGCGGCTAGCGCCGGGTTCTGACCGGGTCAGCAAGATTTTCACCGTGCGTTGGCAGCCGCCTGCGCTCGGGCGGCGGCCAACAACGGTCCCGCACCCGCAGCCAGTAAGTCTGCCGCCGCTTGCCCACCCAGTACCTGCGGCTCTGCTATCGGTCCGCTGCACTCGACACGCAAAAGGCTCGACCCATCGAGGGCACCAACCAGCGCCTGGAGCTCGATAGTGGTATCCGTCAGCGTGGCGTGGGCGGCCAAAGGCATGGAGCAATCTGCCCCCAGCGCAGCACTGACCGAACGTTCGGTAGCCACACAGAGCGCCGTTTTCTCGTCATTCAGCCCGGCAAATATGGCCCGCAAGTCGGCACCTACACCGCGGGCACACTCGACCGAAAGCGCGCCCTGACCCGCAGCCGGCAGGCTCTCGGCGAGCGAGAAATACTCGGTGATACGTGCGCCCAGACCCAACCGGTCAAGTCCCGCTGCCGCGAGCACCAGCGCATCATAGTCACCAGCATCAAGCTTGCCCAAGCGCGTACCGACGTTGCCGCGCACGCTGGCGAGTTGCAGGTCCGGACGCCGGGCAAGCAACTGCGCACCACGCCGTAAACTGCTGGTGCCCACCCTCGCCCCCTGGGGCAAACTCGCCAGATCAGCATAGTTGTTGCTCACCAGCGCATCGCGAACGTCGGCCCGATAACCCGTTGCGACCAGCTCAAAGTCCTGGGGCAACTCGGCCGGCAGATCTTTGCAGGAATGCACCGCGAGATCAGCACGCCCATCGATAATCGCCTGCTCCAGCTCTTTCACAAACAGGCCCTTGCCGCCCACCTGGCTCAGCGGCGAACTCAGCCACTGATCGCCCTTGGTGGTCATACCCAGTAACTCGACCGCATAGTCAGGAGCGAGTTCGCGCAGCCGGGCGGCGATAAATTCCGCTTGCCATAGCGCGAGTGCACTCTCTCGGGTGGCGATGGTTATCGTTCGCATGACCCTGTCACCCTGTGCAGAGCAGCCTTCGTCCAGTGTTTAGCAGTAACTGCCAGCACCTACATCGACCGGACAAATTTACGGACACCAGAGACATGCCGACGGGAAATCTCCAAGAGCTCGGAGATGCCTTTTAAGCGCACCTGATGCGAGCCATCGTCGTTGCGCTCCAAACCTTCAATAGCGCGGGTGGCCACCAACGCGTTGCGATGCACGCGAATAAACGCTTCGCCAAATTCCGCTTCAAGCTCGCGGAGCGTCTCATCAATAATTAGCTCGCCACCCACGTGGCGCACCGTGACGTACTTTTGGTCGGCCTGGAAATAGCTGATCTCGTGGACCGGCACCAGCTCAATACCGCGCCGGGTGCGAGCGGAAATATGCGTTCGACGTTGCACGCCGTCATCGTCCAGCCCAGCAAGCTGCGCTTTATTGAGCCGATGGGCGCTCGAGAGCACCCGGGCCAGGTCATCTTTGCGGACAGGTTTTAGGAGATAGCCAACGGCCTGGACATCAAAGGCTTCAATTGCATGCTCTTCATAGGCTGTACAAAACACAACGGCAGGTGGTTCTTCCAAATCCATCAGGTGCCGCGCCGCTTCGAGGCCATCCATGCCTGGCATTCGAATATCGAGTAACACCAAATCGGGTCGGTCTCGATTCGCGAGCTCGACAGCCTGCACGCCATTGGCAGCCTCGCCGACAACCGCATGTTCATCAAAATCGCTAACCATGCGCACCAGCCGGTCACGCGCCAGCGCTTCATCATCTACGATCAATACCTGCACAAACGATGCCCTCCTCTCAATCAGCCAGCATCAAGTCATCGGTCCAGGGCATAAGGATAACTCAGCCTTGTCACAAACAGACCCGCTTCTTCTTGTGTATCAAGGCGGGCGCTCGACCCATACAGCGCCTCAAGGCGTGAACGAATGTTGTTTAACGCCATGCGATTACCTTCGGTGGATGACCGCCCATCTTCAAGCAGCGACGCATCCGGTATCGGGTTGGAAATCGCCACGTTTACCCGACCGCCGTCGTACCAGAGCCGGACAGTAATTTTGCCCCCCTCTGGCAATGGCTGAATGCCGTGATAAATCGAGTTTTCAAGCAGCGGCTGCAGTGTCAGAAGTGGCACCCGGAGCGTCGTGGGCAAATCTTCAATCTGCCAGTCCATCTCCAAACGATCGCCTAGCCGCAGCCCCTCGATGCGCATGTAACGCTCGCACAACGCGAGCTCTTCCGAAATTTGCACCTGGTTGCCAACGTCGTTAAGACTAGCCCGAAACAGTGCAGACAGATCCTCGACCACTGACTCTGCGGTATCCGGATCCACCGCAATCAGGCTCGCAATTATGTTCATACTGTTAAACAGGAAGTGCGGCCGAATGCGCGACTGCAGTGCCTGAATACGCGCCTCCAACTCTGAACGCTCTTGTTCACGCAGGCGTTGCTGAACATAGAAGTAGCGCAGCACCATGCCGGTAATAATGCCGGCGATCGCCTGTTGCCGCAGAATAGCGCCCCAATCGAACCCGACAGCCGAATCTCCGCCGCTGAGTGCTCGATCACCAGCAATACCAACCAGAAAGGTAGACGCCATCACCAGCAAGAAGGCGAGTGCAGCGCCCTGAAACAATGAAAATCTTAAGAACATGGGCCGGAAAAAGCACAACATCCCAGCGCTGGTTAAGGAGACCCATTGGACAAACAACGACAGCAGCGCAAATCGGCGCCACGTTAGCTCAGTTCCAGCCAACAGCAACACGAGCACAAACAGCTGTGCCACCAGTATGACAACCGTTAACGCGGTGACGTTGCACAATTCCGGGATCCGGAAGTGGGTAATTGTAGATCGGCTGGCTTTGATAGGACGCTACGCCGTAAAGAAACTGCGGCATTGTTATACTTTTGGGCAGCGAAAGGCAAAACCCTAACCACGGCGCCCCAAAGCAAACGGCGCAGCACGCCGAACAGCGCGCAGACACAGTGAGTACCATGATCCGATGAGTAACGACACCAAACTATGGGGCGGACGCTTCGCCGCGCCTACCGATGCCTTCGTCGAGGAATTCACCGCATCGGTGAATTTCGATCAGCGCCTGTACCAGCAAGATATTCGAGGTTCTATCGCGCACGCCAACATGCTTGCCAGTGCCGGCGTGCTGACCCAGGACGAACGCGACCAAATCTGCACCGCGCTCACACAGATCGAGCAGGAAATAGATAACGGCAACTTCGAGTGGTCCATTGCCCTCGAGGACGTGCACATGAATATTGAAGCACGCCTGACCACACTGATCGGCGACACCGGCAAAAAGCTGCATACGGGCCGCTCTCGCAACGATCAGGTAGCCACCGACGTACGCCTGTATCTGCGCGACAGCATCGATGAGCTCACCACTACCATGGATGCTCTACTCGCCACCCTGCTCGATCAGGCTGAGCGCCACAATGACACGGTGATGCCTGGCTTCACCCACTTGCAAACGGCTCAGCCCATCACTTTTGGTCACCACCTGCTGGCCTGGTTCGAAATGTTGATGCGCGACCGCGAACGGCTGCAAGACTGCCGCAAACGCACCAACCGCTCCCCGCTGGGTGCCGCCGCACTGGCCGGCACGACCTTTCCGATACTGCGGGAGCAGACCGCGGCTGAACTCGGCTTTGAGGCCGTCGCCGAGAATTCGCTTGACGCCGTATCCGATCGCGACTTCGCCATCGAGTTTTGCAGCGTTGCCGCCATGGCCATGTTGCACATGTCGCGGTGGTGTGAGGAGCTGGTGTTATGGAGTTGCCAGCAATTCGACTTTATCGAACTTTCTGACAGCTACTGCACCGGGTCGTCAATAATGCCGCAAAAAAAGAACCCTGATGTACCAGAACTGATTAGAGGCAAATACGGCCGCGTGGTTGGTCACCTCGTTGGCCTGATGTCGCTAATGAAGTCGCAACCATTGGCCTACAACAAAGACAATCAGGAAGACAAGGAACCACTGTTCGACGCCATCGACACCCTGCGCGACTGCCTGCGCGCCATGGTGGGCTTGTTGGGCGAAATGACGATTAAAAAAGCCCCGATGGCGGCCGCTGCTGAAGCCGGCTTTGCTACGGCGACAGACCTTGCAGACTACCTGGTACGCAAGGGGGTCGCATTTCGTGACGCCCACGACTGCGTGGGTCAGGCGGTCGCCTACGCCATCGGGCACAACTGCTCGCTGTCTGAGTTGTCACTCGAGAAGCTCCAAACGTTTAATCAAACCATTAGCGACGATGTTTTCGAAGTGCTCACGCTCGAGGGCTCGGTGAATGCCCGCAACCATTTCGGCGGTACCGCCCCGGCCCAGGTGCGTGAGGCCGTAATCCGCGGACGGGAGCGCTTAACTGGCCTGTAGTGGCCACCTTTGCCTCGGCGGACCAAGCAGATAGCGCCCGCCGTTGAGCCGCGTATACTCCCCGGCTCATTCTGGGCCCTCCGGGAGGCGTGTTGTGCGACTGCTAATCGTAGTTCTGTTGACTGGCCTGGTGGCTACCTGTGGGCAGAAAGGCCCGCTAGAGCTGCCGGAAGCCTCTGTGTGTCATAGCTCTCACTTTTCTTATGTCGGGTCCTGAAGCTATAAGTCAGTTTGACGAGGTGGATCTAACCACTCTCGCGGATACCTACGGCACGCCTTGCTACGTTTATTCCGCCAGTCATTGCCGTGCGCGATTCGCAGAGCTGGCACAGGCTCTGGCGGGCACAGAACACACCATTTGCTTTGCGGTAAAAGCCAACTCAACCCTTGGCATACTGCGTTTATTCGCGCAGCTAGGGGCGGGCTTCGACATCGTCTCCGGTGGCGAACTCGCTCGCGTGTTGGAGGCTGGTGGTGACGCGAGCAAAGTCCTGTTCTCGGGTGTGGGCAAGCGCATCGATGAAATTGATTTCGCGCTGAAGGCTGGCATTGGTTGCTTCAACGTCGAGAGCCCTGCGGAACTGAGACGTATCGAAGAGCGGGCAAATGTGCTCGGTAGAGTCGCGCCGATTTCGGTACGCGTGAATCCGGAAGTTGACGCCAACACTCACCCCTACATTTCGACCGGCCTGAAAGAAAACAAGTTTGGGGTGCCAGCCAACCAGGCCAAAGAGCTGTACCTGCACGCCCACCACAGCACCACACTTGAGGTGGTGGGACTCGATTGCCACATTGGCTCGCAAATAACCCAGCTTGCGCCGTTTCAGGAAGCACTGGCAAAAATGCTGGAGCTGGTCGATGAGTTACAAAGCGCTGGCATCACTATGCAGCACCTCGATTTGGGTGGCGGTCTGGGAGTGAACTACGACGGCGAGCCAGGCATAAGCGCCGCTGCTTACGGTAAGACCATTGCGCAAGGTCTTGAAGGTCGCAACCTGCATTTCATGCTGGAGCCAGGAAGGTTCCTGGTGGCCAACGCCGGGTTACTGCTAACGCGGGTAGAATATTTAAAGCCAAGCCCAGCTCCTGGGTATAAGGACTTTGCGGTGGTTGATGCGGCCATGAACGATCTGATTCGGCCCGCTCTGTATCAGGCGTGGCACGACATAGTACCGGTTGCTAGCCCAGAGTCCGCCGACGCCCAGCTACCACAAGGCGAGTTGGCAAACTGGAATATCGTAGGGCCTGTCTGCGAAAGCGGCGACTTCCTTGGCTACAACCGCGAGCTTGCCTTGACCGAAGGCACGCTACTCGCCGTTCGCTCTGCTGGCGCGTATGGCATGGTGCAGGCGTCGAACTACAACAGCCGCACGCGGGCACCAGAAGTATTGGCAGACAATGGTGCACACCACAGTATTCGCGACCGCGAAACGTTGAACGATTTGCTTGGACCAGAGCGACTAGCCCTCAAGCGCCATGCGGCAACCCAAACGAACAGCGGTGAGCCCTAATGCAAGTTCGGTTCAGCAAAATGCATGGACTGGGCAACGACTTTGTTGTCATCGATCGAGTGTCTGCCGACTTTCAGTTGACATCCCAGCGCATCGCTGCACTCGGCAATCGCCAAACGGGCATTGGCTTCGATCAACTGCTGTTAGTCGATCCTCCCGACAAATCCAACTGTGACTTTCGTTACACCATCTATAACTCTGACGGCACAGAAGCGGAGCAGTGCGGCAATGGGGCGCGTTGCTTTGCACGTTTTGTACTCGACAACAAGCTCACCACCAAAAAGCAACTCCGCCTGCAAACCAACACCGGTGAGATCACTGCAACACTGTTGGAGAACACTCAGGTCGAAGTGGATATGGGGGTGCCAGCCTACTTTGGCGAAGACCTGCCGTTCCCCAGTGCTAACTCTGCAGAGCCCGAGCTACAGACATTAACTCTTGATGCGGTTGAAACCCCTGATGCAGCTGGGTCCAGTACATCACCTACCCGTATCGAGTTTATGCCCGTGTCAATGGGCAACCCCCACGCCGTGATAGAGGTCAAGGATGTCGCCCATGCCCCCGTTAACGAAATCGGCCCGCAAGTCGGTACGCATAGCGCCTTTCCAGCCGGTGTAAACGTCGGCTTTTGTCATTATGTCGATCAGAATTTTGTGCGCCTGCGGGTCTTTGAGCGCGGCGCAGGTGAGACCAAAGCCTGTGGCACCGGCGCCTGCGCCGCAGTAGTTGCCGGTGTACTACGCAATAAACTGGCACCAAAAGTTAAAGTATCTTTGCCGGGAGGAAAATTGCGGATCATGTGGAATGGACACGGCGAGCCAGTTAAAATGATCGGTCCCACAGCCACAGTATTTCGCGGCGAATTCAAAGTCTAGTATCCCGCACAGCGAGTCAAACCTTAGGACAGACAGCCTCATGACAGAAAAGAGGGTAAGTGCGATAAGCGCACAGGATATGCCGGCCGAGCTTGAAGCCGCCGATGTGGTGGCTTGGCTGCGTACGCACACTGACTTTTTTCTCGAGTACCCCGAGTTATTGGCAGTGCTCGCATTACCCAGTGAAAGTGGCACCACAATCTCATTCGCTCAACGTCAGGCATCGCTACTGCGCAAACGCAATTCCGATCTGCGCGGGCGTTTGCAAGCATTACTCGCCAACGCTCAAACGAACGACACACTGTTCGAAAAAACCCGCACCCTGAGTGTCACATTGCAGCGCGCAGAAACACCCGCAATGTTAAACGCTGCCCTGGGTAACGACCTGGT
This sequence comes from uncultured Pseudomonadales bacterium, assembly GCA_964611345.1. Taxonomy (GTDB): domain Bacteria; phylum Pseudomonadota; class Gammaproteobacteria; order Pseudomonadales; family Azotimanducaceae; genus JALZVT01. Next base: position 42,162 of record CAZSYU010000019.1, read on the forward strand.
CAAAGCCTTCGCCGCCGACCACCTCACCTGCTACCTAAAGAATGATAGCGCCGCGGCTACTAAAATAGACGCGGCTACTAAAATAGACGCGGCTAATAAGGACCCGGCTGAACAAGGAACCGTCCTTGTGCAAAACACTTCTCAAAGCCTGCCTGCAAAATCAGCGTTGAATTCCAAACCCAGTTTGCTGCATTGGGTCGATGACTATCCCCTGCAAGAACTGTTCGATGCAGCCAACGCACGCTGCGTGACACTACGCACCCGCGAACTTGACGCTTTGTTTCCCGCTCGCCAGTCACGCGACGAGGGTTCGGCTGTTCTCATCCCCTTACCCAACAGCAACGGTATGCTTGCGATAGGCAGCGACAACCGCGAACGTTTTAATAATGACATGGGCATGTTGTTCGTCGACTTCATCGGCGAACTGGTGGATGTCACTGCCCAACGCCTGCTGCGCTTACCCAGTAGTTCTGCGCAACTCGCAACCTTTGAGACTCACACAGCCGCCGAGCGCGAACCAACGCCTGCACTGCGAAAGCTGGACAGCTAATAACGCGGCGGGCGCGTATCTGCCATGGTCGAACTTCAGGAATTTTACGACTACCTGCAATTCGAGCGGCGCTATTCCGCACATACCATTGCGGCCTACAGGCGCGATCTGACCCGTTTCTGCGAACTGGCAGGGCTGGCTAATCCCATCGATAGCAGCCCCACGGTTATGCAGGCGTTTGTTGCGCAATTGCACGCCAGGGGTTTATCCGCCCGCACTATCGCCAGACACCTATCCAGTCTGCGGGCCTACTTTCGCTTTGCACAACGCAGTCAACCACAGCTTGCTGACCCAACGGTTGGTCTTAAAGCCCCCAAGCCAAAACGCAGACTGCCGAAAAATCTCGACGTCGACCGAGCCAATCAATTATTTGCAGCCGGCTCAAAAACACACCCAAAATCAACACAAGAACCCACACAAGCACCTACTACCAGGCAAAAAACGCTCTTACGCGATTGTGCCATTGTCGAGCTACTGTACGGCAGCGGTTTGCGCCTTAGCGAACTAACCGGCGCCAATATTGAAGATCTTGATATGACCAATGGCTTTATCCGGGTCACAGGCAAGGGCAGCAAAGACCGTGTGGTGCCTATCGGTGAGGCCTGCATCCAGGCGTTGCAGAACTGGTTAGCAATAAGCAGCGATGAAGCCACCGGATTGCCACGGACTGCGGGGCCCTTGTTTACTGCCCGCGGCAACACGCGAATTAGCCCGAGGACAATACAGGCACGCCTGAAAAAGTGGGGGCAGCAGAAGCTGGGTAGCAATGAGCTGCACCCGCATATGCTGCGCCACAGCTTCGCTAGCCACTTACTTGAATCCAGCGGCGACCTGCGTGCGATTCAGGAACTGCTTGGCCACTCCGACATCTCTACTACGCAAATTTATACCCATCTCGATTTTCAACATCTCGCGAAGGTATACGACAGCGCCCACCCACGTGCGCATTCAAAGCAGGCAGACGACAAAACATCAGAGCCAGACCCTGTGACTGATTAAGTCAATGCTCAAGCTTGTCACCTTTGACCTCGACAACACGCTTTGGGATGTAGTGCCTACCATCGTTGCTGCCGAAAGAACGCTACGCGAGTGGCTAACCCAGCGTGTGCCTGAATATTCAGACCAGGTAACTGGTGAGCTTATGACAACGCTGCGGGAACAGGCTCTACGTGCCGATCCACAACTACGCTACAACATTTCCAACCTGCGACTGCTAGTGCTCAATCAAGCGCTGCAGCATTGCGGCCTGCAAGCTCAGGCGGCGGCGGCAATCGCCAATGACGCTTTCGAAGTTTTTATGCAAGGCAGAAACACCGTGAAATTTTACCCTGGAGCTCTCGAGACGGTTGCTGAGCTGGCCAAGAGTTATCGTCTCGTTGCGCTCACCAATGGCAACGCAGATATCAGTGTCATGCCATTAGCCACGCACTTTGAGTTCAGCATGTCACCAGATGTGGTGCAGGCGCGTAAACCGGAAGCAAAGATATTCGCTGAGACGCTAAAACGGACCAACTGCCGCGCTAATGAAGTGGTGCACGTTGGCGATAACCTCGAAGAAGACATAGACGGTGCCGCCAATGCCGGTTGGCATACTGTGTGGGTGAACATCAACAACGACCCCGCTCCCGCACAACCCAACTACAGCCAGTGGGTTTCACGCCTGCAGGACTTGCCCGCTGTTATCCGCAAAATTGACGCGACACTGCGCTGAAGTCATCGACCCTGATTTCCGGGGCGCTAAAACAGATTGGCTGCCATGTAGTCACGCACCGCCGCGTCTGTTGCTGGTAACTCAACCAGCCGCTCCGGCAAATTCTGCAACTCGTCAAGGCGCGGATGGCGGGCGTCAACACCGGGCAGAGCTGTGCGAATAGCGTCGGGAAACTTCGCCGGATGGGCCGTCGCTACACACACCAGCGGTCGCTCGCGTGCGGCACCTGGCGCCAGCACATCTGCGGCAGCAACGCCAACTGCCGTATGCGGGTCAAGCAGATAGTTATGCTTTTCGTAAACGCGCTCAATCGTTGCGAGGGTTAGTTTGGTATCAACCGCGGTTGCCATGATGGGTTCGTTCGCGACTAATTCGAGGGGTACACTGGACGAACCTGTGCGTCCAAACTGCGCCATAAACTCGCTAACCTGCTGGCCGTCCCCGGCATACCCAAAATACAGAAACCGTTCGAAGTTGCTTGCAACCTGAATGTCCATTGACGGACTTATGGTGTGATGTACCGCGCCCTTGGTGTAGTCACCAGTATTGAAAAACACCGACAGTATATTGTTTTCGTTAGTGCCCAGCAGCAAGCGTTGCAGTGGTACACCCATTCGTCGCGCAACATAGGCTGCAAAGATATTCCCGAAGTTACCCGTGGGCACACTGACATCTACACCATCACCTTTATCGCACCTCAGTGCGCTATAAACGTAGTAGACAACCTGCGCCAACACGCGCGCCCAGTTCACCGAGTTAACCGCGCCCAGATCATGTTGTGTTTTAAAGGGGACATCTGCAAACGCGCGCTTCATGATCGACTGACAATCATCGAAACTGCCATCAATACTGAGACAGTGCACATTACGATCAGCAATGGTTGTCATCTGGAGCTGCTGCAACGGGCTTACCCGTCCCCGCGGGAACATAACCGCGATGTTTACGTTGCCCTTGCCTTGCACACCTGCAATAGCCGCGCTGCCGGTATCACCACTGGTTGCGCCGAGAATATTGAGCCGCCCCGACCGCTGCGCCAACGTGTAGTCAAAGAGCTGTCCCAGAAATTGCAGAGCGACGTCCTTAAACGCAAGCGTTGGCCCATGAAACAGTTCCAACACCTGGGTTTCACCCAGATCAACCAGCGGTACCACCTCTGCATGATCAAAGGTTGCGTAGGAGCGTTCGACAATAGCGCGCAGGTCGGCGTGCGGAATGTCATCGATAAAACAAGCCATCACCTCGATGGCCAGTTCAACGAAGTTGAGATCGCGCCAACTGTCGAGCTGCGCACGCACGTCGGGAATAGTCTCCGGCACCAACAGGCCGCCGTCGGGGGCGAGCCCGGTAATTATGGCGTCCTGAAACGCCATCGGGGGCGTTTGTCCGCGGGTGCTGACATAGCGCATGAAGTCGGTCCGTGTTCGAGGTAGGGGATTGAGCCGCGGGTACCAGTGTAGACCGCTCCGTCAGTTCTGTCCCAACCTCAGCACAAAGCGCGATCGCAAAAAATGTGCGGAGCGCGCCGCTAGATAGCCCCCTTGCCGTAATTGTTTTGTGGTGGCTTCGGCAAATCCACGCGCCGGTTGGCCGCTAGTCGTGTCACTTTGCCACCCTGGGCCAGGAATGCGTCCAGGTCAGCACGCAACTGGGCACGCTCAGCCGCCCGAGCACGGACACTGTGCGCATCAACTATGGTGTCCACGACCTGCGGTTCGCTCGTGCCTGCAGTCTTGGTCGCTTGGCCTGTCGTTGGTAACTTGCGCTCGTAGTTCATCGCTTACTCCGTCACTGTGTTGTCACATGGGTGTCGGAGTAGTTATAGAACAGGATCTGGATCCCGCAAGCGGGCAGGCGCCAAGATACGCGGGTGTTAGACCGCCTCGGGCCCAGTCTCGCCGGTCCGAATGCGCACAACCTCAGCCAGATCGACCACAAAAATTTTGCCATCACCTACCTTGGAGGTATTCGCAGCGTTGGTGATTGCCTCAATTGCCTGGTCAAGCAAGTTATCGTCAACGGCAATCTCAACCTTCACCTTGGGCAGAAAGTCGACCACGTATTCCGCACCACGGTAGAGCTCGGTGTGCCCCTTTTGACGCCCAAAGCCCTTCACTTCGGTCACAGTCATTCCCTGCACGCCGATGCCTTGCAGCGCCTCACGCACGTCGTCCAGTTTGAACGGCTTGATGATCGCAGTAATTAGTTTCATGTTGTGGTTCCTGAATTGGCGGTGGAGCTCGACGCAAAGCGCAGGACAAAGAATACCGCGGGTCCCGGTGTATGTGGGGTCTAATTGAACTCCTATCTGTCCCTGTTGAACCCGACGGTGCAAATTGTTCTATACATTGCCCTCGAGAGCGATGCAGACTCCATGCCAGTTGCAACAGATGGCAGAATCCCGCTCTGTGGTGCCAGCGGGCGGGATGGCAAACCCTGCGCCCCAGAATGACTCGCCCGGCGCACCAGGGGCGATAACTTGCACTTTTTTAGTGCACTCCAGCACTAACCGGCACCCGGTAGAGGAACACCGCAACATGAGAAACTGCCTATGAACACCAACAACAGGCTCTTGGAAGAACTGCTGAGCCGGGTGCTGGAGGCGCTGGGCCGGGTGCTACCGGCCAGCACCCTCGACACCCTGAGCGACCAGATCCGCCCGGCGATCGACGCGGTGCTCGCGCCTTTTCAGGTGGTGCGCCGCGAAGACTTCGAGGGCTATCTGGCCCAGCTGCAACGGCTGGAGGATGAGGTCGACGAGCTGCGACAACGACTCGACGAGCAGCAATAACAGCCGAGTAGCAGACCTAAGCGCAACCAACGCGCACACCCTCAGGGGCGAGACTCGTACCCTGAACACTCGCCTGGCGGGGCATAGTCGATGCATGACAACCGCCCTGGTTCACTCCCGCGCCCAGCTTGGGCTGTCTGCCCCCGCAGTCAGCGTTGAGGTGCATCTGCCAACCGGTTTGCCTGGCTTCACCACCACCGGGGTGAATGGCATTGAGCTGCGGGACCGGGTAAAGAGCGCCATCTTAAACAGCGTATTTGAGTTTCCTAAAGGACGCATCGTCGTCAACCTCGGCCCCGCAGAACTGCCCAAGTCCGGTGGTCGCTACGATCTGGCGATTGCCGTGGGTATTCTTATTGCCAGCGAACAACTCCCGGCCCAGGTGTTTGCAGGCTACGAGCTACTTGGCGAACTGTCGCTGTTTGGCGACCTGCGCGCGGTCCGCGGCGCACTCACCTGCGCCCGCGAAACCGCAGGCGCCGACCGGGCCCTAATCTGCCCCGCCGCCAACAGCGACGAATTCGCGGTCAGCGCAAAGCCTGCCGTGAAGCTCATTCGACACCTTGATGAGCTGGCCGATATCCACCAATTACCGGCTCCGCAACCGCGTTCCCGCCCACCGACGCTCCGCGATACCGACCCGCTCCGCCATGTCGTTGGCCAGTCACGGGCAAAGCGAGCACTTACTATCGCGGCAGCCGGCGGACATCATATGCTGATGACTGGGCCACCTGGGGCAGGCAAAACCATGCTGGCAGAACGCCTACGGGGCTTGCTGCCCAGACTGTCAGAGTCCGCGCAAGCCGAGGTCGCAGAAATCTATTCCTTGACCGGTGCGGCTGCGCCGGTCCAGGGCACACCGCCGTTTCGCGCACCCCACCACAGCGCGAGTGCCGCAGCAATTACCGGGGGTGGTGCACCGCCCACGCCCGGAGAAATCACCCACGCCCACAATGGTGTGTTGTTCCTCGACGAAATGCCCGAGTTTCGCCGCGACGCCCTCGAAGCACTGCGCGAACCCCTGGAGGCTGGCAGCATTCGCATCAGCCGGCGCGGCTTCACCATTGAGTACCCGGCCCGCTTCCAGCTCGTGGCCGCAATGAATCCGTGCCCTGCGGGGCTGGTGTGTAAACCGGCCAATTGCCGCTGCACACCAGACCAGGCAGAACGCTACAAGAATCGAATCTCCGCCCCCATTTTGGACCGCATCGATCTGCACATCGACGTGGCGGCGGTACCCCTGCAAACGCTGTTGGCCAGCCAACCACCCTCTCAGGCTGCAGAGACATTAGATGTACCAGGAGGCCCGCCGCTCAACTATGTGCGAGTTATTGATGCGGCGCGGGCATTGCAACTGGAGCGCGGCGGCCGGCTCAACGCACATCTGGATCAGGCAGCTACCGAACGTCTGTGCCAATGCGAACCCGCAGTCGCCAAACTCCTTCTAGCAGCCGCAGAAAAGCTGGAATTAACAGCGCGCGGCTATTATCGCGCCTTGCGGGTCGCACGCACGATCACCGACATGGATCAGGTGGCCCAAAAGGGGATGGCGAGCGCGGCAACAGCCACTGCCTGTAGCGTTAACCCGGCTGAGATTAATTGCCCAACTATCAGTCGTGCAGCAATAGAGGAGGCACTTAGCTATCGAGCCCCCGCCCTAAATTGGTAGAGAGCTCAAGAAGTCAGGCTTTGACCTGTGGCATGGAGTTGACGCTGCACCTGTCGCTATGGCGTTTTCGAGCAAGTGCTACTTAGCTCTATCGACCATAAAATTCATGCTGGCACGCAATTCATCATCGCTGCAGTTCACGCAGGTGCCTTTCGCCGGCATAGCGCCCAGGCCGTTTTGCATGGTGCCCCAAAGTGCATCCGGACCCTTCGCCAAACGAGGTTCCCAGGCAGCCGCGTCACCCAGCGTGGGAGCACCACCAACACCAGTGGCGTGACAGGCGAAACAAAATGAGTTGTACACCTCTTCGCCAGAACGCGGCCCGGTTGGCGCGGCAGCAGCCACTACCCCGCAATCGTCACCGGCTCGGCAGAGCTGACCCACGGGCGCAAGACGTTCACGAATCTCGTCCTCAGTGCCCGGTGCAACGGCGTTAACGGCGCCACCAATACTCAGCGCGCTGAACAGCAGCAGCGCAAAACCCGCGACTTTCGGCCGGCGGGCGGCTTTATGAATGCCGTGCAACAAGTTTGAATTACTGTAAAACATTGATTAACGCCCGTTTTGTTACGACGCTTTACTAAGTTATGATGCGCCGAATGATGTGCGGCGGAGTATGCCAGCGAATGCGGGGAAGGTCGAGATTGCGATCAACCTGGTAAAGCTCTAACGCGTTGATTCTTCAATTGTTTTACTTCTTACTAGGCAAACAACTGGGCCACCTGCCACCACCCAAGGAGCGGACTGGCTGGCAAGAATCACCAACGCGACTATTATCGAACCAGGACAACATCAAAAGAGGGAACGTCGAACGAGAGCAAATTAAGGAACGACAACCTCTTCGATCCGAACACCACTGGAGCCGCTTGCAGCCGCCGTCCCGTAAAATGGGACTTATGTACGACCAGAACAGGAAAAACCATGACTGAACAGAGATTGCTCAAATACGCATTACGCACCTTCGGAGTAGGCGTTGGTATCGGGCTTACCGCGCCAATGTTTGCTCTGGAAGACAATACCAACACGCTCCCCAACGCCAAACCCGGCGAGTGCTACGCCAAGGTGATGGTACCTGCCCAATACCGTGATGAGACGACAACTGTTGTTGTCAAAGAGGCGGCCGAGAAGGTTGAGATTATTCCGGCCAAGTACAACATTGTGGAAGAGCGCGTGTTGATCGCGGAGGCCTCAACCAAGCTGGTACCCGTACCCGCAGTTTGGGGTACCGAAAAGCAGGTGGTCGAAATCAGCCCGGCCAGCACTCAATGGGTAACCAACACATTGAGCTCAAATGTAGCCGTTAACCCGACTGTGCTGCGCGCCGCCGCTGATGCTGGAGTAAACCCAACCACCGCAAAGTCGGGTGTGTGCTACCACGAGCACTATCAGGCCCCCAAATACGAAAACAAGTCTGAACGTGTGCTGGTCGCTCAAGCGTCAGAAAAAGTCACCGTAGTGCCCGCCAAGTACGATCTGGTGGAAGAGCGGGTTCTGGTGAAGCCGGCTTCGAAGAAGCTGGTCGAAGTAGCTGCCGTGTACGAAACTGTCGAAGAGCGAGTGCTTGTTGAGCCAGCCAAATCAGAATGGAAGAAGGGTCGCGGCCTGGTCGAAAAGCTCGATGGTAGCACCGGTGAGATCATGTGCCTGGTTGAAGTGCCTGCCAAGTACAAGGTTGTGAAGAAGCGCGTCGTAAAGTCTCCTGCGTCAACCAAGGTCGTTGAGATTCCAGCGGAGTACCAGAGCGTTAAGGTACGCAAGCTGGTCACTGATTCAAAAGAGGTTCGCACTTCAATCCCTGCCAAGTACGAAGAAGTCAATCGCAAGGTAAAGATCTCGGAAGCCAAGTACGTTTGGCACCCCGTGCAAACACCAGGCGAGTTTGGTCCCAAGACCAACAATGTTATCTGTAAGAAAGACATTCCTGCCAAGAAGAAGACCGTTGAGCGTAAGGTGGTTCAGACGCCTGCAACCTTCACCAAGGTATCGGTTCCGGCCAAGTACCAGGTAAAGAAGGTTCGCAAACTGGTTACCGACTCAAAAGAAGTACGCACTAAGATTCCGGAAGAAACCAACAGCGTGACAAAGCGCGTGCAGGTTGCGAATGCTCGCCTGGAATGGCGTTCAGTACTCTGCGAGACCAACATGTCGCCAAACGTCATTACCCAGGTACAGCAAGCGCTGCAAAGTGCAGGTTTCGACGCTGGCGGCGCCGATGGCGTTATTGGTCGGCAAACTCTGCTCGCGGTGGATGCCTATCAACGACGCAAAGGTCTGCCTACCGGTGGCCTGACCATGGACACACTGAAGTCGCTGGGGGTTAACCTCTAGCGAGCCATCGGGCTGTCTCTGAAGAGCCCGCCTTGTGCGGGCTTTTTTGTGCGTAACAAATGTTGGCAAAGCAAAGTTTCCCCCCAAAAACCAAAAGAGAAGCCGAAAGAGAAACTAATAGACGAAACTAGCAAATGACTCCCGCCGTACTCATTGTCAGCAAATCGAACATAACTTTTGAGATTCACGAATACGTTAGCCAGGGCAAGTCCGCGACAACGGGTCACAGCTGGGGCTCCGAAGCGGCAGAGGTGCTGGGCGTAGATAGTGCAAGGGTCTTTAAAACTATCGTGCTGCAAGTTGATGCCAGCCAGCTCTGTGTTGGCATAGTGCCGGTAGCCAGTGAAGTTAATCTTAAAGCACTGGCCAGCGCCGCCGGCGGTAAAAAGGCCGTACTCGCCCCAACCGACAAAGCTCAGCGCAGCACGGGCTATGTGCTGGGCGGAATAAGCCCACTCGGTCAGCGCCAGGCCTTGCCAACCTTCCTCGACGCAAGCGCTCTCGAGTTCGCCACCATTTTTGTCAGTGCTGGCAAGCGCGGTCTGGAGATCGAGCTTGCAGGAGCAGACCTGCTTACGCTCACCAGGGGTCGAGCCGTACCCATCGCTCGTTAGCGCGCAGCAACGCGAGTGTCTAGTCAAGCACCAGAGCTTTGTGCAGTTGCAACGCCGTAATGCACGCGAGCATACCCCGCGACCCGAGACCGCTGCGGCGCAAACCCTGCAACGGCACTGTGCCTGAAATCTGAGCGGGGTTTTGGTTTAACACCACTGCCGAGGCGTCAAGCGCCTTAAACACTACCTCAAGAGTTTCACTCGATTGCGTAAACACTGCGGCAATCAACGCATAAGGAAGCGCGTTTGCCCGTTCGCACGCTGCCAACAAGCCCGTGCTCGAATACACACACAATACGGGTCCAAAGCAAGGCTGTGTCGACACCAGCGCATCAATGGGTGGATCAAGCAGTACGGTAGGCGCATAACAGCGCTTGTTATGCGCGAAGCCACCAGCCATTAGCTGCGCACCACCCGTCACCGCAGCACTTACCCAGTTGTGTATACGTTCGACCTCCGCCTCTCGTATCAGCGGTCCAATGCGCGTTGTTTCCAGTAACGGATCTCCCCAGGGTAAAGCCGCCGCCTGCGCACCTATCTCACGCGCAAGAGCTTCTGCAGTGGCCGCTGGAAGATACGCGCGCTGCACTGACAGACTATCCTGGCCCGCGCAACAAAACGCTCCAGCAACCAGTGCATCACGCACTCTGTCCATATCAGCGTCATCTGCCACCACGGCTGGCGTAACACCACCATGATCAAGCGTGCAGCGGGTGCCCGGCGGCAACTGGGCGCGCAACGCCCAACCCACTGTTGCCGCCCCGACAAAGCACAGTTGCGCAACCCGAGGGTCGCAGACGAGCTCCTGCGTTACGACTTCACTCTGGAGAATCACACACTGACAAAAAACATAGGGCAGTCCCGCCTCGTGCAACAGATGCACAAGCCGCAGGCAGGACAAGGGCGCATCAACAGACGGTTTGACGATTATCGGACAGCCAGCGGCAAGGGCCGCAAACAAATACCGGGCCGCAAGTTCCAGCCCATGATTGGCCGCCAGCAGCGCGACCACCACACCTCCCGGCTCTGTGCGGCGCAACACCGTATCGTGCGAGTTTGCCGAAGGCTTCAGCGCAGTGGGGAAGGGTGCATCGGTACCAGCATGGAGGTGCGCAATTGCCACCGCACAATCGGCCAGCGTTCGCTCTACCTCCCGTCGCGCATCAACAAGCGGCTTGCCGCTTTCGCGTGAACTTTCGGTTGCCAGTGTGGCGGCGTGATCACGAATTAGCTCGGCCGCTTTTTCGAGCAACTCGATGCGTCGCTCGCGTGACAACCATCGATCTTTTTGCCGAAACATCGAGAAGGCCGCAAATAGAGCGTCCTGCACATGGCGTTCTTCCGCCACTGCCACTTGCGCGATTGGCGTTGTGTCCCAGGCCGCGGTCACATTTAGCTTGTTCGCAACCGGTTCATCGCTGGCACAGAGCAGCGGCCAGTGTGGGCGCAACAGATTAAAGTCAGGTGCGAGTCCGGTCACGCTTTGCTACCTGCGCTTTGCAGTTTGCTAGCCTGAACTATGAGGTTCGCAGTTTTTGTTGATGAACCCAATCCGTGGTCTCATCCAATGCACCGCGGAACTTCTCGAACATCTCATCAACGTGCGCGGCGGTGATGATAATAGGCGGGCAGAAAGCCAGCGAATCGCCCAGGCTACGGACAATCAGACCGCGCTTCTGTGCGGCAGCGGCGCAGTAGGCACCGACACCTGCACTCGGCGCGAAGGGTTCACCCGTCTCTTTGTTCGCGACCAGCTCTATCGCGCCAATCAAACCTTTGCCTCGCGCCTCACCCACTAACTCATCGCCGGCAAAGCTCTGTAAACCTTGCTGAAAGGGCACTGAAATTTTGGCGGCATGCGAATACAGATCACGCTCGTCGTAAATCTCCAACGTACGCAGCGCAACCGCAGCACAAACCGGATGCCCGGTATAGGTAAAGCCATGACCAAAGTTACCCAATTCGCGGCTGGCGTCGACCAGCGTCTCGAACAAAAACTCAGGAACAGTTACCGCCGACATCGGCAAATAGGCCGATGAAATAGCCTTCGCAAAGCTCATGGTATCGGGCTGGATACCCATCGCCGTTGCACCAAAGCGCTCGCCAAGCCGACCAAAACCGTTGATCACTTCGTCGTCGATGAACAGAATGTCGTGTGCTGCGAGCAGTCCCTGAACCTTTTCGTAGTACCCCGCAGGTGGCACAAAAACACCACCTGCGCCAGGCACGGGTTCTGCGATAAAGCCAGCGATGGTGTCCGCGCCTTCGCGATGAATCAGTTTTTCGAGATTACCAACAATGCGATTCACAAACTGGTCTTCCGATTCACCCGGTCGATGACCGCGATAATAGTGAGGTGCATCGGTGTGCAAAATCCCGTCTATGGGCAGATCAAAATGTTTGTGAAAAGGTGGCAGGCCGGTCAGGCTGCCGGAGGCGAGCGTAACCCCATGGTATCCGCGGCTACGCGAGATGATCTTTTTCTTCTCTGGTTTACCACGCGCATTGTTGTAATAACGCATTAGCTTCACTTGAGTATCGTTGGCATCTGATCCGGAAAGGCCAAAAAACGCCCGGGCATTTTTAATCGGCACCATGTTACAGAGCTTCTCGGCTAACAAAACACTAGGCTCGTTGGTTCTGCTGGCAAACAATTGTGAATAACTCAGCTTGCGCATCTGCTCGGTGGCCACCCGAATTAGTTCTTCTTCCCCATAACCCAATGCGGTGCACCACAACCCCGCCATGCCTTCGAGATACTGCTTGCCCTGATCGTCGTAAACGTAGACGCCTTCTGCGCGCGCAGTGACTAACGGACCGGTTTCGAGATGCGCTGCCAGATTAGTCGTGGGGTGCAACACATACTCAAGATCCTTGGCGTGCAGAGAACCGGGAGGAAATTCGTTGTGCAGTAGTTTTGCCACTGGGTTACTCCGTATTGGCTTTTGGGAAGACCGAATCGATATCCGCCGCCTGCAAGGCAAACTCTTGCATTACTTCGTCTGCATAGTCGATGCGCCCGGTGAAGGATTGTGTATCGCCATGCACCAGACGCAGACAGGCTTCGGCCATGTGTTCCACCGGCGTCGTTAGATCCCGATTGCTGTCGTTGATCAACTTGTGGTGCATCACACCTGGCGTTGCAACAAGGCCAGGAGAAATCACATTGACGCCAATGCCGTCGTTATAGGTTTCCTGTGCAAGCCCGGTAGTAAATCGTTCAAGAGCCGCCTTGCACATACCATAGACGGTGCCACCACGACCCGCTAGCGTCTTGTCAGGGTGAATGGCAGCACCAGATGAGATATTCAGAATGCGGCCATGGCCTCGCTTGCGCATACCAGGCAACACGCGTTGCGCCATATGAAAAGGCGCCCAAACCTGAACGGCCATCATCAGGTCATAGTGTTTTTGGCGAAACTCATCGACGGGTGCGAAGTAGGTGATCGCCGCGTTATTAACCAGAATATCAACGGGGCCAAGCTGGGCCTCGGTTTGCTCGATTAGTGCTTCTGCATCTGCCTGCTTCGCGAGATCAGACTTGATGGCAATGGCGTCGCCACCAGCTGCAGTTATCGCCCGGACTGTGTCAGTAAGACTCCCCGGCAAATAGTGTTCACCGGCCTGCACCGTTCGCGCCGTTACTACTACTCGCGCACCTTCCATTGCGTAGCGTTTGGCAATGTATTCGCCAATACCGCGGCTCGCTCCAGTCACTACTGCCACCTGGCCAGCCAACAGTCCGTTTTTGTTGATCTGCATGCATTCTTCCCCGCCCCAAGAGCC